>SFJA01000032.1 GCA_004556005.1 Bacteroidales bacterium | reverse complement strand
ATTGATAAATACGTCTCCGTTCCAATGTATGCGGGTATGCGGTCCCTTTTCGACCAGAACGCAGCCGAGGCGAGCCGCCAGGTCCGCCGCCCCGCTTTCCAAGGATGAATCGCTTCCGATCAGTCGCTTGAGTTCTCCGGCATGAGGGGTGAGCACCGATCCCGGGGGAATGAGCGGGAGCATCTCCCGGTGTTCGGACAGGATGTTCAGCGCGTCGGCATCCAGCACCATAGGCCGGCGGCAGGACTCGAGCAAACGGCGCAGGGCCTCGACGCTGCAACTCTCCCTGCCCAGCCCGGGACCTGCCCCGATAGCGGTATATCGCTGAATGTCAGGTGGACGGGTCGAATGCAGCGTTACGAGTCCGCAGCCTGAGTGCAGCGCGGCGCCGGTCGCAAGCACAGCTGCTCCAGGCATCTTTTCGCAGCCGCAGATCAGCAGCGCGTGACCGTAATCATACTTGTTGGAGTCTTCCCTGCGACCCAGCAGAAAGGACCGCAAAAGCACGGTATCGACGGCTGTTGTCATAATTATCAGAACTCCACAAACCTGTATTTGGAGCTGTCACGATCCTTGGCTTCCGGTGATTCATCAGGATAGCCAAATCCTACACAAAGAATCATCCTATAGGACTCGCTAAAGTCAAGTTTCTTCATAACTTCCTTGATTTGAGGATGTTGCCTGATACTCTCGTCTCCGCCACCGCAGCAGGACGCGACTACAAGAGCAAGCGCCAATAGTAGAGAATGTTTCATATTCATTATCGTTTTGTTCAGTATTTCAGGTTTTCGGGGCCTCTATCCTGTAAGGCAAATATCAAAAAATTATTCCTCCCGCGCAAGCGCAGTGCTGCTTTTTATCTTAGAGAATTTTGTACTATATTTGTTTGTTTGGAAAATTTTGAGCGTCAATCCCGTTTCTATCCGTATAGCACTTTTGTTAAAGGATTGAAACAAAGTGCTTTATAAATGCAATGAGCGAGAACTGGGACATATATGCGGACTGGAATCCCTGGCATGGATGCACTAAGATAAGTCCGGGCTGCAAATATTGCTATGTTTACAGGCAGGATGAGATGTACGGCAGTTCCGTGGCAAGCAGTTTATGCAGAAAGACGGCTGCTTTTAACCTGCCCGTGAAGCGGAAGAGGGACAAGTCCTACAAGATTCCCGGTGGAAAGGTGGTGTTTACCTGTTTTACTTCTGATTTTTTGCTGGAGGATGCAGACCAATGGAGGGATGAATGTTGGCAGATGATACGCCAGAGGCAGGATCTGTATTTTTATTTCTTTACCAAGAGGATTCACCGTTTCGAGCGATGTATGCCATCGGATTGGGGAGACGGATATGACAATGTGCTGATTGGCTGTACTGTTGAGAATCAGCAGATGGCGGATTACAGGCTTCCCATATTCAAGTCTCTGCCAATCAAGCACAAGTCCATAATAGCCGCCCCTCTGCTCAGCGCTTTGAATCTGGAGCCGTATCTGGATGATGACATCGAGGAGGTCAGTACCGGAGGTGAATCGGGAGTTGATGCGAGAGTCTGTGATTATCAATGGATTCTGGACCTTCGTGAGCAATGCGTCGCAAATAATGTCCCTTTCCGGTTTCACCAGACCGGTGCGAGGCTTCTGAAGGATGGCCGACTCTACCGCATCCCCCGCCGCTACCAGCTCTCCCAGGCACACAAGGCCAATATCGACTTCCGTATTGGCCGTTACTTCCTCCCCGAAACCGCCGACAAGTCAATCCATCTGCTCACCTTCCAGACATTGCCGAAAGGATGTACCGCAACTACCCCGAAGTCCTCGGCGGCAACACCCGCGTCCGCGCCCGCTCCACGAGAGTAATAAGATGCATTTTAAGTATGAATTCTTTTACGAACGCTCTTGCGGGCTGCAACCGTTCCACCCCAACCATACTTCAGATAGCTTCCGTTGTCAAGTTGACACAGAGTCGATACATAGCCTTCACTGCCAACCCTGAAGTGTTCTCCAAAATGCAGGCGGATGACACCGCCTATGCCAACGTGATTCACACCGCACTCTCGGCAGCGCCTTGATTGTTTTTCAAAGAATCATTGTAACTTTGCATTCTGTGTTAAAACTTGCACAAGCATGACAAAGAAAGCATTGTTTCCGGGTTCCTTCGATCCTTTTACCGCAGGACACCTCAATATACTGAAACGTGCCCTGACCATCTTTGACGAAGTCGTAATCGCCATCGGTGTCAATCAGGACAAGCGCGGGTTTTTTGACAACGAGCAGCGCCGCAACATCATTCTTCAGGCCATAAAAGAGCTCGATGGGGTATCGGTAATCGATTACGACAGTCTCACCGTCGATCTCTGCCACTCGCTGGGTATCAAGCATATAGTCAGGGGCGTGCGCAATATGCTCGACTTCGAGAACGAAAGGGCGATAGCCGATGCCAACCGCCTGCTCGCACCCGACCTCGAAACCGTCATAATACCTACCGCGCAAGAATTTGCCCATATCTCTTCGTCGGCCGTCCGCGACCTTATCCGGCATCGCGGCGACACGAGCCTGTTCCTGCCCAAGGGGGTTGTGCTCCCGGAGGTGAAGCTATGACGGCGGCTGCTTTTCGGCGGATTCTGCCGCTATTCTGCCTGCTCGCTGTGCCCGCTGCCCTCTCTGCCGGCGTCAGTCAGTCTGAAGTTGGCTTCGCCCCCGATCCGGTTGCGGCTACGGACAGCGTCAAGACCGCTAGCGTGCAGGATTATGCGCGGCTGGACAGTCTCCTGCAGGGTTTTTACAAGGTTCTGGAATTTGCACCGCTGGAGGACAAGTGCTCCGAAGTTGACTTCCTCATTTCGACCTGCACCGACTCGCTGACGAGGCAGCGGGTGGCACTTTCCATATTCGACCACTACCGCGACTCCAATCTCATGGGCGACGAGTCGGTGGCTATCTATTTGTATGACAATTGGTTCGAGCCGGGGAAGGTTAAGTTCCAGGGGCAGATGGACAAGATGGATGCGGAGATGTTCGTGCGCTTCAACCGCCAGTCGCTGATAGGCTGCGACGCGCCTCGGCTGACCCTGCGCAAGCCTTGCGGAGGGAAGGAGACGGTTCCGAAGGAAGGCGAGGTTTCGGTGCTGTTTTTTTATGACACATCCTGCGCAAAATGCAGGCTGACGGCAGAATTGTTGCCTGCAGCGCTGTCAGACATTGATTTCCGGCTTCAGTTCTATGCCATCAACTGCGGTGCGGACCGGCGCGAGTGGAAGCGTTTCCGCAGGAGTTTCAGGCTGGACAACAAAAACGTGAAACTGCATCATCTGTGGGACCCGGAACTCGACTCGGACTATCCGCTCAAATATTCTGTCATAGGCACCCCGCGAATTTATTGCATTGAGCCGCAGGGCACGATAATCGGCAGGCGGCTCGAGATGGACTCGCTTATGGAAGTGCTTAAGATTGCCGGCGCGATAAAGTCGGTGTACGACCGCTACGGCGGGATTGAGGCTGGTGAGTAGTAGATAGTTAGTTGTAAGTATTTCATTTGCCGTACATATTTATTACTTTTGTGGTCGGTATCCGGAATTGGTCCGGAACTGGATAATTATGGCTAGATCAAAGAAAAAGGCAGCCGCCAAGGTTGACCCGGAGTATCTCAGGAAACAACGGGAGCAAATGTTGCGCAAGCATCCGCGAAAGGTGCTGTTCAACGCGATGGAACTTGCTGCCATAGACGAGTACTGTTCCCGCTTCAAGGTCAAGTCCCGCTCGGCACTCATCCGTCAGGCAACGATGGAACGGGTTATGGAAGGCCTCGAGGAGAGCCATCCGACTTTGTTCTAGCTTCATCAAAAGACTATTATGGGTTTATTGCTGACATATCTTTTCGGATCGCTTCTTGTTTCTTTTCTATGCTCCATTTTGGAAGCGACGCTGATGAGCACTCCGATTTCGTTTATCACAATGCGTGAAGAGGAAGGCTACAAGCCGGCCTCGCTGATGAAAAAATTCAAGCAGGATTCTTCCAGGCCTATCGCGGCAATCCTTTCGCTCAATACTATTGCCAACACCCTGGGCGCCGCCGGAGTAGGCCGCCAGACGGGAATCGTGTTTGGAGACGAATGGTTCGGAGTGATGAGCGCCGTGATGACCGTACTCATTCTCGTTGTATCCGAAATCATCCCCAAGACCATAGGAACGACTCACTGGCGCCATCTTATGGGCTTCGCTGCCGGAGCCATTAGGGTGCTGATATTCTGTCTCTATCCTCTTGTAATCTGCGTGGAGTGGCTGCAGAAGGTCATTACTCCTTCGTCCGCCGAGGCTGCTGTCTCACGCGAGGAAGTCAGCGCCATGGCTGAGGTGGCTGAGGAGTCGGGTGAGCTCGACGAAGGTGAAAACGATATCATACAGAATGTCCTCAGCATCGACGAGATTACGGTGGTGGACGCAATGACTCCGCGAGTCGTTTCCGCAACCGCCCCTGAGTCCATGAAAATCAAGAGCTTCTACAAGGACCGACGCTTTTTCCATCATAGCAGGATACCGGTCTATGCCGACAATGACGAATACATTACCGGCTATGTTCTCCGCATCGAAGCCCTGCAGCTGATGGCGGAAGACAAGTTTGACAAGACTCTGGGCGAAATCAAGCGCGACATAGAAAGTTTCCCTACCGATACGCCTATGGGCAAGGTTTGGGACGAGATGATTGACAAGAACGAGCAGATTGCAGTGGTCATTGACGAATACGGTTCCTTCCAGGGCATCATCACTATGGAGGATGTCATTGAGACCCTTCTCGGGGATGAAATTGTGGACGAGCGTGACGCCGTGGTCGATATGCAGCAGCTCGCAAAGGAAAGGTGGCGCCGTCGCCAGTCCAAGGATGAGGCAGCCGCTGCTCGTGCTGATGCTGCCGGAAGTGTGGATGAATCTCCTGAAAGCAGATAATATGCCGTCGGAAAAGATACTCAGAACCCTCTCCTGGCTGGATGCACACGGGATTAGATACGAGGTCCATTATCATCCGCCACTTTTTACCATCGAGGAAGCCCTTGCATACTGGAAGGACATAGATTCGACGCATTGCAAGAATCTGTTTTTCCGCAACCACAAGGGCAATAGGCATTATCTCGTCAGTTTCGAGTGCCACAAGAACCTCGACATTCATTCCTTAGAGCATCTGCTCCATCAGGGCAAGCTCAGTTTTGCAAGTCCCGAACGGATGGAAAGGTGCCTGGGCGTAAGTCCCGGCTCGGTGTGCGCATTCGGACTTATCAACGACATCGACATTGCATCCACTGCCGACCCTAAGGAACTCTTTGACAACGGACACAGGGTCAAATACTTCCTTGACTCCGACCTTCGCGACGCCGACCGCGTGAGCTTCCACCCCTGCGACAACTCGGCCAGCGTCGTCCTGAGCCACGATATGTTTATGCGCTTCCTCGAGCTCTGGGGCGGCGAATACGAGTGGCTGGAGATCTGATTTGCAGAAGATGGTCTGTGGAGCTTGCTTGTAATTTTGTGAAGATTACTATATTTGCATAGTTGCAATATATATTGATATGGGAAACGATACACCAAAACTTACCAGATTTTCAAAAATAATCTTCACGCTCTGCGCAGTTATGTTCGTTGCCGGAGCAGTGTCACTGTTCTTTGTGGAAGATGATGCCGCTGTCAGCAGACTGCTTTTCCAGATGCTGGAACTCTTCGTGATGATGGTCGTGATCTTTATCCCCAGGATACTCAACCGTATGGTCCACATCAAGGTCCCTATGGCGATGGACATCATCTTCGTTGCGTTCTGTTTCGGCACGATGATAATGGGCGACGTGGCTGACCTTTATGGCAAAATCCCCTGGTGGGACAAGATGCAGCACGGCATCTCAGGGGTCCTTCTTGGCATTCTTGCATACGAGATAATCAATACCTTCAATAAGGTTGACGGCAAGGAAATACGCTTTCCTCCGCTTTTTGTCGCAATATGGATGGTCTGCTTCGCACTGGCCGTGGGAGCATTCTGGGAAATATGGGAATACGTCACCGACGACATGTTCGGATTTAACTCTCAGCAGTACCTCAGCACCAGGGGTACCTTTGACAACTCCGTTCCGCTTGTCGGACACGAAGCCCTCAAGGACACGATGCAGGACCTTATGCTCGACCTGCTCGGTTCGGGAGCAATAGCCATTGTTTCCTTCTTTCTGCTCAGAAAACAGCGCAAAAACCTTAATGACAAATAGGTATGAACATCAATGACAACGAGGCGATTAGAGACGCCCGCCAGCTGGGAAGAGGCAGGATGACCCTTCTCGGTCTGCAACATCTCTTTGCAATGTTCGGGGCAACCGTACTGGTCCCTATGATTACCGGACTGTCAATGTCTGCCACCTTGCTTTTCGCCGGTGTGGGGACATTGATTTTTCATTTGGTAACACGCTTCCGGGTACCGGCATTCCTCGGCTCGTCCTTCGCATTCATCGGAGGTTATGCCGCCGTGGTCGCAATGGGCGCCGAGTCCGGCCTGAGCGCTGCCGCTTCGCTGCCTTATGCCTGCATAGGAGTATTTTGCGCAGGAATCCTTTATTTCATCCTTGCCGCCCTTTTTGCCGCATTCGGATCCAAGAAGGTGATGCGCTTCTTCCCTCCTGTCGTGACCGGACCTATCATCATTGCCATTGGTCTGACCCTTTCCTCTTCAGCCCTGAACAGTTGCAGTTCCAACTGGTGGATAGCGCTCGCCGCGGTGGTCGCTATCATTGCCTGCAATATCTTCGGCAAGGGAATGATCAGAATCATCCCGATTATCATAGGTGTACTTGCATCGTATATGCTTGCGCTCATCTTCCAGGCCTGCGGCAGCAATGTCATTGATTTTGAGCCTGTCAGGCAAGCTGCCTGGATAGGTCTCCCTTTCAAGATGGAAAACACAGCCTTTGCCGTGTTCAAGGACCCGAACTGGGGACTCGTGCTGTCTGCAATACTCACAATAGTGCCGATTTCGCTCGCAACAATGGTCGAGCACATAGGCGATATGTGTGCAATTTCGTCAACGGTAGGTGAGGACTTTATCGAAAATCCGGGCTTGCAGCGCACCCTTGTCGGAGACGGTCTTGCAACCGCCATCGCCTCGCTTTTCGGTGCCCCGGCAAACACCACCTACGGCGAAAACACCGGCGTGCTCAACATCACCCGCGTCTTTGACCCTCGCGTCATAAGGATTGCGGCATATTTTGCAATAATTCTGTCATTCTGCCCTAAATTCGCCGCTCTCGTATCGACTATGCCGGCAGCAACTGTAGGTGGAGTCTCGCTCATTCTCTATGGTATGATAGCCGCAGTCGGTGTCCGCAACATTGTAGAGAACAAGGTTGATTTTTCCGACGACCGCAACGTGATAGTCGCCGCTCTCATCCTTGTGCTTGCTGTGGGAATCGCTTACGGACCGGGAAGTCTGCAGATTGGCAGCGTCAAGCTTTCGGGAATAGCTGTTTCCGCAATAGTCGGAATCGCCCTCAATGCGCTGCTTTCAATAAAGCGGGCAAAGTGACAATTTGACCTGAAACACTATCGGGCACGGCATTTGATGCAAAGACTGTCCGGAAAAAAGGGGCTACAACGGCCCCTGTTTTAAACTTTTTCAGTATGAAAGAAATAAAGACCATAGGCGTCCTGACTTCCGGGGGAGACGCTCCGGGAATGAACGCAAGCATAAGGGCCGTCACCAGAGCGGCCATTTACAAGGGTTGGAGTGTCAAGGGAATATGTCGCGGCTATGCCGGTCTTATCGAGAACGAAATCATCGACCTCACGACCGAAAGCGTGTCCAACACCATCCAGAGGGGCGGAACCCTGCTTAAGAGTGCAAGAAGCAAGGAGTTTATGACTCCCGAAGGCAGGGCAAAGGCCTACGAAAACATCTTGAAGCATTCCATTGATGCGCTTGTCGTGATAGGCGGAAACGGCTCACTTGCCGGCGCCCTGGCATTTGCAAAGGAGTATGACGTCACCTGCATTGGCCTGCCGGGCACCATTGACAACGACCTCTACGGTACGGATTATACCATTGGCTACGACACCGCTCTCAACACCATCGTTCAATGCGTTGACAAGATACGCGATACCGCTACGAGCCACGACCGCATCTTCTTTGTCGAGGTAATGGGCCGCGATGCGGGTTTCCTTGCGCAGAACAGCGCCATAGCCTGCGGCGCGGAAGCCGCCATCATCCCCGAGGATCAGTCCAACATCGACCAACTCGAAAATTTCATAGGCAGGGGAATCAGAAAGAGCAAGAACAGCTCCATCGTCCTCGTCTCCGAAAGCCCTGCAGCGGGCAAAGGAGCTCAGTATTACGCTGACAGGGTCAAGAAGGAGCATCCTGAATACGAGGTAAGGGTATCCATACTCGGGCATCTCCAGCGTGGAGGAAGCCCATCTGCCGCTGACCGTATCCTTGCAAGCCGTCTTGGCGTGGCATCCATAGTGGCGCTCGATGAGGGCCAGCGCAACGTGATGGTCGGAGTTCAGAATGACAAGATAGTCTATATCCCGTTCAGCCGCGCCATCAAAATGGACAAACCTATTGACAAGGAACTCATTGACACACTTGCAGTTTTATCAATCTAACGCGATATGAAGATACTGATTCTCTCCTGCAACACGGGCGAAGGCCACAACTCCAGCGCCAAGGCGATAAAGCTTGCGATGGATGCCCGAGGAGGCATAGAAAGCGAGGTCAAGGACACGCTCTCTCTTGTCAGCGCCGACGTTTCTAAGAACGTATCTGACATCTACATCTATTCCACCAGGAACTCGCTGTTTGAAAAGGCATACAAGATAGGCAGGCGCGTCAGCGACTT
The DNA here is from genome assembly GCA_004556005.1 of Bacteroidales bacterium. Taxonomy (GTDB): domain Bacteria; phylum Bacteroidota; class Bacteroidia; order Bacteroidales; family UBA932; genus Cryptobacteroides. The sequence continues at coordinate 9,925 of SFJA01000032.1, read as the reverse complement.
TGACTCCAGTTTCAAGTCGCCTATCTATATGGCCAACAAGTTGTACGCCAAGCAGTTGTATGACTATGTGATTAGCGGCGGCTACGACGCAGTCGTCTGTACGCATCTCTTCCCGGCCGAGGCCCTGACCGCTCTCAAGCGCAACGCCGACCTGAAGGTCCCGGTGCTCTTCGTGATGACTGACTACACCTGCATCCCCTTCCTGCCCGAAACTGAACTCGACGCCTATGTCATTCCGCACCAGGATCTTATAGAAGAATTCGTCGAGAAAGGTCTCCCGCGCGAGAAACTGCTTCCGTTCGGCATCCCGGTGGACGAACGGCGTTTTCTGGACCGTACCGACCGCAGGCAGGCGCGGCTCGAACTGTTGTCGGGGCTGCTCGCAAACCGTCCGGAGACTCCCACAGACTCTGCGACCGAGGCAGGCCCCGCACCCGCGGTTGAACCTGACACAGAGGGCCGCTGGATGTTGATTATGGGCGGCTCAATGGGATTCGGCAATATGGGAGGGCTCATCAGTTGCATCCTGGAAAAGTGCTCGGAGCGCGACAGGGTAATCTGCGTTTGCGGCAGGAACGAGGAGCAGCGCTCATCGCTTGCGAGCCGTTTCGCCGACAGTCCGCAGTTCCGTGCGATTGGATATACTGACCAGATTCCTCTGCTTATGGATGCCTGCGATGTGCTTTTCAGCAAACCGGGAGGCATTACCAGCACCGAGGCCGCCATCAGGAACATTCCGCTCGTGCACACTGCGCCTATCCCGGGAGTCGAGGACCGCAACGCCCTCTTTTTCCACTACCATAATATGTCCTACAGCAGCAAAGACCCTCAGCAGCAGGCGCTTGTAGCATTTCGGCTTTGCGATGACAAGCAGTACAGGCAGCGTATGACGGATGCTCAGGCGCGCAATTCCAATACTCATTGTTGCGAGGACATCATCGATTATCTTGAAATAATGACGAACAAACAATAACCAATCCTACAGTACATGAAAGCATTTCTGACTTCCGCACTTTTCTTGCTTGCGAGCCTTTGCGCCTCAGCGGCAAGTTTTTCCGTCACTTCGCCCGACAATTCCCTTGTCCTGAACGTAGAAACCGGAGAATCAATCACTTACAGCGTAACCTGCAAAGGCGAAACCGTAGTCCTTCCTTCCGCCGTGTCAATGACACTTGCAGACGGAACGGTCTGGGGCAGAGACTCCAGGCTCAGGCACAGCCGCAAGGGAACGGTAAGCAATGTGGTGCCGGCAGAATTGTACCGTAAAACTAGGGTTAAAGACAACTACAATTCTCTCAAACTGCAGTTCAGAGGCGACTGGGCGCTGGAATTCAGGGTATATGACGATGGCGTTGCATATCGCTTTTCAAGCACTCGCAAGGATGCCTATAATGTTGCAGCAGAGCAATTTACCGTAAATTTCCCTTCTGACGGAAAGGTCTATGTCCCTTATGTCAAGGCTGAGGAGGGCGCACCATACGACAAGCAGTTCCACCACTCTTTCGAGAGGCCGTACACACAGCAGAATCTCTCTGCAATGGACAGGGGACATCTTGCATTCCTTCCTCTGATGGCATCTGCCGACAAGGACGCCAAGGTCTGCATCAGCGAGGCCAACCTCGAGGCCTACCCGGGAATGTACCTTGTCAGAAACAGCGACGGGAACGGTCTGGAGGGCATTTTCCCGACCGTCCCGAGGACTGAGGTCAACGGCGGCCACCTCGGCATCGAGCGCATCGTGACCGAGCGTGAGGACTACATCGCCGCAGTTGAAGGACCACGCTCGTTTCCTTGGAGGATCCTCTTTATCGGCACTGAGCTTCAGATTGCTTCCTCCGACCTTACCTATCTGCTCGCAGAGCCGTCCCGCATCGATGACCTCTCCTGGATCAAGCCCGGAAAGGTTGCCTGGGATTGGTGGAACGACTGGAACATTGCCGGAGTAGATTTTGAGGCGGGAATCAATACCCCTACCTATTGCTATTACATTGACTTTGCCGCAGCCAACGGTATCGAATATGTGATTCTCGATGACGGCTGGGCAGACGGAAACGGAGGGGATCTGATGAAGATCAATCCGGACATTGACCTGCAGCATATCATATCCTATGCCGGTGAGCATGGCGTGGGCATCATACTCTGGGCCGGCTTTGACGCATTTGAAAAGGATATGGAAAATGTCTGCCGCCACTACTCCCGGATGGGCGTAAAAGGATTTAAGGTTGACTTTATGAACCGCGATGACCAGAAGATGACCGAGTTTAACTACAGGGCGGCCGAGACTGCTGCAAAATACCATCTCGTGCTTGACCTGCACGGTTCCCACAAGGGCGCTGGCATCAACCGCACCTGGCCTAACGTGCTCAACAACGAGGGCGTATTTGGGCTTGAAAACCTCAAATGGGGCGGCACAAAGACCAGTATGGTCCACTATGACGCCTGTCTGCCATTCCTGCGTGCCGTGGCTGGCCCTATGGATTATACCCAGGGAGCGATGCGCAATGCAACAAAGTCAAATTTCCGCCCGGTGAACTCCGAACCTATGAGTCAGGGAACACGCTGCCATCAGCTTGCGCTTTATCTGATATTCGATTCGCCTCTGAATATGCTCTGCGACTCTCCGACCAACTATATCGCCGAGCAGCAATGCACCGACTTCATCTGTGCGGTTCCGACCGTCTGGGATGATACCAGAATGCTTGACGGAAAGATAGGGGAATATGTGATTACCGCCCGCAAGAGCCCTGAGGCCGGAGTCTGGTATGTCGGAGGAATCACCGACTGGACTCCACGCAGCGTCGATGTCCAGCTGGGAAGCGTTCTCGAACCGGGAAAATACATACTGCAGCTTTTCCGCGACGGAGCCAATTCTCACCGCCGTGCAAGCGACTACAAGTATGAGGAAGTTCCGTTTACCGTTTCAGGAAACAATTCTTCCTTTACCGTTAAAATGGCTCCTGGTGGAGGCTTTGCAATGAAGATAGTAAGGCTCTGACCTGACTGACGGGGTCTGGACTTTTCCAGACCGTACCGAGGACCGCCGCACCGCCGAATCCGAGACCCTTGAGAACATACAGATTTTCACTGGTCACGCCTCCGAGTGCGACGGTCTTTGCGTCTATGAGCCCGCTGCCCGCAAGCTCTTCCGCAGTGAATCCGCTGCCGTAGCCATGCTTCGAGATGCTGTTAAATATAGGGCTGAGAAACAGATAGTTACAGCGGCTCTTCCACTCGGCGAGCTCTTTCAGACTGTGACACGAGCGCGAGACTGTCATCTCCGGCGGGATCCAGTCCGGCACTGCGGGATTGCGGGAGTTAAGGTGGATTCCGCCGAGCCTGTACCGGCGCGCGAGCTCGAAACAGTCGTGGATGACTATGCGCCTGTGATACTGCGGGTCGATTCTCTCCAGCCACTCTGCTAGCTGCCTTTCGCTTGCTCCCGGTTTGCGGAGGTGCAGCCGCTGCAGCCCCGTGCGGAACATCTCTTCCACTAACTTCTGCTCGCTCCCGCCCAAGTGAAGACCCTCCGGACAGCTGTCCTGCCCGAATCTCTCTCCGGTAATGACTATCAGCTCCATACGCCTAAATCTCCACCGTCATCGAACTCATATCCGTAAGGTCCACGGTCCAGAGCCTGCCGATCAGCGGATCCCCGAACTGCCCCAGAACCTGCAGCACCTGAAGAGCCTCCACGCTGCCGGTCACGGCAGGAGTCACGCCCAGCACCTCTTTTGTCGGCGCAGGCATGGAAAGCAACTCGCTTTCGTCGTAAAGGTCTCTGTAAGAATGCATCCGTCCGTCCTTCCCCGCTATGCCGAACACGCTGACCTGACCTTCCAGTCCGTGAATGCTTCCGTAAACATAGGGCTTGCCCAGTCGCAGGCAGCAGTCGTTGACAAGGAAGCGAGTCGCAAAATTGTCGCAGGCATCCGCCACAATATCGAATCGGGAGATGATGTCCTCCGCATTATCCTTTTCCAGCCGGCAGTCAAAACATTCTATCTTGACATCGGAGTTGAGCACCCCCAATTTCTTGGCAGCGCAGGCGACCTTGCTCATCCCGACTTCTTCCTCGCTGTACAGCACCTGCCTCTGCAAGTTGCTGACACTCACCGTGTCCGCGTCAATGAGACCTATCCTGCCCACTCCCGCGGCGCAGAGGTAGGTCGCAATGGGCGAGCCCAGACCACCGGTCCCTACCACCAGAACGGAAGAGCCGAGCAGACGCTTCTGGCCCTCTTCGCCAAGTTCGGGCAGCATAATCTGCCTCGAATACCTTTCCTTCCAGTCGATCATTAAAAGAATCTTATCTTTCAGCCTGACAATCTCTTGCAGTCTTTCTGCCGACCAGGTCGAAACTTGCATCCCAGTCTTTCCATACCGGTTCCCTGCCGAGTTCACGCAGCCTCCTGTCAATCTCGACCGCAGTCCTTTCGTCACTTACGTGGAACTGCTCAAGTGACTGAGGGTAAGTGTAATACCCGCCCGGATCCGTCTTGCTCTGGGCACTCATTGTCGTAACGCCGAGCGTAGCCATATTATCCCTGATATTTGCAGGCTCGCGGGTGGAATATGAAATGTCCACATCGTGGTCAAATATCCTCATTGCAAAGGTAACCTGTGCGAGCTCCCTGTCGCTCATCAGGCAGTTAGGCTCAAAGCCCCCGTTCTCCGCCGGCCTCATACGAGGAAAATTCACGCTGTACCTTGTCCTCCAGTAATGCTTCTGCAGATAACGCAAGTGTCTGGCCATCATTGTGATATCCGTTCTCCAGTCTTTTTCCAGACCTATGAGTACGCCCATTCCGATGGAATGTACCCCCGCCTGACCCATCCTGTCAAAAGCATTGCACCTCCAGTCAAAGTCCGCCTTCATTCCGCGTGGATGATAAATGTTGTAATTGGCCCTGTTGTAAGTCTCCTGGAAGCAAATCACCCCGTTAAGTCCGTGATGCGTAAGCTCTTCATATTGTTCTGCCTTCAGCGGCATAACCTCTATCTTCAGGTTCGAGAAATACTTCTTGGCCCTGTCCAGTGCCTCCGCAAGGTAGGGAACACCCGCCTTGTGCGGATTCTCGCCCGTCACTATGAGCAGATTCTCAAACGGCGCCAGTTTCTTGATTGCGCGGTATTCGTCCTCGCACTGCTCAGGCGTCAGTATCACCCTCGCCATAGGATTGCTTGCGTGGAATCCGCAATAGACGCAATGGTTTATGCAGGAATTGGTTATGTAAAGGGGAATGAACATCGAAATGGTCTTTCCGAAGCGTTCCTCCGTATAGCGCTTGCTGAGTCTTGCCATAGTTTCCAGCCAAGGCTCGGCCGCGGGCGAAATCAGTGCCATAAAGTCCTCTATGTCACAGCGTTCCTTTGCCAGAGCCCGCCTGACGTCGGCATCGGTCTTTGAAGCGATGCGCCGGCCTGTTTCCTCCCAGTCGTATTTTGCCAACTCGTCCGTGAACATCTTTCTTGCCGATTAAATGTCCAGGAAAGCCGTCAGCGGCGAACTTGCCTCGGCTTCCATACTGTCGCAAACCGCGCCCAAACCTGCCTCAAACGCCATCCTGCCGGCCTGCACCGCATCGCGGAACGCCACCGCCATTGCCACCGGGTCGCCTGCAACCGCCACTGCCGTATTGACAAGGCAGGCCGCTGCGCCCATCTCCATCGCCTCCGCAGCGTGACTCGGAGCGCCAATTCCGGCATCCACGATGACCGGAACCGTCGCCTGCTCGATGATTATCTGTAAGAATTCTTTCGTCTTCAGGCCCTTGTTAGTTCCTATCGGGGCGCCGAGCGGCATCACGGTAGCGGCGCCGGCCTCCTCGAGATGCTTGCATAGCGTCGGGTCCGCCTGGCAGTAGGGGAGTACCACGAATCCCAGCTTGACCAGCTGCTCGGTCGCCTTGAGCGTCTCTACCGAGTCGGGCAGCAGATAGCGCGGGTCGGGATGAATCTCCAGCTTCAGCCAGTTGGTTCCGAATGCCTCCCTTGCCATCTGGGCCGCAAACACGGCTTCCTCGGCATTTCTCACGCCCGAGGTGTTGGGAAGCAGCTGAATGTGAGGGTGAACGATGTGCTTCATCATCGCATCGTCCTCATCCTCAAGCTCTATCCTTTTCATCGCCACGGTTACCATTTCCGTTCCGCTCGCGAGTATGGCCTTTTCCATCACCTCGTTGGAACTGAATTTGCCCGTTCCGAGGAACAGTCTGGAGTTGAATTGTTTTCCTGCAATTATTAGCTTTTCCATATCATTTGCATATTCTGATTATACTTTCCATTTCGGCTACCGGGTCTTCAGCGTTCAGGACAGCTCCGCTCAGAGCAATCCCGAAAGGCCCGCAATTCTGAATGTCCACAATGTCCCCAGAACTGATGCCGCCAATCGCAACTATCGGGATATCAATCCCTTCCTCTGCCATCTGATGTGCAATCCTCCGGTATCCCTCCAGCCCCAGTATGGGCGCGAGCCGGCTCTTGGTGGTCGTAAACCTGAACGGGCCAAGACCTATGTAATCGACTCCGTCCGCGACCAGCCTCCTGATGTCCTCGATGCTGTTGGCCGTCCCGCCTATGATCTTGTCCGGCCCGAGTATCCTTCGCGCTTCTCGGACGGGCATATCCTCCTTTCCGAGGTGCACTCCGTCCGCGCCGCTGCCTAAAACCGCTTCTACCCTGTCATCCAGTATCAACTTGGCGCTGACCTGCTTGCAGAGCTCGCGAGCCTGAACTGCGCTTTGGAAGAATTGTTCCTTCCCGGCGCCTTTCATCCTTAGCTGAATCCAGCGGCAGCCGCCCTGCAGGGCGAGCCCTATGCCCTCGAGTTCGCCGTAGCGGCCGTTGTTATGGGAAATGAACTGTACCATAGACCGTTAACCTCCGCAGGCTGCTTTGATTATTATCACCCTGGAGCCTTCTTCCAGAGTGCTGGAGTCCCAGTCGGAACGGGAAACCATCTTGCCTGACAATGCGACCGCAACGCCCTTTCCCGGCAGTTCAAGCTCCCTTGCCAGATCCCCGAGGGTCCTGGAACTTACTTCCCTTTCCTTGTTGTTTATCGTTATCTTCATATTACTTCCAATATTTGTAGAGATGATGGACAGGGCCGAAACCGTGGCCTATGCTATATTCAGCCCCGGCAATAATCGCTTCGTTGATGAATCGTTTCGCGCCCTCAGCCGCTTCGGGGAGCGTCTTACCGAGGGCGAGCATCGAGGCGAATGCGGACGACATTGTGCATCCCGTGCCGTGAGTGTTTCTGGTCTGCACCCTTACGGAAGGCAGTTTGTGGCACTGTCCGGTCTTGGAGTCGTAAAATACGTCAACGACCTGTTCTTCGCTCAGATGTCCTGCCTTGAGCAGCACGCTGACCCCACCGCAGCACTCCGAGAGCATCCTCGCGGCGTCCGGAAGTTCATCCTGCAGTTCAAGCTTGAGCCCCGTATTTCCGCTGCCGCAACGCAGGAGTATCTCCGCTTCGGGAATGTTTGGTGTGATTACGTCAGCATAAGGGACAAGTTCGCTGCGCAGGGCTTCGACGGCATCTTCTTCAATGAGCCTGTGTCCTGAGGTCGAGACCATTACGGGGTCCAGTACTATGTTTCTGGCATTGTTGCGCTTCAGGGCGTCCCTTACGCAAAGCACGACTTCACGGCTGTGCAGCATGCCTATCTTGACAGCGTCCGCTCCTATGTCGCTGAGTACGGCATCTATCTGGCCTCCAATTATTTCAACCGGGACGGGATGCACCGCTTCCACGCCGAGCGTGTTTTGTACGGTTATCGCCGTGATGGCGCTTTCCGCATAACAGCCACAGGCTTCGATGGTCTTGATGTCGGCCTGTATGCCGGCACCTCCGCCCGAATCGCTTCCGGCTATTGTAAGTACTCTGTTGTATCTTTTCATATTCATTCTCCCTTGATGCCGCAAATGGCTACGTATGAACCGCGGTCGTAGCCGTCAACAGGGTCCTCAACTGCCGTCCAGGAATAGTGCGGGTCGAGTGTAAGTGTCTGTTTGTAAGTGATATCCACAAAGCCTGCGGCCTTTACGCTATCCGACTTGTCGGCGGTGGTGCGCCAGTTCGCCTGCTTTACCAGTTCAATCGGATATGGGTCCTTTGGCTTGCATCCTTCGAGAAGAGGGTGATCCCAGGTGCCAAGTGCGAGCGCGAGATTGTAAATCAGTCCGTAAGGGCTTTCCTTAGGCACGTCGATGACAACCACCTTGCCGCCTTTTTTCAAGGCCCGGTATGCCTTCCTGAGCGCCAAAGCGAGGTCCTGCATATAGCACGGACAACCGTTGAAAAGAATGGTATCGTACTGATTCTCACCATAATCCGCATCCTCTGCCGTGTTGATTTCCACGTCAAATCCGCGTTTGCGCGCTATTGCTGCCATACCCTCCGCCGGCTCTATGCCGTGAGTGATGCGAATGCCGTAGCGGTCCTCCAGCAGTTTTTCAAAGAGTGCGCTGCCGCAGCCGATAGAGAGTATGCTGCCTGCGTCCTTGAGGCAGGCGGCAACTAGACGGAGTTCCGTCTCAAGAACGTTTGTGTTTTCCAGAAACCAGGCGTCGTATTCCGATGCATACTGGTCAAATGCTTGATATCCCATAAGCAATAATTGTTATAATTATTCCCAGGAGGCACCTGCCCTGCCGGTATGCCGGTCAGACCCAATCCCTTCGGCGGCATTACCCGCATCAGGTTCTGAGGGTATAATCTCAGCTCCATACAGGAGCACCCCTTTGAATGCTATTTGACGCAAATATACAAATAATCGGAGATTTTTGTCTTTGGCAAGCATACAAAATCTCCGATTTTTTTGACTTTCAAGGAAAGGCACTCAGCCCTAACTCTTAATTGACTCTATTGAAGCGGAAGCGAATACTCCTTTCCGTATTTGAGCTGCTGCTCAAGGAAGCTTTCGACATATTCCAGCTTGTAGTCAACCACCTTGCCGTTCTTTGTAACAGGAACTATGTCCGGATTGACAAAGCCGCCGTAAGGCTTGAGCTGGAGCTTGGCATATCTTTCGAGCACCTCTTTGTGCAGGTCCGGGTCGATATTTACGGCATAGGTCTCGATGAGAGCCTTTCCAGCCTGATAGTCACCTTCGCTCTTGATGCGCTGGACTTCGGCGAGCAGCTTTCCGAACAGAGTGCGCAGCGCCTCGTAATCATTTACGACGAAATAGGTCTTGCCGTCCCTGACTTTCTTTTCGATTACATTGTCAGCAAGTCCCTGTTCGTAGCACCACTGTGCAATGAGCTTGCGGTTCTGCATATGTGCCTCGGTGTTCTTTGCCCCAAGTTCAACCCTTGTGAACTGCGTGAACAGACCGTTGCGGATAAATGATGCGTACTCTGCCTTGTAGGCTTCCGGATCCGGCATTATTCCCAACTCAACAAGTTTAGGATCTGCGGCATAGTAAAGGCCGAAGAGGTCAGCCCTGGTTTCCTCGAGCGCAGAAGAATACTCTCCCATAGCCGTGGTTGACACTCCTTCGAGCAACTGTCCCGAGCCGTGACCCAGGCACTCGTGGAGGTCGGTGTGGATTTCGTCCGCATACGGACCCCACTTCCTTACCAGTTCCTTTTCCTTGTCATCCCAGGCAAATTCGTCCAGCATATTCCTTGGCGACTCATTGGCTGCGCAGTCGTATGCGTGAGTGATGTTCGCGATGGTCACTGACTTGCTGCCGAATTCTTTCCTGATCCAGTCAGCGTTAGGCAGGTTGATGCCTATAGGGGTCGCCGGGTATGAGTCTCCGCTGATGCAGGCTACGTTGATGACCTTGGCAGAAACTCCCTTGACTTCAGGCTTTTTGAATCTCGGGTCAACAGGAGAATTGTCCTCGAACCACTGTGCGTTGGCGGAAAGGATTTCGGTCCTCTCGGATGCCTTGTGGTCCTTGATGTT
>SFJA01000107.1 GCA_004556005.1 Bacteroidales bacterium | reverse complement strand
GTTTACAAAGTCTATCGTGCCCTCGAGCTCGCCGACCCACGCGACGTTGAACTGGTCCCACTTGCGCAGGTCGCCGCTGCGGTAATACTCGACCAGCAGCCTGATACACTCGCGCTGCTTATCGTTCTCGGCAACTGCTGCCGCTTTTTCGAGTTCCTCGCAGATTCTGCTTATGTAGTCCGAATACAGCCCGCCCACGCACCACGGGAGCTCGATGACCTTTCCGTCTTTCTTCGTGACCTTGGTGTTGAGGCCGTAGGCTACCGGATGCGGGTCGCTGCCGTCCTCGACGTTTCGGTAGAATTGTTCCACCTCCTGCCTGCTCACGCCTTCATAATAGTTTACTGCTGAGAGTTTTACGATGTCTCCTGTGCTGCTGGTGGACCTTCTCTGGAGACCGTTTTCGCGGTCGTAAACGAAGTTCAGTACCGTCTCGTTGCTTGTGCCTGTGGCGGCCATCAGGCTCGCGAAGTACTCCTTGCTGCATGCAGGGAAGAATTTGTCCTCGGCATAGTGGTGGTGAACTCCGTTGGAGAAGAATACGCGCTTTGCATAAATTTCGAAATTGCGGTAATCCTCGCATTCCCTGTCACCGTCATATTCGGATACTATTGTTTCGAGCACCTTGCGGAGAGCCAGGTTTCCCGAACAATTCTGGTCCCAGTATATGTCCCGTCCCCACTTGGCTGCCTCCGCAAGGTGGTAAACGTATTCCTTCTGCTGGAGCGAAAGTTCTTCCCATCCGGGAACCCCATCCGTGCTTTCTTCTTTGGGGGCGTTGCAGGAAACTGCTGCGAGTGAAGCGATTCCGATCATTGTTACAATTCTATTGATTGCTTTCATAATTTATTGATTGATAATTATTTGCCTTTATCGTCCATCGGGACGTCGAGTACGAATCTGGCTCCCGGGGACCAGTTGGGGTCGAGATACACCCTGCCGCCGAGCTTTTCGGCAAGTGCGCGGCATATGCTCAGACCGAGTCCTGCTCCCTGCTTGAAGGTGTCTAGCTTGACGTAACGCTCAAAAATCGTATCAACCTTTTCGGGCGGTATGCCTATGCCGGAGTCTTCCACGTAGAATGATACAAATCCTGGGTTTTCTTCAGTTGTGCATCCTATGTTGATAAAGCCTTTTTCGGTGTTCTTTATCGCGTTGGTAAGGAAATTCGTGAGAATCTGCTGGATTCTCAAACTGTCGGATTTGACCACAAGATCTCCCGGTACGTTTATTTTTGTGTGGAGTTCAATGCCTGCAGGCACTCTCTCTTCAACCAGTTTTACTGCGTATCCTATGGCTGAAGCGGGATTGAAGCTGCTTATCTTGATCTTGTAGTTTCCGTTCTCTATGTCAGCAAGGTTTAGTATGTCGTCAATAAGTCCGATGAGCACGTCGCTGCTGTTTGAGACCACCTTTGCGTATTCGTCCTTCTCTTCGGGAGTGAGGGTCCCGTCTGGCAGGCTGAGCAGCTGGGCAAAGCCGACGAGCGAGTTGAGAGGCGTGCGTATCTCGTGGCTCATATTCTGTACAAAGTTGGTTTTGAGCCTGTTGGCCTCGTCTGCTTCGTCTTTGGATTTTTTGAGTTTCTTTATCAGATTCTCTTTTTCAGCATCTTCCTTGCGCTTTTCGATGATGTACAGGATCATTATTATGATGAGCAGGACCAGAAACGAGGAAAGAGCAAGAATGGCAAGTTTGTTTGACCTGTCAAGTTTCTTTTCCGCTGCATTGAGGCTGTAGCTCAGCTCCTTGTTGCCCATCAACGCTGCAAGTTCCGACACGTCGCTGCTATGGCTGCTTGCCATTGTCGTGAAAAGTATGGAAATGATTCTGCTTTCCAGCTTTGCCACATACTCTTCGTTTCCGTAACGGGCGGCCAGCTCGCACAGGTATTTGAGGTCGGTAAGGGAACTGATGTTATCCGTATTCCTGCCGAATGCTTCCCAGTCCCCGTCAATCGCAGCGTCTGTAGCCCGATACAGAAGATCGCCCTGAGGATAATAACGCTTGTAATATCTTCCGGAGGATTTGACCTTGTCCCGCAGCTCCCTGTATTGCCTGATGTCTCCAGTTCTGGCATAATATCTTGATTCGTGATAATTGCAGCGGAAAGTATCTACGGCCACGGCTGCGACCTTTCTGGCTTCATCAAGAAACAGTCTGGCGGAGTCGTTGTCGGCGGTGTAGGTTTCGGACAGTTCAAGCAGGCTCCTGATGATGACGGTTTCTTCCTGTATGACGGGATCTTTGGTTTGAGAGTATATTCTGTAGGCTTCCAGGGCATATTTGCGGGAATTGATGTAGTCTCCCTTCTGCCAGTATATGAGGGCCATATACCTGTTTCCCTCGTAGAATCCGTATTCGCTTCCGTAATTCTGTGCATCGACGAGCATCTTTTCAATGAGGCTCATCACGGCCTTCTCGTCATTTTCAATGTCTGTCATATACATCGCCGCCCTTGTATATGCATTGAAATAATACTTGAGTTCTCCGTCCTTCAGGGCCTTGTCCTTGAGGTTTTCCATTGCTTCGAGGACCTGTTCCTTGGAACTGCCGCGGCACAGATGGCGCAGCTGGAGGAGATAGTATTGAAGTTCGGCGTTCTTGTCGCCGTGCTCTATGGCAAGCTGATGGAATCGGGTGTTGAGGGAGTCAAATGCACTTTTGCCCACTGCTTCGTCAACCAGTTCGTACATCTCCTGACACTCCGCACACAAGGACGTTCTGTCTTTTGCCGGAAGCGAAGCCGAAAAGAACAATGCTGATAATATGAATAATAGTGTCAGTTTCCTCATCTGGAGAGTATTATCTTGGTCAAAAATGAAGATCTATAGACGTGCAAACTATTGAAAAAAGGAGGAGGTCCCTGATTTGATGATAGTGTCGAACCTCCTCCGTTATGTCAATAATCCCTGGCTTACTCGCCTCTTGAGTAGTTCGGAGTCTCCTTGGTGATGGTGACGTCGTGTGGATGGTTCTCAATGACGCCATTGGACGTGACGCGCACAAACTTGGCGGTCTGCAATTTGGCTATGTTGTTTGCGCCGCAGTATCCCATACCCGAACGAAGGCCTCCTATGAGCTGGTAAACGGTTTCCTCCAGCGTTCCCTTGTATGGAACCCTTCCGACTATGCCTTCCGGAACAAGTTTCTTGGTCTCGGTTTCACCTGACTGGAAATAGCGGTCCTTCGAACCGGCATTCATCGCGTCGATTGAACCCATTCCCCTGTAACTCTTGAACTTGCGTCCGTTGTAGATGATTGTCTCGCCCGGAGCTTCCTCGGTGCCTGCGAACATTGAACCACACATCACGCAGTCGCCTCCTGCCGCAAGCGCCTTTACGACGTCACCGCTGTATCTCAAGCCACCATCGGCTATCACCGGAACTCCGCTGCCTTTGATTGCAGATGCGCAGTTAAAGATGGCGCTGAGCTGAGGAACGCCTACACCGGCAACGATGCGGGTCGTACAAATGCTTCCGGGACCTATGCCCACCTTTATTCCGTCTGCCCCGGATTCTACGAGAAGCTTTGCTGCCTCTCCAGTGGCGATGTTGCCGACAACCACGTCAAGTTCAGGATATTTCGCCTTGATGGTCTTGAGTGTATTGACAACGCTTGCGCTGTGTCCGTGCGCGCAGTCAAGAACAACGGCATCGACTCCTTCCGCTACCAGCGCGGACACCCTTTCGAGAGAGTCTCCGGTGATGCCGACTCCGGCAGCCACCCTGAGCCTTCCTCTTGCATCCTTGCAGGCCTTAGGATAAAGTCTTTCCTTGATGAGGTCCTTGTAGGTGATAAGTCCCACGATACGGCCTTCAGCATTAACCACCGGAAGTTTCTCCACTTTGTGGCGCTGGAGCACGTCCTTGACGTGTGAACGTTCGGTTTCGGTCTCAAGTATCGTAACCAGTCCCTCGGATGTCATCACGTCCCTGATAGGAAGCGTAACGTCGTCCTGGAAGCGGACGTCCCTGTTGGTCACTATGCCGACAAGCCGTCCTTCCGCATCGGTAACCGGTATGCCTCCGATGTGATTTTCCTTCATAAGAGCAAGGGCATCAGCCACCGTCTGGTCTTTGTTGATGGTAATTGGATCCACGATCATACCATTTTCGGCACGCTTTACCTTGCGTACTTCGGCTGCCTGAGCCTGTATGCTCATGTTCTTGTGGATGACACCGATACCTCCTTCTCTTGCCAACGCAATCGCCATAGGCGCTTCCGTAACGGTATCCATTGCGGCTGACACGATAGGAATGTTGAGAGAAATGTTGCG
>SFJA01000031.1 GCA_004556005.1 Bacteroidales bacterium | reverse complement strand
AGCGATGTCTGGAGGGGTTCGCGGTGCTCGATGGACACAAATCGGTGCCATCGCGCGAGCGGATGTGCCCTGGAGGCCCCTAGAATGGCGATTGCCGTGCCAGATGAATTGCAGGAAAGGGGGACAGAAGCCCTGTACGGCCGTGTGTGGCAGTTCGGAGACCTTCCTTCAAATCATCGCGAGAGCCGATGTGCTTTGGAGCGATGTCTGGAGGGGTTCGCGGTGCTCGATGGACACAAATCGGTGCCATCGCGCGAGCCGATATGGCCTGGAGGCACCTAGAATGGCGATTGCCGTGCCAGATGAATTGCAGGAAAGCGAGGGAGCGGGCACAGATGAATTGCAGGAACGAGAGACAGATTTTCAGTTGCCTAGAAGATATAACTGATGCTGCAGACCAGCGCTTCGTTGTAGAGTCGGGCGCCGTTGGCGAGAGTGCCGTTCGAGATGTCGATGAGGCCGTGGCGGTAGCCGGCGCCGAGGCGGTAGTGTCCGAAAAGGGTCAATTCTACCCCGGCGTTGAGGCCGAAGTCGCCTCTCGTCGCTATGCCGTCAGGCCCGAAGAACGGGTAGCTGCCGACTTCGTTGCGGCTGCTGCCGCCAATTCCCAAGGCCCCGTAAACCCCGCCAAAGATGGCCATTTCCAACCAGAAAACACTCTGCTTGAGCCTCAGGTTAAGGGGGAATTCGACATAAGAGGCGCGGTAAACATTGTTGAACCAGGCTTCGTCCCTGGAGCATAAACCTATGAAATTCAGGCCGCTGCCCAGTTCGAGCCAGTTAAATACCGAAAAGCTCAGATCCAGTCCCGCACGCACTCCGCCCTCAGGGCTGAGGCTGCCTTTGGCCCCGATCGGCAGTTCCTCTATCATATTGCTGCGGACATAGCCGGCGTGAACTCCGAAACGCAGTTCGGGTTCGTATCTGAACCAGTCGGACCGGGCGTGCAGGGAAAGGCCCAAAACAAGGCCCAGAAGAATTGTCAGGGTCTTTTTCATACTCGGATATTGTCGATTATTGAACGGAAAATCATCTCTTCGTTTTCGGAAAGGAAGGCAGCGCGTATAGGCACCATAAATAGTCTCTCCTTCAGTCTGGCGGGCATTGCCCGGTAGTCAAGCAGGCGCTGGGCATCCTTTTCCGTGGTCGCAACGGCTGCGGTTGGCTGGTGCTTTACCGCCGAAAGGATTGAAGAAATATCGGCCTTTTTGTACTTGTGGTGGTCCGGAAAGGTGAAATGACGCACGACCTTGTAGCGGTCGGAAAGGTAATTGACCAGAGGGGTGTCTTTTGCAATACCGGAAAAGAGAATGACCTTCTGCGCATACATATAGCGGTTGTCCGTTTCGTGATATACAGGCAGGCTCTCGCAGTAGTGGGTATATGTAAACAAGAGGGTCACTTCCTTGCCCCGGGAGGTGCGTGCACGGCAGTTTTCCTGGTCGTAGGAGCAGAATCCCAAAGTCCTTGCCATCTCTTCGCGACCGTCATCCATTAGATAGGAAGGGCATTTGCTAACTATCACAACATCAGCATCATACAGTCTTTGCGGCAGGTCGCGCAGCCTGCCTATCGGCATAAGGCTATCCTTCGTCACGGGTCTTGAGTAGTCCACCAGCACGATATTGAGGTCGGCACCCAGCTTGCGGTACTGATATGCATCGTCAAGGACAATTATGTCCGATGCAGGCAAATCCTTGTGCTTGCAGCGTTTTGCCTTGGGGCTGTTCCGCAGCTTTTCCGGATGGACGAGAAAATCGCAGCCCTCCATACGGTTCTTGTCAACCGCCACGGTTACGGAAGGGAATTTCTTGCAGACCTGCAGCGGCTCGTCGCCTCCAAGAAGTGAGTTGTCATCCGGAAGCAGTCTCTGGAATCCGCGGCTTTTGCGCTTGTATCCTCGCGAAAGCATTGCCACATGAGCGTCGTGCCACCTCTCGCTCTCAGCCAACATTCTCAGTATCAATTCTGTATGCGGTGTCTTTCCTGTTCCGCCTACCGTAATGTTACCCACGCAAATCGTAGGAACTTCCGCCTTGCGCACCCTTTTTGAACCCTTGCGGTAAAGGGCGTTGCGTATCAGCAGCGTGATTGAATAAGGAAAGAGCAAAATACTGTCAATCATCATATTCCGTAAACATTAGAGTCTGCTTCCACCGTGCTTCCTGCCCAGTGTTCTGCAATGTAGTCCAATATCTGATAAACCTTTTCAGGGTCATCTGCGGTTACAAGCTGCATCCTGGTCTGCTTGAAGTCAGGCAGCCCCTTGAAATAGCAGCTCAGATGCCTGCGCATCTCATAAACTCCACGCGGAACGCCCTTGTAGTGAAGAGAAAGGGCATAATGCCGCTTGGCAAGTGCAACCCGCTCTTCCACCGACAGCAAAGGAAGCTGCTCTCCGGTGCGAAGATAGTGCTTTATCTCGCGGAAAATCCACGGATGCCCGAAGCTGGCCCTGCCTATCATAATTCCGTCAACTCCGTAACGCTCAAATGCTTGCGCAGCCTGAGGACCGTTGCAAATGTCCCCGTTACCGATAATGGGAATCTTCATCCTCGGGTTTGCCTTCACCGCGCCAATCAGGCTCCAGTCCGCGCTTCCTCTGTACATCTGGCAGCGAGTCCTTCCGTGTATGGTCAGCGCACTGATTCCGACATCCTGAAGCCTTTCGGCAAGCTCCACGATAATCTTCGAATCTTCGTCCCAGCCGAGCCTGGTCTTGACCGTAACCGGCTTGCTGACAGCTTCAACCACGGCCTTGGTGATAGCCACCATCTTGTCCGGCTCACGCATCATGCCCGAACCTGCTCCTCTGCCGGCAATCTTCGAAACCGGACAGCCGAAGTTGATGTCTATAATGTCGGCGCCGTGCCCCCCGGCAATCTCGGCGGCCTTGTCCGCCATCCTCGCCGCGTCCACCATAGACTCTGGAATGTGCCCGTAAATCTGGATTCCGACCGGAGCTTCTTCTTCCAGCGTCCTCATCTTCGCTATCGCCTTGACCGCATCCCTTATAAGTCCGTCCGAGGGGATAAATTCAGTATAGACCATATCTGCTCCCTGCTCGCGGCACAGGACGCGGAACGACACGTCCGTGACATCCTCCATCGGAGCAAGCAGAATTGGCCTATCACCCAGATCCAGATTACCTATCTTCATATCCCTCCCGTTTAAAAAGTCCAAAAACCGCCGAACCCGAACCCGACATAGACGCATAAACCGCCCCCTCTTCCAGCATCTTGCGCTTCAGCCGGGCAATCGCGGGATGCTCCGGCAGCACGGTCAACTCAAAATCATTAACCAGCCGCCCCTGCCACTCCTCTGCCGGCAATTTGAGCAGTTCCCGCAACGACACCCTCCCTTGAGGGTAGGTCCGCTGCACCGCATCCCAGATTCCGCGGTAAGCCTCCTTTGTGCTAACCGCCTCATTATCCGGAACTTCTATTTTAATGACGAATTCTTCCATAAACTTCGCGTCGGCTTCGCTGAGGAGCTCGCCGCGGCCTTCGCCGAACATCGGCCTGCCGTAGATGAAGAATGCGCAGTCCGAGCCCAGCAGTGCCGCCTCAGCCGCTAGTTCCTCCCGGCTCAGGCCGAGCCCGAAACGCTCGTTCAGCAGCATCAGGGCCGCGGCAGCATCGGCCGAACCCCCTCCGAGACCCGCACCGACCGGCGCACCCTTTTTGAGGCTGATATGTACCGGCGGGATGTCAAAGCGCCTTTTCAGCAGATTGAGAGCCTTTACCGTCAGGTCCTGGGCAGGGTCCCAGCTGCAGGGCCAGATTTTAACTATCGAACCGTCAGGCAGTTCCGCCCTGCGCATACTGTCCTGTGCGTCCGGAGCTGCCGCCAATTGCCGGCCCCTCTCCCGCACGGTCTCCGTTCCGGCAGATCCCGCACCGTTTCCCGTAATGCCGGCTTCCGCCTTTCCGGTTTCTGCCTCTCCGGCTTCCGTCTCCCCGTCTGCAAGCGGTTCTATGTCAAGCTCGTCGCCAAACTGGTCACAGGGCACGAAAAGAGTCTCCAGATTATGGAAACCGTCTTCGCGCCTGCCCAGAATCTGCAGCCCGAGATTAATCTTGACACAGGTTCTCATAACTTCTCAATGAATTGATCCTGAAGTTCTTGCGGTAGCCGGCAAAGCACCGGGGCAAGAAAGGCCTGCAACTGCAGCGACCTTGCCACATCCTCGTCTATGCCCCTCGACCTCATATAGAACAGCTGCTCCGGATCGAGGAAGCCGCTCGTGGCGCCGTGAGAACACTCGACGTCATCGGCGTATATTTCAAGCTGAGGCCGTGCCTCCACCCTCGCGCCCTCGTTCAGAAGTATGCTGTGGCACTCCTGATATGCCTTTGTATGCTGGGCGTCCCTTTTAACGTATATCAGTCCATTGAATCCGGCTCTTGCCCGACCTCCGACTATTCCGCGTATCTGCTGTCTTGAACGGCAGTTGCCGCTGTTGTGCCTTACGTTGACGTTAAGGCTGACCTGCTCGTCGCCCGTGCAGAGAAACAGGGCTCCAAGGTCCAGCTCGCAGTCAGGCGCGTTAAACTCTATGGTCAAATCGGCGTTGCAGCTGCTTCCGGGAGGCACGACTATGGTCCAGTGCAGCGTGCCGGCGCTGTCCAGAAGCGTGCGCTCGGGAAGAGAGTCCCTGCCCACTATAAAAATCCTTTCACACGATGCTGTCATATCCGCTGTTTTCTATCTGTTCCACAAGTTCCCTTCCGCCCGTGCGAATGATGCGGCCGTCCTTGAGTACATGAACCACGTCAGGCACAATCAGTTCCAGCAGCCTCTGGTAGTGTGTGATGACTATGCTTGCGCTCTGCGGGGTCCTGAGGGCGTTGACCCCCTCTGCGACAATCTTGAGCGCATCCACGTCCAGTCCGCTGTCCGTCTCGTCAAGTATGCTGAAAGTCGGCTCCAGCATAGCCATCTGGAAGATTTCGTTACGCTTCTTCTCGCCGCCGCTGAACCCGACGTTGACCTCGCGCTTCGCAAATTCCGGCTTCATTCCAACGAGAGCCATCTTTTCCTTCAGAAGTTTAAGGAATTGACCTGCAGACAGTTCCTCGAGTCCGAGCGCCTTTCGGCGGCAGCTGACTGCAGCCTTTAGGAAGTTGGTGATCGATACTCCCGGAATCTCCACGGGATACTGGAAACTCAAGAAAATTCCTGCCCGTGACCTTTCTTCCGGGCTCATTGCAAGAAGGTCCTTGCCTTCATAGACAATGTTTCCGGAAGTGACCTTGAAGTCAGGTCTGCCGGCGAGAACGGCGCTGAGGGTTGATTTTCCAGCTCCGTTCGGTCCCATCACGGCGTGCACTTCGCCGTGCCTAATCGTCAGGTTGACGCCCTTGAGTATTTCCTTGCCGTCGATTCCGGCGTGGAGGTCGCGTATTTCAAGTAAGTTATCCATAAATCATTCTCCTTTTTTGAGACCTTTTCCCCAACTTACCAGCGACCATATGCCATTGGCAAGGTAGAGTGAACATACAATTGGCATAAAGACGTGTCCTACAGACAGATGCAGCGCAAGCTGAGTGACGTTGACGAGCAGCCAGGCAACCCAGCAGTCCCATTTTTTCTGGGCGCTCAGATACTGTGCAACCAGAATCAGAACGGTTACGCAGGTGTCTAGATAAGGGTGAGGGTCGGCAGGAAAAAGAGTGTCGAGTACCCAGCCCCAGCCGCCGGCGATGACGAGCACGGCGATGACGGCGAACAGGCGTTCAGTCCAGCTGAGCATGGAAACCTTGAGCGCTCCGGCATCCTTGCTGCTTTGCTCGTTCTCTTTGGGATGTGTCCATCTGTAGTGCCCTATGATATTGATTACCAGTGACACCGGCTGCAGGAGCAGGCTGGCGTAAAGGTTTTTGTTCCAGAACATTACAAACAGGGCTGCGGTATAGAGATAACCGACCCAGAAATTGTATTTGGACCTGCGTCCGGCAAGGAACACGCAGGCTAGACCGAGTATGGAGGTGATGAGGTCGATGAGAAGCACCGGCCTGTCAGTCCCCAGGGTAAACAGAGTATAATTGATCCAATCCATTTCTACTGACTAACTTATCGTTTAAACTAACCTACTGCGCCCTCCAGCGATACCGAAAGCAGTTTCTGCGCTTCCACTGCAAATTCCATCGGCAGCCGCGAAAGCACCTCGCGGGCATAACCGCCCACTATCAGACCGACTGCATCTTCCGGGGCAATTCCTCTCTGTGCGCAGTAGAACAGCTGGTCTTCGCTGATTTTTGAGGTGGTTGCCTCGTGCTCCACGATTGCTCCCGGGCAGGCATTGTGTATGACAGGAAAGGTGTGCGCGCCGCACTGCGAACCGATCAGCAGCGAGTCGCACTGCGAGTGGTTGCGCGCCCCGACCGCGCCGGGATTCATCCTGACCAGTCCGCGGTAGCTGTTTTCGCTGTGACCGGCGCTGATGCCCTTGGAAACTATGCGGCTGCGGGTCCCGCGCCCTATGTGAATCATCTTGGTGCCGGTGTCCGCCTGCTGGTAATTGCCCGTCAGGGCTACGCTGTAAAATTCGGAACTGGACCTCTCGCCCATCAGTACGGTGCTCGGGTATTTCCAGGTAACGGCAGAGCCGGTTTCGACCTGGGTCCAGGACAGGTGGGAGCCGCTGCCTTTGCATAAGCCTCTCTTGGTCACGAGGTTAAGTATGCCTCCGCGTCCCTGGGCGTCGCCCGGGTACCAGTTCTGGACCGTGCTGTATCTCACGTCTGCGTCTTTCTCGACAACTATCTCCACCACTGCCGCGTGAAGCTGGTGTTCGTCTCTCATCGGGGCGGTGCATCCCTCCATATAACTTACCGAAGAGCCCTCGTCGGCGATTATCAGCGTCCTTTCAAACTGTCCGGTGCCGCTTGCATTGATGCGGAAGTAGGAGGAAAGGTCCATAGGACATTTTACGCCCTTGGGAATGTAGCAGAATGAGCCATCGGAAAATACCGCGGAGTTGAGGGCTGCGAAAAAGTTGTCCGAAGCGGGCACCACGCTCGCGAGATATTTGCGCACCAGGTCGGGATGCTCGCGCACGGCCTCGGAGAAGGAGCAGAAGATTATACCCTTGTCTGCCAGCGTTTTGCGGTAGGTAGTCGCAACGCTTACCGAGTCAAACACCGCATCGACTGCAACGGCGCCGCTGCGCTGCCCGGACTCGCTGTCGGCCATAAGCCCGTCCGTGGTGCCCGCTGCCGCGCTATTCCGGGTGTCCGCGCCCGCATAGCCTGCTCCCGGGGCCTTGACACCCGCCAGGACCTCCCTTTCGTGCAGGGGAATCCCCAGTTTGTCAAAGGTCTCCATCAGCGCGGGGTCGATCTCGGTCGGCCTCTCGCTGTCCTTCTTGGGAGCAGCCCAATAGATAATATCCTGATAATCAATCTTCGGCAACTTGAGGTGGCCCCAGTCGGGTTCCTTCATCATCTGCCATTTCCGGAAAGCGTCCAGCCGGAACTGCAACAACCAGTCCGGCTCGCCCTTCTTTTCGGAAATCATCCTTATTATGTTCTCGTTCAGCCCCTTGGGAATATATTCCTGCTCTACGTCAGTGACAAATCCTTCCTTATATTCTTGAGAGGCGAGTTCCTTTAATGTTTCGTCCATATTCAAACTACAAATATAACCAAAATAATTCCTATCTTTGCCCTCTATGGATACTTTTGGACGCATTTTCCGTGTCTCCATCTTCGGCGAGTCGCACGGACCACAGATAGGTATTGTAATTGATGGAGTTCCCGAGGGTCTGGAACTCTGCCCGGAGGATTTTGCCGCAGACATTGCCCGCCGTGCCCCGGGTGCGACCGGAACAACTCCGAGACGCGAGGCGGACGAGCCTCAGATACTCAGCGGAGTTTACGAGGGACACACGACAGGCGCGCCGATCTGCATCACCTTCGTCAATGCAAATACCAGATCTTCAGACTATTCGCAGTTTGATGCGATGCCGCGTCCGGGCCACGCCGACTATGTGGCCGCAGTGAAATGGGACTGGGCAAACGACCCGCGAGGGGGCGGACATTTTTCCGGACGCATAACGCTTCCTATAGTCGCCGCAGGCGTGGTGGCCAAAAAGGTGCTCGAAGGGATTGACATAAAAGCCGAACTGATCAGCATAGGAGGCTGCACGGACAAGGAGCGCTGGCACGAAATGCTCAAGGAAACCGCCGCAGCGGGAGACTCTCTCGGCGGCGTGGTCGAGTGCACCGCCACCGGCCTTCCTATAGGCCTTGGCGAGCCTTTTTTCGACTCGGTCGAGTCCCTGATTGCCCACGCGATATTCGCTATCCCCGGCGTGAGAGGGGTCGAATTTGGCGACGGCTTTGCCGCCGCCTCGATGCGCGGTTCGCAGCACAACGACCCTTTCGGGCCGCTCGGACCGACAAAGAACGGGGCCGGCGGAGTCAACGGGGGCATCACGAACGGGGCACCGCTTGTCTTTAGGGTGGCGTTCAAGCCGACGGCAAGCATTGCCCGCCCGCAGCAGACCTACAACTTCAAGACGGAGGCTATGGATACCCTTCAGATCAAGGGCCGTCACGATGTCTGCTTCGCGCTGCGCACTCCTGTCATAGTTGAAGCGATGACGGCAATAGTGCTGGCAGACCTCGTTTAATCCTGCAGACCTATTCTTCTTTTGAGCCAGGAGATTATCAGCTCCTGGTCCTCTTTTGACGCGCAGTCGATAGAGTTAAGGCAGCAGAATCTTGCCTTGGGATTGCTCTCGAAACCGGCAATCTTGCCTGCCACGTATCCTTCCTTGTTTTTAGGTTTGAGATACAGCGCTTCGCCTTTCAGCGGGCGCAGGCTCAGCATCCCCCTTGCCTCGGCGAGCAGGTAGCAAAGCTCCTGAGGATTGAACTGCGAAGGTTCGCGGAAACGATGGAAGGCATTGGATTTCAATGCATCAGGATGGTCGGTAAAGAACCCTTCCAGCAAGCTTCTGAGCTGAGGGTGAGGTGTGTGGCCGCACAGAACTATGTGATTGAATTTCTTTTTGCCTCCTTCTTCGTATCTGTTGATTGCATCTGCGCTTTCGGCGAGCGCGTCCTTGAATCCGAAAACCTTTGGTCCGGGCCTCAGGTGCTTCAACTCCCGAAGCAGCTTTACCAGCTTCAGGCTGAACCGGGACCCGTAGCAAACCAGGCCATTGTCGGCATAAAAGTCCTCCGGTGTCACGGGGGCGCTCAGGGAGCAGTCATCGTTAAAATAGATGTATCGCTCAGCAAGTCCCGGAATGCGCCACAACACACTTTCTATCGACAGGGAGTTGAACACTGGCAGAGCCTCTTCCATCCCGCGGAACACTACGCTATGGTCCACGATATGCAAGTCCCTGCTCCTGCCTGGAAAATGTTTCTCTACATACTCTTCCAGCTTCGGGTCCTGCTTGTCGGTGACTATAAATACGTTCCTGATCCAGGGCGCGAAGCGCAGTATCGAAGCAACACAGTAATTGATTTCGCCTATGCTGGTGTAGCGGGTGTCGCCGGCAATAGAGTCGTTGGAGAGTTCTTCCGGACGTGCAAATTGCCGTCTGCGTGCCCTGTGGGCAGGGTCGTTGCCGTCCACCCAGGTTATGACAGCATCTACCGGATTTGCATTTTCCATATCGCTGATAAATTGAATGAGGCTTGCTATACTGTTTTGCTGAATCTTTCCGGGATTCTGGCAATCACCGCCAATTCAAGCAGGGACGGCTTGTTGAGGGCATAGGGCGGTCTGAAAACCGTTTCCATGATTCTTGCAAACTTGACGGCTCCTTCCCAATTCCAAGCCTTGCGCTGCGTGCAGAGCATAATGTTTTTGGACCTTTTCTTGAGATGCTTCTCCCAACCGCCTTCGATACGGGACTTGTCGTTGAAGCGTGCCTTGATGCGCGCCATATCGAAGTATCCAAAATGAAATAGATACAAGTCCTTGAGTATGTGATAATTATGACCTTTGACCCTATGGAAGCCGCTGCCCCATCTGACAGGCTTGGCTATGATGCAGGCCTTTGTGTATCTGGTGGAAAGCCTGGCGTACTTCCTCTGTGACAGGAAAGGCGCATCGTCCGAAATGTCCCCCTCTTCTCCTATCCGCTGCCCGACGTCAACCCCCAGACCTGAGGCCGACACGCGTATGTCGCTGCTGCTCAGGAACTGCGAGAGCGAAAGACCGAGGGCAGGATCGGGAATGAGGAATTCGTCCGTGTCGGTGCCGATAACGAGGTCGTAGCCGCTTGCGAGCAGCTCTGCAGCGCGGTCGGACAGGAAACTGCTCCTGCGCCGGTCGAGTTCGGCGACCTTGCCGGGAATCTTGTCCACGGCGGTCACGCTGATTCCGCGGCAGAATGCCGGCGTCTCCTGGTCTTTGCCGTCGAGGTAGATGCGCAGGTTTTCCCGCCCTAGTTCAGCACCGTAGTACTGCACCCAGCGACGGAGGAAGAATTGGTCGTTACGGCACATCGTCAGTGCGCATATCCTTTTGGTTTCCATAGCGTTTCAGAGTTTGAATCCTGGGAAGGACTTGCTGACGCAGTCCTCGTCGTCGATGATGACAGGGGAGTCCGCGCCGAGCTGTGCGACCTTGAGGGCCATCACCATACGGTGGTCGTGACGCGAGGTAAACTGCCCTCCGTGAAGCAGATGACCGCGGAGAATGCGGGAAGAGAGCGCCTCGCCCGCAATTGCGAGTATGTCGCCCTCGATGCTCACGTCCACGCCCATGGCCTGCAGCATCTGCACTATCGCCTCCGCCCGGTTCGACTCCTTGGTCGCCAGCCTGCCCACACCTGCGATGCGGGAGACTCCGGAGCAGAATGCAGCCAGCACCGATACGATGGGGAAGAGGTCCGGTGCGTGGTTGAGGTCAACTTCGAATGCTTCCAGAGGAGCCTTGCGTACGCATACGCTGCCGTCCTCGACCTGCGATACCACTGCGCCCGCATTTACCAGAATATCAATGATCTCCAAGTCTGCCTGCAGGGATTTGGGGTCCAGTCCAAGAACCTCGGCGCTGCCAAATATGCTTCCCGCCACGAGGAAGTTTGCCGCGGCGCTCCAGTCTCCTTCGATGTCGAACGATGCCGCCTTGTAGCGTTGCCCGCCCTTGATTTTGAAGGTGATTCCGGTGCATCCGGACCAGTCCTGTCCTTCTACCAGACTTTCATCTCCTTCCATTTCGCTGCGCGTGCTGATGCCGAAATGCCTGAGCACGTCAAGCGTGATGTACATATATGGAATGCTTTTCGGCTCGCTTACAAACATATACGAGTCCTTGTCGCAGAGCGGGAGAGCCATCATCAGGCCGCTGACAAGCTGCGAGCCGTCCTTTCCGTTGATGTCGGCGTTGCCCGGGACCAGTCTGCCGTTGACAGTCAGAGGTATGAACAATTCCTTGCTGTCGTGCCTGCGGTCCTGGTCAGCGCTGCGCAGCAGCACTCCGTACGATGCCATAATGGCTCCCGCGCCCTTGAGCGGTCTGTCGAGCAGGGTGCCGCGTCCTTCGATGAGAACGGGACCTTCGCATATTGCTGCGGAGACAGGTATGGCAAGCCGTGTGAGAAGCCCCGACTCGCCGCTGTTTAACTTGTTGATGCTTAGTGGTTTGTTAAAAGGTCCCGTGCCTTTGATTACGAGCGTTCCGTCCTCGATGGAAACTTCTGCGCCCAGCTGCCTTGCCAGCGAGATTGCGGATTCGGAGTCGGCGCAAGGGCTGTATGCGCCAAGTCGTGACGTTCCCTCGGCGAGAGCCGCGGCGAGTATGGCCCTTTGCGCGAAACTTTTTGATGCGGGAACTCTCAGTCCTTCGGCGTGATATGCCTTCCTGTCGCCGTACAGGGACTTGTACATCTCCTTTGCTGTCCATTGTCCCGGTGCGGTCGCTTCCTCTTTGCTCAGGGCGGCATAGGTAAACGGCGCCCCTCTTCTAAGGCATTCCAGGCGGCTTTCGCGTCCGGGATCTCCCATCGAAAATGCTATCAGCTTGCCTTCCAGCGAGTCAACGCCTTCCAGAACCACGCTGTACAGGCCCAGGACCCTGTCTGCGTCTTCGTGATTGTGGGCGGTGGTGACGATTTTGGCGATGTCAGCACCGTAGCGGAAGCAGCGGGCGAGCGCCATCTGCAGCATATGCTCGTCAGGGGTGCCTTCGAAGTCGTGGTAGGACCTTATTATTTCGGTTCCGCAGCTGCGGCAGAGTTTCTGGAAACGCTTGCTGACGCTTGCCGGAGCTTCTATCTCAAGGTCGGCGAAACGTGCCCCGGCCTTGATTGCCAGGCTGAGACGGTGTTCCGCATCGGGACAGCCCTCAGCCCTGCAGGTTGCCACCAGAGGGGTGTCGCTGCTGGAAAACAGTTCCTCAATCTCCCCGTTGTCAAGCGGGCAGAGGTCCAGTCGTATCTCGGCCATCTCGACCTCCGGGCGTTCGAGAATGGCTACTATCTCGTCAAATGTCTTGTTCTGTATCGATGTGCAGACCATATATTTCCACTTTTCCTATTTCTTTGATCAAAATGAAACGGACCTCTCCGCCGTCGGCTTTCTTGTCCTTTGCAACGGCCGGAAGCAATTCCTTTGCCGGGCAGGGCAATTCGGTTTCGAGTCCGCAGGCCTTGAAGTCGGCAATCAGCGTCTTGACAAGTTTGCCGTCGCAGAGTCCCTTGCGTGCCGAAATGCGTGCGGCTTCTATGATTCCTGCTGCAACTGCTTGACCGTGAGGCAGAACCGGCCTTCCTTCCTGCTGGCGCTGCCACCACTCTATGGCGTGGCCGAAACTGTGTCCGAGATTGAGCACCATACGCAGGCCGCCCTCGTAAGGGTCTTCCTCCACTATCCTCCTTTTGACATCTCCGGCCGCCTTGATGAGAGGTTCGAGTTTTTCGGGGCAGAATGGACCGGAAAGCACTTCCACGGCCTTTCTGTACAGGCCTTCGCGGTTGTCTATGATGAACGACTTGAGCATTTCCGCCGCTCCGGACCTGAGTTCGCTTACAGGAAGGGTGGCGAGCACCCTGGCGTCTATTTCGGTGCGCAGGGGCATGTGGAATGCGCCAATCATATTTTTGTAAGAGTCCAAATTGACTCCCGTCTTGCCTCCTATCGCGGCATCAACCATAGCGAGCAGGGTCGTAGGGTAGTTGACATAGCAAATGCCTCTCTTGTAGAGTGCTGCCGCCATCCCGACCATATCGGTGGTGACTCCTCCTCCCACTGCATAAAGCACTGCACTGCGGTCGGCTCCCTGTGAGAGCAGCCAGCGGCAGATTTGCGTAACCGTGTCAACGCTTTTGTGATCCTCGTCCGCAGTGATTGCAAGACTGGGGCGCCCTGCGGCTATCTGCAGGGCATATTCGCTAACGTTGCGGTCATAGACCACAAATACTTTGCACTTGTCCATTTTATAATAATTCGCGAGTGATGCCGCGAATGACAAATATACAACAAAAAAATGTGTATCTTTACACTCCTAATAATCAATATGACTTTGTATGAGACATCCGATGAATCTGATTGCTTTGCTTGCTGCGGCAGTTTCCGCATTGCCGGCAGCCGCTGCGGGCGAGAATTTCAACGCCCACCGTTCGCTTGATGTGGTTACTCTTGGAAATCCGGTCATCAAACAGACGGAGAGAGTTTTTTTTGACACCAGAAGAGAAGCCCTTTCCCGTGAATTTGAAGAGAGTTCCAATTACGTGTCACTCAACGGTACCTGGGACTTCCGCTACTACCTTTCCGAGAAAGAATTCCTCGCAGCCCCGTATAAGGAGCCGGTAAGCATCGACGTTCCTTGCAGTTACGAGCGTCAGGGCTTCGGTGATGCCGTATATGTCAATCAGCCTTACGACTTCGCTCCATCGGATCCTCAGCCGCCGACTCTTCCGGATGCCATACCCGTTGCGGTTTACAGCCGGAATTTTACCCCTAAGTTCAGCCACGGAGACAGGTGCTACCTCAATATCGGAGGAGCCAAGGGCGGTATGTACGTATATGTGGACAAGAAATTCGTGGGATATACCGAAGATGCCAAGAACCTTGTCCGCTATGACTTGACCGACTTTGTGAAGGCTGGCTCTGCGAGCCGCGTTGCCATAGTGCTTACCAAGTGGAGCACAGGCAGTTACCTTGAGTGTCAGGACTTCTGGAGACTCAACGGCATCGAGAGGGACGTATTTCTTTCTTATGAGCCGGAGGGCGTTCCTGCCGACCTTGACTGGGAAATAGTTTCAACTCTTGAGGACGATCTCAAGACAGGTCATTTCAAACTCAAGGTCCTCTCTTCCGTTCCCGTTACCATGGGCTGGAGCCTGCTTGACAGCAGGGGAAGGACGGTGCTCTATTCCGAGTCCCAGCTTTTCTCCGGTTCCATCACCACCGAAAAGAAAATAAGAAACGTGCACAAGTGGAGCGCCGAAAATCCTGAGCTCTATAGCCTTATCATTGACGTCAACGGCAAGTATCTCAGGGCAGAGGTCGGATTCCGCCGTCTCGAGATCAAGGGCAGTGTATTTTACGTAAACGGAGAGCCTGTCAAGTTCAAAGGAGTCAACCTGCACGAGCACAACGAATACACAGGCCATTACGTAACCCGTCAGGACATCCTCAAGGACCTTGAGCTTATGCGCAAGGCAAATATCAATGCCATCAGAACCTGCCACTATCCGCAGCCGCGCGCTTTCTATGAGCTTTGTGACAGACTCGGATTTTATGTTTATGACGAGGCCAACATCGAGTCTCACGGTATGGGCTATAGTCCGGACAAGACACTTGCCGAAAAGCCTGAATGGTATGCAAAGCACATCGACCGTGTCGAGAATATGTACTACCGTACCCGCAACTATCCTTGCGTTACCATACTCTCTCTCGGCAACGAAGCCGGAAACGGACAGAATTTCAAGAAGTGCTACGACGTCGTAAAGGCCCTCGAGACCGCCGGCCAGAACCGTCCTGTGGTTTACGAACGCGCCTGGGGCAGCTACAATACCGATATGCACGTTCCTATGTATTGCAAGACGAAATGGCTCAAGTCCGAGGGCGAAAACGGCTCGCCAAAGCCGGATATCCAGTGCGAATACACCCACGCGATGGGCAACTCCAACGGTTCCCTCGACCTGATGTGGGAGCAGATCAACAAGTATGACAACCTCCAGGGCGGATTTATCTGGGACTGGGTTGACCAGGGCCTGCGCGAGACCGACGACCAGGGTCGCGTTTACTGGACCTACGGCGGCGACTATGGTGTCAACTCGCCTAGCGACGGCAACTTCAACTGCAACGGCGTTGTCGGTCCGGACAGGATCCCTCATCCGGCGTACACCCAGATCAGGTACTGCTACCAGAACATATCGGTCAGCCACAAGGGCGGGAAAGAATTCCAGATTCTGAACCGTAATTATTTCGTTGACCTGTCGCAGTATGAGACCGAGTGGACTGTGACCGCTGACGGACTGGAACTGGCATCGGGCAGTTTCCGTTCCAAGGCAGGTCCTCAGGAGTGCCAGCTCTTCACGCTTGATTATCCTGAACTTCCTAAGGACAAACGCTGCTGCATCACCTTCACTACCCGCACCCGTGCCGCCCAGCCGTTGCTCGAGGCCGGCAGCATCGTGGCTCAGGACCAGATTCTCCTGTCGGATGCCAAGAGGGAGCCTTATTCTCCGGATACTTCCGTAACCAGAACCAAAAAGCAGGGTAACCTCTTGATTCTCAGCGATGACAGGGCAGAACTCGTGTTTGACAAGAGCAAAGGAATCCTTGTTTCATACAAGTTTGACGGCGAGGAACTCTTTGACAGCGAGTTTGGTCTGCGTCCTAATTTCTGGCGCGGTCCTACCGATAACGACTACGGCAACAAGTGGCCTATGCGTACCCAGGCATTCAAGACCTCAAGCCGTCAGTTCAATGCAAACGCACGCTTTGACGGCGATGCCATCGTGGCGCAGTACAAACTTGCTTCCGGCAATACTTTTACCGTCCGCTTCACTCTCGGTGGTTCCGTGCTCGGCGTCAGGTACAGCTTTGCCGGCGTTGCAGCAAAAGAAGCTGTCGAGGTGCCTCGAATCGGCTTCCGCATGCGCCTGCCGGCTTCTGCCGACCGCTTCAGCTATTTCGGCCGCGGACCGGAGGAGAACTACAACGACCGCTCGAGCGGCATCCCGGAGGGAATCTACAACTCCAGCGCTTCGGAAGAATTCGTCCCTTACGTGCGTCCTCAGGAGTGTGGTCATCATACCGGCTGCCGCTACCTGCAGATTGGCGATTTGACCGTGAGGGGTGAGGGATTTGAGTTCAATGCGTTGAGGCAGAGCGTGGAAGACCTTGATGGCGAGGAAGCCCGGCACCGCGATTACCAGTGGCACAATTTCAGTCCGGACGAGGTTCACGACCCAGCGGCTGCTGCAAACAAGCTTCGCAGACAGACCCACGTCAACGATATTGTGGACAGGGATTTTGTCGAGGTCTGCATAGACGGCGGGCATACCGGAATCGGAGGTTATGACAGTTGGGGCGCCCGCACCGAGCCGGCTTACTGCCTCTGGTCTGACAAGTCATACGATTATTCGTTCAGTATCGTGCCGACTGCCTTGATGTCCGCATCAAAGTCGATGAAGTATAGTTTCTAATTACATAATCACATGAAATTCAGGATGTTGCTCTTGGCGGCTCTGCCTCTGGTTCTTGCCGTGGGATGCGGTGGGAATGAAGTGAGAACCACTGACAATATCGCTCGTGAATGTGCTCTCATACCATTCCCGCGCGTGTTTGAATTGCAGGAAGGAGGTCTCTACCTTGACGCCTCCACCTTCGCAGTTGACTCCCGTTTCGATAATGCCTCAAAGGAAAAGATTCGCGAATTTGCCAGCCTGCTCTCCGACTGTTCAGGCACCAGGGTACGCATAAAGGAACTTGCCCCGGCTGCCGGGAACGGTTCAGTCGAGGGTGCAAGCCTCAGTTTCGTACTCGATGACAGCCTGTCTCCTGAAGAATATAGTCTGGATGCCGGTCCTCAGGGTGCCGTGGTAAGGGCTTCGGATTACAATTCGGTGCTCTACTCTCTCGCAACATTGCGTCAACTGCTCCCGGTAGAGATTTACTGCTGCTCGGATGGCAGCCGCTGCACGGCCGGAGTGGCAAAAAGCTCCTGCAAGGGTGTGGAATGGACTATCCCTTTCTGTCATATCGAAGACTATCCTCAGTATTCCTATCGAGGCGTGATGCTCGACTGCTCGAGGCATTTCTTTACCGTGGACGAGGTCAAGCGCTTCCTTGACATCATGGCAGAATATAAACTCAACCGCTTCCACTGGCATCTGACCGACGATCAGGGCTGGAGGGTTGAGATAAAGAAGTACCCGCAGCTGACCGAGGTGGGAAGCGTTCGCGGAGGTACTATGGTAGGGCGTGACTTTGACAGCGACGACGGTGTCCCTCACGGCGGATTCTACACCCAGGATGAACTCAGGGACGTGGTTGCATACGCGCAGGAACTTGGAATCACCATTGTTCCTGAAGTTGACCTTCCGGGTCATATGGTGGCCGCGCTTGCCTCCTATCCTGAACTAGGATGCACCGGCGGTCCTTATGATGTGCGCCGTATCTGGGGAATTGCGGACGATGTTCTCTGTGCTGGCAAGGATGCCACCTACCGCTTCCTGGACGATGTCATCAATGAGATTGCGGACATATTCCCGGGCGAACTCTTCCATATAGGCGGCGACGAATGCCCTAAGGTCAGATGGGAGAACTGTCCTGACTGCCAGGCGAAAATTGCAGAATTGGGCCTGGCCGACAAGGATGGTGTCAGTGCTGAGCAGTACCTGCAGAACTATGTGACCGACCACGTTCGGCAGACTCTCGCCGCCAAGGGCAAACGCATCATCGGCTGGGAGGAAATTGCCGAGGGCAATCTCGACAAGAATGCTATGGTGCATTACTGGCGTGGCTGGAAAAGCGTTGAAGAGACTCTATGCAAATTCACTGCAGACGGTTATGACGTGTTGATGTCCCCGACGAACTTCTTCTACATAGATTATGCGCAGAGCGAGGACAGGAGCTCGGAGCCGCTCAGCTACAACAGCACGCTCACCATCGAAAAGATGTATTTGTACGATTCTACCAAACTCCTTTCACCTGAGCAGCTTGCGCACGTCAAGGGCGTGCAGGCCAACCTCTGGACCGAATACATCGCCGACTGGAAGCAGATAGAATATATGCTCCTGCCACGAATGTTTGCCCTCTCATGCATAGCCTGGGATGGTGACGAACGTCCTGACTTTGAAACCTTTATGGACGAAGTCCGCAAGCATCAGTTCCAGGTGCTCGACATACTCGGCTACAATTACAGAAAGGGAAATTAAAGACAGGAAGCCATTGCCGCTCGTCTGAGAGCATTGGACCTTTGTCTATCTTCTTTTAGCAGGCCTGCCCCGGGATACTCCGTGGCAGGCCGCTATTTTGACACGTTAAATGATCCTTTTGTCCATAAAATAAAAAAGCCATCACAAGGATTGTGACGGGTATATGGAGAGTTTTGTCCAGAAGATTGATCGTAGTCAATCAAGACATATTTTGAGGTTTTTCGCTTCGTTTAGAATGACATTTTGTAGCGGGGGCGGGGCACGATCCCGCGACCTCCGGATTATGAATCCGACGCTCTAACCAGCTGAGCTACCCCGCCATACTTTTTATGTCAATCGGAACCGAGTTCCTCTTATAAAAATTCCCGGCCGGTGGTCGGGATTTTTGGTTGAGATAGAAGGATTCGAACCCTCACTGACAGAGCCAGAATCTGTAGTGCTACCATTACACCATATCTCAATGACCCCTCAAAACGGGATTGCAAATGTATGCCAATTTTTGATAATATGCAAATTTTTGTTAAAAATCTTGCATATTAAGCCAACACTGCCACTAACGCCCGCAATCACTCCTTGACTACCAGCGCAATCGCCCAGACTTCGCAGCCCTCTCCTCGGCCGACGAAGCCCAGCCGTTCGGTGGTAGTCGCCTTGACGCTTACCTTGTCAGGGTCTATGCCCATATCGGCCGCTAGAACTTCTCGCATCGCCGGAACGAAACTGCCGATTTTCGGGGCCTGGAGCGCGATGGTGATGTCCACGTTGCCCGGCTTCCAGCCCCTCTCGGCCAGCATTCCGACCACCTGCCGCAGGAGAATTCGACTGTCAATCCCTTTCCAG
>SFJA01000106.1 GCA_004556005.1 Bacteroidales bacterium | reverse complement strand
TCTGCCTGTGATGGAATCAAGCTCCACACCGTACAGGCGGCTGCTCTGCATCTCAGGGGGCAGCATACCAAAAAAGTTGCCGATACCCATGGCAGGCTCCAGAATGTTGCCGGTCTCAAAGCCCATCTGTCCGACCGCATCGTAGATGGAACGAATCACCGTGGGACTGGTGTAGTGAGCGTTCAGCGTGGACGCTCTCGCCGCAGCATATTCGTACTCGGAAAGCAGATTTTTCAGAATGGTGTATTCCTGCGCCCAATTTCCCTTATCAGGGTCAAAGGCATCTGCCAGACCGCCCCAGCCGACATAATTCGATAAAATCTCCTGTTCTTCGGGAGTAGCGTTTCGGTTCTCGTTCTCCAGCTGGAACAGGGTCTTGATGGCTTCGATATTCCTTGCGAACTTCTGCTTCGGCCCGCCTTCACCGATATGGTCATCCGTGATGTGGAAGTTCACCGCAGGAACAGGAGGGACTTCTCTGGTTGCGAGGGACTGCTCAATCTGAGCGATAATGTCCATGACTTCGGCATTCTGCCATCCGTCTACCTTGGTGTAGTCTTGAACAATCGTGTCCTGACCGTCTCTGCAATGAATGAGGTCAAGACTGCCCGGTAACGGTCTCCCGGTATTCATCGCACCCAGAGCTTTTCTATGTGTGTCAGGTAGTTCGTGGTAGGCTCTCAGAGCATCTTCAAAGGAACTGTATTCCTTAATGTCCAGCGCACCACGCTTCTGGATGTCCTCTGCCACATAGAAGTGGTCAATGAAATGTTCCGGCTGCTGAACGGTTTCGGGGCTGATTTCGTTCTGGATTTCCTCTGTAACCGGCTTTTCTTCGGCTTCGTCACCAGTCCTCACCGCATGGTTTCTCTCGTCCTGAGAAAGCATTTCCTCGAATCTGGAACGGTTCTCTGCACGAAAGATTGGATAAAGCAGAGAGGGGTCTCTCAGCTGCACTTCCCGGTCAGTGATCTGCTCCACAAGAAAAGCGGTATCGTCCAGATAGACCGTATCGCCAACCTGATAATTCCACGCCGGTGTTTCTTCAATCGGCTCTGCGATATTTTCTGCGGATTCTTCGGGCTGTAATGCTTCCATAGCCGCCACAGTCTGACGGACTTCCTCAAGGTAGTCATTAGCAAGCCACTCATCGTCGAAGTATTCCGTAACACCCTCATGGTCTACATAGTAGGTTCCGGTCTGTTCGTCCCAGATGGCATACTCGCCATCCTCGGTATCGACCACAGCAAAACGCTCGTAGACATCTTCCAGAGGATTTGTTTTGGCATCTTCGATTGCCTGCCGCTCGGCTTCTTCCTCAGGGGTAAGAAAGCGACCTTTTTTCATCAAGGTGTCAATTCTCTGTGCTACCTGTGTCCAGGACATCTGCACTTTATCGCAGCCGCTTTTGGTGTAGCGAACGCCCTTGGCATCGTGATCCTGACCACTGTGAGTTGCACCGGAACAGGCATGGGAATGACCTCCGGTTCCGTATTCGTGCTTGAGGAACTCGGCTTTATCCTTAACCGAATGATTTTCCTGCCAGTATTCATAGATACGGCGCTTTCCACCGGCAAAGCCGCTGCCACGGGTCAGGTCAGCATTGACCTCGTCATCCGTAATAAACTGACGGACAAGGGGCATCTGCATCATATCGCTCTGATATTCCCTGACAGGGGCATCCAGTTCATTCAACCGCTTTTCAATGCCATCCAGCTTATGATAATGGAAGCGAAGCAGAGAACGGTCAGCATCATGGGCAATCATAAACCCACGATACTCCTCTTTCATTGCCGCTAAAAACTCAGGCTGTTTGAGCTGTTCTGCCAGCCATGCGGTTTCTTCCGGAAAACCATTACTGCGGATTTCCGACAAAGAGGGGAAGAATCCCATTTCCTTTGCTTCATCAGAGAGGTCATGGTAGAGATACCAAAGAGACTGAGCGACCTTTTCCCGCTCAAAGCCAGGAGCTTCCACTAATTCCACATTGGTAGCGTACCGCCCGCTGTCCAACAGCTCTCCAATCCGCTTTGTAGCATCCTCCCAGGGGATGATCTGCGCCCTGGGGCTATCAATGGCAGAGGAACCTTTGGCAAGGTGAATCCCATCCCCGGCGTACCATGCGGAAATATTTCCGCTGTCCTCTTTCAGACCAAAACCGCCGTGGTAGACCTGTTTCAAGGTCTGGGCGATTTCTTCCACCGGCTTCTGCTTCATATAGTCAAGCACTACGATTTTTCTTGCATCATCGGTATTGCTGCCAAGCAGAAGGAAGTGGTCAATTTCTTCCTGAGAAAAAGAAAAAGCAGAGGGCTTGCGGCTCTCTGCTTCGTCGATAAAACGGATTTGTTGTTCTTCTGTGAGGAAAAGGTTCAGGGTCAGCTGTTGATAAGCTCCGTCATCACGACTTCCTCCGCTTGTGCTTTCAGGCTTTCCATGTGTTGCACCCACGCCATCTGCTGCGTCTCTTTGTCCGGTGCGGGGCTGTTCTTCAGGTACTGGTTCATCAGGAGTTCCACTCTGGCTTTCGCCGTTTCCTCGATCTCCCACAGGTGGGGGAACAGGGTCTCCGTCAGAATCATGTCGTTCAGGAGCATCGGATTGTTCTGCTCCAGGAATGTCCTTCTCATCCTGCCGTACTTGCCCAGCGGTCTTGCTTCCTCGTTCTCCAGCCTGATATTCGGGATTCTGTAATCCCCGGCCTGTCTGTAAGTCATTTCGTTCATAATCTGCGCTCCTTTCAGCAGTTCTGTTCTGCTCGTATTCACCAATCGCTTTTTCGATTTCCTGAAACATCCGTGAGCTGATTGCATTGACTGCGGTGCCGAGGGCATTTACCGTCTGGCGGGTGTTAAAGTCAAAAACATTCAGGAAATCCTCATGCTCGAAGTAGTTGTCAGGGTTTTCGACCAGTCGGCAGTACATCGCATAGGATACGCTGTTTGCAACCGCCCTCTTGAAAGCCACTTCGATGTTAAGTTCATCATACTCCTCAAGGAAGCTGTTCGCAACGATGTCGAGGATCGGCTTTTTATAGTCGTCCCAATACTCAGCAGAAAGAGACAGCGCAATCTCCTCAAGCTGTGCTTCCAACAATCCGTCTGCGGTGATTCCGAATGTACGCTCCATGGCACCCATCACATACACCCGGTTTTCCTCTGTAACCTCCCACGGTTTCAATTCGGGAGAGGAACGGCGAACACCGGTATCAGCCACATCGAACACATAACGCAGATAGGGCTTTTCCCTGTTGGTCACAAACAATGCAATGCCGGTGGAACCCCGTCTGACATACCTGCGATAGTTTTCGTCATTCCACTCGTCATACGGCTTGCAGAAAGTGGCGTTGGGGCGCTGGGCGTAGATCATCACCTGTTCCGGGTAGGTGAACTCATAATTCCGGGACACCGTTACCAGAAAGGAAGTCCAGTTATCCTTATTCGATGTGATCTTCCCGAGGGTCTCTTTCGCAAGCCCGGAATAAAATCGCTCTTTAGCGTTCATCTTTTCCCTCCAATCCTTAAAAATCCGGATAAAGGTTCAGCTCATCAAAAGACTCATCATCCAGTTTGGATAACTTATTGAGAACAGAATCAGCCAGGGCGCAAAGCTCGGCTTCCTCCTGTGAAAGCTGCTCCTTCATCT
>SFJA01000105.1 GCA_004556005.1 Bacteroidales bacterium | reverse complement strand
TTAAACTTAAGCACATCTTGCCTGTTTCCGTAAACAGGGAAGTGTGCACCGCTCCGCACAAAGATGCAAATCCGATCTGACGGAAAAAAGACGGAAAGAATATTCGTCAAGTTTTCGTCAGAATTGCAATCCCATGATGTCGGAAGGGGAGGTGCACCGCGTGCACCGGTTCTATAAAAGGTGGGACCTGCTCTATAAAGGGTGTTTTGCCTTTCTATATACGGTGGATATATTTCTATAAAAGGTGGGAGTTATGGCCCCGTGATTCTATAAACGGTGTTTGAGTCCGGTGCTTCTTTCTGTGTAACTGGCTGATAACCTTATCGGTATATTAGTTACGTAAGAGCGGAACAATTAATGGATCAATTGAATGATAAAAGAAACAAATCCTTGCGCACATGCGCGCGGGGATACGGATTGGCTTTTGAATGAAAAAAGAAAGGAGGTCATTTCTTTCCGGTTAGTGTCACCTCCTGTGATACCAGATCCAGGGTATCGAAGTAAGATATCAGGATGGTCTTCATATAGGCGGCCGGATCCTTCAGGCTTTTCCGGTCAATGGTCCTGTTCAGATAATCCAGCTCGCAGATGAACCCCTGCACATTGTCAACCGTGATCAGGCTGACGAAGTGGTCGATGTCCGCAAGTTGCATCTTCCACATGTTGTAGAGCATGCTGTAGGCAATCTGCTTTGGCTTCTTGAGCACCTTCTCCCTCCTTTCGCTGTCCATTCTCTGATAGACGCGGAACGAAAACATGTCCTTTCCGTTGCGAAGGTCCCTGGAGTATTCGAACCAGATGTCGCCGGTCTGCTTAAGTTCCTTGTAGGCAGCCCCGATTACCTTGCTTATGAAGTTGTCATTCCTGGGATACTTGTCCTCGGCGGACATCACATAACGCAGCTGTTCCATACTGATTCGGAAGCCCTTGCGTCCCCGCCATGAGTTGATTATCCAGTACATGCGCACAGTGTACTTGTTGCTGAAGGCCATCGCGTGCGTGTAGTCGTATCTGGTGAATCCCTCGCTCACGAGCAGCAGGCGGTTGACAACTGCATCGAGCAGGTAGACGTCGACCGTCTGGGCAGGGCAGTCGTAGGTGTAATGGCTGATGAGACCTGTCACCAGTACCTTGGACTTGGTAGGCCGTGCCGGATTGTAAGGTATGCAGCAGCTCTTCTGACGCAGGGCATTCAGACTGTTCAGCAGGTATCCGGTGTTCTGGTTCCCCAGGCCGACATCCTTCACTTTGATGGTTATCTTCCGGGTAATCATGAGATGGTCCCCATCCATGAACTGTTCCTTTGCAGGCAGCACGTCATCAGGCTTGATGCGCCCGAAACCGATATCGGTTATCATCATCGATATCGGCTTCTGCAATTCACGGATGATCGTCATCAGGACCTTCAGTTGGACCAGTGAGAGATCGCTGGTCATATAGGTGATCCCGTTACCCTGTGCTATATGTTCCGGCTTGCTTATTTTCATGTTGCAAAAATAACGAAAATTTGATTAAAACATACGAATATTTTCGGAAAAGGATATTTTGCCATATATTTGCGGCAGAAAAGCAAGAATAATGAAGCGCATAATCCTCATACTTTCAATCCTCGTGGGAGTGTCACTCTCCTCCGCTGCTCAGAGAACAGTCCCAGGAAGGGGAGCACCATATGCGGGAGCGAGCATCAACGAATCCTCCTTCGGCATAAGGGCCGGCTGGCAGGGATGGGAACTGTGGGGAGCCTGGTCTGCAGGAGCGGTGAACAGGAATTATTCTTCGATGACCGACTCCGGTGCGACTCTCCATTACAGCGAGATATGTGCAGAAGGCAATGTCATGGCAAGGATAGCATCGGCAAGGTCCCGTGTCATCAGCCTTTACGGCGGGGGAGGGGTCTTCCTCGGTGACGAAATCAGCGATCCGTACAGGACTCTGCCCGGGTACATAGACACAGGAATCGCCAGGAATACGTTCATCTACGGAGTACAGGCAAGCCTCGAATTGGAAGTCTATCCGCTGAAAAGGCTCGGCATAAGCCTGCGGGGTACGGTCCCTTTGACATTCGGTTCACCGATGGGATGGATCCATTACGAGGGCAGCGTGAACATACATTATGATTTCTAGGTTGTAAACCCATTTATACATCTTTTAAAAACTAACGTATAAACCTAATCCCGGGCCACCTGTGAAGGCCGCCCGGTTTCATTGAAAACAAAGAAAACGATATATGAGCGAACAGAATGCATCGGAGAAACTGTCTTTCCAGAAGCTTATCAAGGGCTTGACCGGAAAGAGTCCGGAAGTTCCGGTCCAGAACCGTGAACCCAATCCGGAGTATTACATTGTAATGAAGACAGACCGGGTCGGGCTCGGTTCGCAGTTCTGCATATTCGTCACTCCTCTAAACACGCTTGTTAGTGTCGCTGCCGGGGACAACGGATACGGAGTCTATCTCCGTGATGAACTGCTGCCCCCGGGAGTCTTCCGTCCTCTCGGAGACGAACCGGTATGCATAAAGACCGATCCGGTCAGTCTGGACGGATTCGGAGTCCTTAGGCTCACCTTCATGAAATCTACCGGAGAGACGGTCGCGGAAGAATTGCATTACAGTGTCCTTCAGGCACCCGATATGGTTCCGACCGCAATATTCGCTGACAGGGACGTCTGCCTGGACTACCATCAGTATGCGACAGTCAAGGTCGCTCTCATCCCGCGTGAATGCAATGGGATGCAGATTGAATTCCAGGTCACGGACCAGTCCGTCGTTGATGTGAAGGCCATCGGCAATGACCTCAAGCTCCGTGGAATCAGAACGGGGGACACGACATTGCGCATCTGGCCGAAAGGATTCCCCGAGATAGAAAGCCTGTGCCACGTACGTGTCAGGGAGAACTGTTTCGCGACCATTGAAGCCACTTTTGACGATGAAGGCAATCCGAAGGAGATGTGGGTCAATATGGAGTCGGGGGAGAAGATGGACTACAACTTCGCGGTACTGATAGAATTCACCAGCGGACGAAAGAGCGACTATGTTCTGGTGCACAAAACATACAAGTCGAGATGGTACCGTTCCGGGACCAGGGTTCCGATTCCTGAAGTTATGAAGAAGCTGGAACAGCTGCGTGAAAGACGCTATGTCCACAACATAAGCCTCAGTCTTACCCTGCTGGACTATGACAAGGAGAGGTTCACGGTATGGCCGGAGACACCGGTCTTCGAGGATGCTTGGTGGAATGACAATTAACGGTAGTTATGGGACGAAGAATGATCTTGATGGCAGTGCTCCTTTCCATTGCCTTTTGCTCTGCCAGGGCTCAGAAACTGTCCGTGTCCACGAACGCTCTCGGGTATGCGGATTTCCTCACAGTCAATGCAGAGGCTTCGGTCGCCGTAGCCCGTCACTGGAGTGTCAATGCCGGTTTCATGTACAATCCCTGGAGCTTCAGAGGTGAATGGGGTGAGATGCGCGATTCCCGCAGGACGGCAAGTGCCGGAACCCGTTTCTGGTTCTGGAACATCCGCAGCCCACGCACTGAGGAAGGGGATGCCTTCGGAGCCGGCCTGTCTGCCGGATACTCACTCATGCTGCACCGCAACATCAATCTGGATTTCGGTCTGGGATTCTGGAGCGGATACAAGAAATACACGGTTTACAGCTGCCCGACCTGCGGCAGAATCGACGAGCAGGGAGCGAAAGCCTTCATCCTTCCCAATGATGTTCTGGTATCTCTGATGTTCACTTTCTGAAAATATCCCAAAAATGAAAAAGACAATCCTATTTTCTGTTGCGGCACTTATTGCGGCAGTCTCATGCAACGAGCCGATACAGGTCAGCGACAATTCCTTCGAATTTGAGGCAAAGCATCTGCTCTCAGGGGAAGACAACCTTATCACATTTTCCCTTGAGAAAGGATGCCCGGAAAAGGAATACACCCTCACATATCTTATCGACAGTGATCCGTCACTGCTCCTTTCAGATGACGGCAGCATCCCGTTTGAATCAGGTTCTGCGCTTGACTTCTCCAAAGGGCCGGTGACATACCGTCTTCCGGTACTGAAGGCAGGGGAACACTTGGCTTCTTTCCGGCTCGCTACCGAGTTGTACTCACGTGAGTCGGAGATGGCATTCACGGTTACATATGAGCCTTTCTCCCTGCATGCCGAGGTGTCTACCGACCAGTCGGCCGGGACATCGACAATGCTCCTGACTCTTGCCCAGGGCGTGGCGGACAGGGACTATGACGGAACGGTATCGATTGACGGAGAGAGGGTCAAGGGACTTGACTTCAAGGTGAACTTCAAGAAGACCCCAATACTGAAACTGAACCTGCCTCTAGTGCGTCCCGGCACCCATGATGTGGATGTGGAACTCACACACGGGGACCAGGTGCGCAGTTCCTCGTTCCGGTTCTCCGAGCCGCTGCGTTACCCGGACGTGGATGTGGAGATCGCCCGCAGCCCGTCTACGGGCAAGACCCGTCTGATGGTCCGCAGCAACCCGTACTCGCTCTCGCTGGCAGTGAGGGACTCCCTCGTGGTCAGGGGAAACTGCAAGTATCACCGCTGCTCCAATGTCGAAGGCAGGCTGGATTACTTCACCGAGTGGAAGGAGCTCTGCGACGTGGTGACACTCGAGCGCTCCGTTCCCAAGACCGGATTCTGGTACGACCTCACTGCAACCGAGCTGCTTGAGACAACCCTCAGCAACATCACAATCAAGAACACCAAATGGGTGTCCGAATGGCTGGATGTAATGGACGGCATAGAGCAGTGGTGGCAGGTCGACGATGGATATTCCAATTATGTGGTGGATTCTTCAGTCCACCATATCACCCTTGACTTCGAAGCTCTTCTCGGCGTGAGGGTCAATGTGACCTGCACGGATGAGACCGTCGTACTGAACGGCACCAAGGTAGAGGGCGGCAAGCATTCATACACCATATCCGGAGGAGGGAAGTGAGAAGGGGTGGTGCCATAGTACTTGCCGCGGCTCTCCTGATGGTGAGCGCCTGCGCCGTTTCCCGTAAGGCCAGAAGCCTGTCGGAGAACTCGGTTGCCGCCCGGCTGCAGCTCCGGGGCGATGACG
>SFJA01000104.1 GCA_004556005.1 Bacteroidales bacterium | reverse complement strand
ATCTCTCAAATTAGTCTTTATAATTTCTGGTCTTCACTTCAATAAACTCGTAGTTCAGAGGCTCCTTGTGAAGCTCAGGATCCTTGTTTTCACCCTTGTATTCCCAAGCGGCAACATACATGTAGTTGGCATCGTCACGCTTAGCCTCTCCCTCTTCGGTCTGGCTTTCCACGCGGAAATGACCACCGCAGGACTCCTTGCGGTTAAGGGCATCGTAAGCCATAAGCATACCGATCTCGAAGAAATCCTCGAGTCTGAGCGCCTTTTCAAGCTCCTGGTTAAACTCATCGTTGCTGCCAGGGACGTAAACATTCTTGTAGAACTGCTCCTTGAGTTCCTTGATTTTGGCGATTGCAGTCTTGAGACCTTCCTCGTCGCGTGCCATACCTACGTACTCCCACATGATGTGTCCGAGTTCCTTGTGGATGGAATCTACAGTCCTCTTGCCCTTGATTGCGAAGAGACGGTCTATACGGGCCTGAACGGCCTTCTCGGCAGCGTCGAATTCGGGAGCATTGACGTCGGTCTTAGGCTCTGCGAACTTCTTTGAAAGGTAATCGCCGATGGTGACAGGCAGGATGAAGTAACCGTCGGCAAGACCCTGCATAAGGGCTGAAGCACCGAGTCGGTTTCCGCCGTGATCGGAGAAGTTAGCCTCACCGATGGCGTAGAGACCAGGAATGGTGGTCTGGAGGTCATAGTCAACCCAGATACCGCCCATAGTATAGTGGATGGCAGGATAGATCATCATAGGCTCCTCCCAAGGAGAAGAAGCGGTGATCTTTTCGTACATCTCGAAGAGGTTTCCGTAACGCTCCGCAACCTTCT
Organism: Bacteroidales bacterium; assembly: GCA_004556005.1. GTDB lineage: Bacteria > Bacteroidota > Bacteroidia > Bacteroidales > UBA932 > Cryptobacteroides. Next base: position 2,898 of record SFJA01000104.1, on the reverse strand, counting down.
GATGTCCAAGACGTTTGATAGCCTCAGAGAAGTCGAGGAACACGGCCTTTCCGGTCTCGTTGACGCCAAATCCGGCATCGCATCTCTCCTTTGCTGCACGTGAAGCCACGTCACGAGGAACGAGGTTTCCGAATGCAGGATACCTGCGCTCGAGATAGTAGTCGCGGTCCTGCTCAGGAATCTGGCTTGCCTTGATTTCCTTCTTGCGGAGCTTGAGCACGTCTTCCATCTTCTTCGGAACCCAGATACGGCCGTCGTTACGCAGACTCTCACTCATAAGGGTAAGCTTGCACTGCTGGTCGCCGTGTACAGGAATACAGGTAGGATGGATCTGTGCGAAACAAGGATTTGCGAAGAATGCTCCCTTCTTGTAGCACTGAACTGCTGCTGAACCGTTGCTGTTCATTGCATTGGTAGAAAGGAAGTAGGTATTTCCATATCCACCGGTAGCGATGACTACGGCGTGAGCTCCGAATCTTTCAAGCTTGCCGGTAACGAGGTTACGGGCGATGATACCCTTTGCCTGTCCGTTGATGACAACGAGGTCAAGCATCTCGTGACGAGGGTATGACTTGACGGTACCTGCAGCAATCTCCTTATTAAGAGAAGCATAGGCACCGAGAAGGAGCTGCTGGCCGGTTTGGCCGCGGGCGTAGAAGGTACGGCTTACCTGAACGCCGCCGAATGAACGGTTGGCAAGGTATCCGCCGTATTCGCGTGCGAAAGGAATTCCCTGTGCAACACACTGGTCAATGATGGCAGCGCTCACCTCTGCAAGACGGTAAACGTTTGCCTCGCGGGCACGGTAGTCTCCACCCTTGATGGTGTCATAGAAGAGACGATAGACAGAGTCGTTGTCGTTCTGGTAGTTCTTGGCGGCATTGATACCTCCCTGAGCAGCAATGGAATGCGCACGGCGAGGAGTGTCGCTGATGCAGAAAATCTTAACATTGTAGCCAAGTTCGCCGAGAGAAGCGGCAGCCGATGCTCCGCCGAGGCCTGTACCTACAACGATGATCTCAAGCTTGCGCTTGTTGTTCGGACTCACGAGGTGGATTTCGGATTTACGCTTGCTCCACTTCTGTTCGAGCGGTCCGTCTGGAATTTTGGAAATAAGTTTGTCTGACATTTTATAACAGTTGATTATTGATAATCAGAATAGTGTCTGGTCCGTATCTTCCTTTGTCAATCCCAGATGGCGGTACGACAGTTCGGTAGCTATCCTTCCCCTCTGGGTCCTGACTATAAATCCTTCCTTGATAAGGAAAGGCTCGTAAACTTCCTCGAAAGTACCCTGATCCTCCCCTATCGCAGTCGCTATGGTATTGGCACCTACAGGACCTCCCTTGAAGTTGTTAATAATGGTCCTCAATATCTTGTTGTCAATCGAATCGAGTCCCCTTGTATCTATCTTGAGCTTGTCAAGTGCATATTTTGCTATGCCGAGGTCGATGTGACCATCCCCCATCACCTGGGCAAAATCCCTCACTCTCCTCAGCAGTCCGTTTGCAATACGCGGCGTTCCACGGCTGCGGAGGGCAATTTCCCGAGCAGCACTGTCCTCTATCTCTATATTCAATATAGAAGCGCTCCTGCAAACTATCTTTATCAATTCTTCCGTATCGTAGTACTCAAGCGCGCAGGTGATGCCGAACCTCTCGCGCAGCGGAGCAGTAAGCAGACCGCTTCTTGTAGTTGCTCCCACAAGTGTAAAAGGATTGAGCGAAATCCTCACAGACCTTGCCCCGGGGCCCTTGTCTATCATTATATCAATGACATAATCCTCCATTGCAGAGTACAGATATTCCTCGACTTCGGGAGAAAGACGGTGTATCTCATCTATGAAGAGCACGTCACCCTTATCAAGCGAAGTCAGCAGGCCTGCGAGGTCTCCCGGCCGGTCAAGAACAGGACCGGAAGTCACTTTCATATTGACTCCCATCTCATTGGCAATGATATGTGCGAGAGTGGTCTTTCCAAGACCAGGAGGGCCGTGGAACAGCGTATGGTCAAGCGCCTCGCCTCGGAGAAGGGCAGCCTTGATGTACACCCTCAGGTTGGATACAATTTCACCTTGTCCGGTAAAATCTACCAATTCCTGCGGGCGGATAATTCCGTCCAAATCCTTATCTTTGCCTTCGTTTGTATTTCTGGGATCAAACTCTGACATCGCTCAGTCCGATTTAGAATACAAATATAATAGTTTTTTATTTAAAGTTTAATGATTTATTATTCCTTGTTGATATGTTGATAACATAGCCAAGGTTTTAATTATTAATAATTTGTAAAAAGTAAAGCTGTTGATAACCTTGTTTATTTTCTGTGTTGTAAACTGTGGATAACTTCATCACGAAAGATTTTAACAAAATAAAATGAGTTTTCCACAGGGTTATCAACAGGTTTTCAATACAAAATTTTACCAAATGTTGATAAGTTCAAAATCATCTTCCGAGCTTGAACGGCTGCTTGGCAAGGAAAAGGAGATATACTGCAGCGGACTGTTCCTCTCAGCCCGCTGGTTCGTGCTTTCACAGGTCTGCCGCAGCGGGCTGCATTTCGTGATGCTCCCCGATAAAGATTCTGCCGAATACTGCTGTACGGACCTGTACAGCCTCGTTGACGGCGACAGGGTCTTTTTCCTTTCCGAATCGGGCAAGGGCGTAGAAAGAAGCAACTACAAATCCACTCTCGGAGTACAGAGAACCAGCGCCATTGAAAAGATTCTTCAGTACAGCAAGGGTGAACTCTCCGTCATAGTTTCCTATCCTGCAGCGGTTTCCGAACTCATTCCTTCAGAAAAAAAGACCAGGGATTGCTTTCTTAAACTCAGTGTGGGCGATGAGGTATCCCACGACTCCCTCAGGGATAATCTTGAAGAAAAGGGCTTTGAAAAGGTTG
>SFJA01000103.1 GCA_004556005.1 Bacteroidales bacterium | reverse complement strand
CAGACTGTGCTCGCGCGGCAAGCGGCGATGGCAGAGACAAAGACCGTCGGGACGCTCTGATGGAGGCATTTACAGATCCTCCGCAATCGGCGCGCCCCAGGGTCTGGTGGCATTGGATGAACGGCAACATCAGCAAGGAAGGAATTCGCAAGGACCTCTTGTGGATGAAGAGCGCAGGCATTGCCGGCTTCCACAATTTCGACGCAGGATTCAGCGTACCTCAGGTAGTCGAAGAACGGCTGCCGTTTATGAGCGAAAAGTGGAAGGATGCATTCCGCTACACCCTTGACCTAGCAGACTCGCTGGGACTGGAAGTCACGATAGCAAGTTCGGCTGGCTGGAGCGTTACCGGAGGTCCCTGGGTGAGCGAGGACCAGGCAATGAAGAAGCTGGTCTGGAAAGAAACCCTCATCGAGGGTGGTCAGCGTTACCGCGGGTCCCTCGAAACTCCTCCCGAATGTTGTGGCGAATTCCTCGACATACGTCGCTACCCTGATGACCCGAAGCGGAATGCCTACTATCGTGACATTGCTGTCTTGGCGGTCAGAATGCCCGATAACGAACTGACAATGAACGAATTGGCACCATCCGTGAGTTGCAGTTCCGACTGCATGGCAGAACTGCTGACCGACGGGGACAGAAATGTCGCCTGCGAGGTTGGACCGGGCTCTGACGGATACGCGCGCATAGTGTTTGACCTTGGCACCCCGCGACAGATCAAGGCATTGACACTGGCAAGAGGAGGCATAGAGCGCAACAGATGGGACAGGAAGGTGGAATGCAGCGATGACGGAATCAACTACCGATGCGTTGTGGAAAAGCTTCCGCCTTGTACAGGAACCGTATATACCTTTGACATCGAGCCTGTTACGGCAAGATACATACGCATAAGCGCCGAAAAGGAAGGAGACAGGCTGGGCTACACGGAAATTAGTCTGCATACCGTTACCAAGGTCAACATAGATACGGAAAAGTCCGGATTCTTCTCCTATGCATATATCCGGGACCTCTATCCCACTCCGGAAACTGGGGATGCAATACCTGAAAAGAATGTCATCGACCTCAGCCGCAAGTATCGTAACGGGGTGCTTGACTGGAAGGTTCCCGAAGGCAGGTGGAAAGTGTACCGTTTCGGATACAATCTGACTGGCAAACAGAACGGACCGGCTTCTCCCGAAGCGACGGGACTTGAAGTCGACAAACTGGACGCGGATGCAGTAAGGAATTATTACGAGCAGTATCTTGAGATGTATGACGAAGCGAGCGGACACAGGCTGGGCAGCGTGCTGAGTCACATTATGATAGACAGTTACGAGGCACGGTGCCAGACTTGGACGGCCAGGATGCCCGAGGAATTTGCGCGCAGGCGCGGATACAGCCTCGTGAAATGGCTTCCCGCCATTGCTGGCGAGGTGATTGGAAGTTCTGCAGAGACCGAACGCTTCCTGTCGGACTGGAGACTCACACTTGGAGAGTTGATGGCAGAGTGTCATTATGATGCTGTGGATGAGGTACTTGCACGTTATGGGATGAAGCGTCACACCGAATCCCACGAATACACCCGGGCCTTTGTCGGAGACGGAATGGATGTCAAGCGACACGCTGACATACCTATGTCGGCTTTTTGGGTAAGGAGCATTTACGCATCAGATATGGCAAGCGAGGCGGACATCCACGAGTCTGCATCGGTGTGCCACATTTACGGACAGAAAGTATGTGCAGCTGAATCGTTTACGGCGGATGCCATACGCAAGTACACCACCAAGCCGGCCTGGTCATACCACCCAGGCAGTCTCAAGCCGAATGCTGACGCGGCTCTCGCATCCGGTCTTAACCGCTTCATAATCCATTGCTCAACCCACCAGCCTGAAGACAAACTCGTACCTGGACTTGCATTGAGCCGATTCGGTCAGTGGTTCACACGGAAGGAGACCTGGGCTGATGAGGCAAAATGCTGGACTGACTATCTATCAAGAAGTTGCGCTATGATGCAACAAGGTCGGAACATTGCCGACATCGCGTATTTCTATGCCGAAACCCAGAACGCGACATCTGCATTCAAACTCCGCCGTCCTGATGTCCCCAAGGGCTATTCATATGATTTTGTCAACCGGACTATCGTTAACGAAGTGCTTGTGACTGAGGATAATACGCTAGTCACACCAACAGGGGCAAGATACAGGGCTCTCTTTATCGACAGCGAAGTGTTCAGTATCACCACTCAGACCCTCCGAAGCATAGCCAGGTTCGCGGATGCAGGCGTGCTGATTGTCGGAAACGAGCCGCGGGACTATGCGGACCTGAAGGGGGACAAGGAGGAATTCGACCGTCTGGTAAAGAAGATATGGCATAGCGGGAAACGCAATGTCCGAAGCGCTGACGAGGCTGAAATAGCCCTCAGGGATGCCGGAATTGAACCGGATGCCTCGTGGCTGCCCGATACCGGAGCGGACATTCGCTTTGTGCACCGCGGCCTCGAGGACGAAGGTCATATGTACTGGATTGCAAACATTTCTCCTGAATACCGCAGTCTGGACGTTTCGTTGCGGGTCAGCGGTCTCAAACCCGAACTGTGGCACGCTGATACGGGAATCAGGGAGGACGCAGGCTATGTAATGGACGGGGACAGGACTGTGGTGCATCTCGATATGGTTCCGGATGATGCGGTTTTTATCGTGCTGAGGGAAAGGACGGATTGTCGCGAGTCAAGGCGTGCAAAGGCTGTAGAAAGCGAGATTTTGCGCATACGCGAACCGTGGGATGTCCGATTCCAGCAAGGACGGGGCGCGCCGGAGGGAATGACAATGGAAAAACTGCATTCTTATACTGAAGAAGAATGCGACGGCATCAGGTATTTTTCAGGAAGCGCCTGGTACACAAACAGTTTTGAGTACAATGGCGAGGGAGGCGAGATTTGGCTGGACCTTGGAGACGTCAGGAATATGGCAAGGGTAATACTCAACGGAAGAGACCTTGGCAATCTCTGGAAGAAACCTTACCGTACCGATGTCTCACAAATACTCAGACAGGGAACCAACACATTGGAAATAAAGGTGATAAACAGCTGGACCAATAGATTGATAGGAGACCTGCAGCCGGGTATGGAGAAGGTATGCTATACGCCGCTCAATTTCTTTGAAGCCGATGACGAGCTTCTGCCCTCGGGGCTACTCGGTCCGGTAAAACTGATAACAATACTAAAATAATGAATATGAGAAAGTTGCTTTATTTTTGTCCTTTGATTCTGTTCCTTGCTTCTTGCTCGGGAGGCGATTATATGGACAGCAGCCTCAGTCCGGCCGAAAGAGCCGACATCCTTTTGAAAAAAATGACTCTGGAGGAAAAGATCGGCCAGATGTGCCAGTATGTAAGTCCGGCTTACGTACCTCCCGGACAAGGCACGGCTTACAAGAATATTGATGCCGACGATGAGAATCTAGGTGACCCCGATATGGCGAACAAGGTCAAGTCGGGACTTGTTGGTTCATTCCTCCACGTACTTACCATCGACGAGGCAATCAGTCTCCAGAAAATGGCTCAGGAAAGCCGTCTGAAGATTCCTCTTCTCATAGGTGTCGATGCCGTTCACGGAAACGGACTGCACAAGGGATGTACCGTATATCCTACCAATCTTGGACTCGCTTCGACCTTCGACACCGATCTTATTGAGCGGATCGGGGCCGAGACAGCAGACGAGATGCGGCAGACCGGCATGCGCTGGACCTTCGCTCCAAACCTTGACGTAGCTAGAGATGCACGCTGGGGACGTATGGG
>SFJA01000102.1 GCA_004556005.1 Bacteroidales bacterium | reverse complement strand
CGAAGAACACCGACCGGCCACACACGGCCCTCAGAGCCCGGTTAGTGCACGGGCCCTCGCTTTCCTGCAATTCACCTGGCACCCGAATCGGCCTTCCAGAGCCCTACAGGGCACATCAGCTCGCGCGATGGCATCGATTTGTGTCCATCGAGCGTCCCGAACCCCTCCAGACAGCGCTACAAGGCACATTCGCTCGCGCGATGATTAGCAGGAAGATTACCGAAGATCAGCGACCGGCCACACACGGCCCTCAGAGCCCAGTTAGTGCTCGGAGTCTCGCTTTCCTGCAATTCATCTGGCAAGGCAATCGCCATTTTACGGGACTGCAGGGCATATTTGCTCGCGCGATGGCATCGATTTGTGTCCATCGAGCGTCTTGAACCCCGCCAGACAGCACTCCAGGGCACATTCGCTCGCGCGATGATTTTCTGAAGCAGGAATGACCGTATTGACTCTTTTTGCGTTTAGATTCGGGCGGATGGTTCGTCGGGGGTTCGTCGGCTTGCGGGGCGCGAGGCGGAGGGGCCGTGGCGCGGGGCGGGCAGGGGCGTGACGAGGGGTTGGCGTTGGTTTGGCGGCATCGCGGAGACGGTTACTTCCTGAAATTCACCTGGCACCCGAATCGGCCTTCCAGGGCCCTCCAGGGCATATCAGCTCGCGCGATGAATTGCAGGAAGATTACTGAAGATCAGCGACCGGCCACACACGGTCCTCAGAGCCCGGTTAGTGCACGGTTAGGCCCGGTCAAAGCCCGTCCCTACGCTTTCCTGAAATTCATCTGGCACCCGAATCGGCCTTCCAGGGCCCTCCAGGGCATATCAGCTCGCGCGATGGTGCCGATTTGTGTCCATCGCGCACCGCGAACCCCTCCAGACAGCGCTACAGGGCACATCGACTCGCGCAATGATTAGCAGGAGGATTACCGAAGATCAGCGACCGGCCACACACGGCCCTCAGAGCCCGGTTAGTGCTCGGACCCTCGCTTTCCTGAAATTCACCTGGCACCCGAATCGGCCTTCCGGGCCCCTCCAGGGCACATCAGCTCGCGCGATGGTGTCGATTTGTGTCCATCACGCACCGCGAACCCCTCCAGACAGCGCTCCAGGGCACATTCGCTCGCGCGATGGTTTGCAGGAAGATTACCGAAGATCAGCGACCGGCCACACCAAGGCCCTCAGAGCCCAGTTAGTGCTCGGTTAGGCCCGGTCAAAGCCCGTCCCTCGCTTTCCTGCAATTCATCTGGCAAGGCAATCGCCATTCTAAGGGCCTCCAGGGCATATCAGCTCGCGCGGTGGTGCCGATTTGTGTCCATCGAGCGTCTCGAACCCCTCCAGACAGCACTCCAGGGCACATTCGCTCGCGCGATGATTTTCTGAAGCAGGAATGACCGTATTGGCTCTTTTTGCGTTTAGATTCGGGCGGATGGTTCGTCGGGGGGTAGTCGGCTTGCGGGGCGCGAGGCGGAGGGGCCGTGGCGCGGAAAGCGGGGGCGTGACGATGGGTTAGAGTTGGTTTCCTGAAATTCACCTGGCACCCGAATCGGCCTTCCAGGGCCCTCCAGGGCACATTCCGGTTCCAGGTGGAACCAAATTGGGCTCACCTGGACCATTTTAAGGAGCTAACTGCTTGATAATCAATAATGGCAGGTGCCAGGTGAATTTCACGAAGGCAAGATTCGACAGCATCAGGCCGGGGCACCTTAACGTACTTCTGATTCTTCCCAAGAACCCAACGAAGATACCCCAACCAAGACACTTAAACCAGGACAAGTCACAAGGCCGGCGGAAAATTTGTCCAAAGACGACTGCGGGAAGCCAACACTGAGAAGTGGTGCCTCAAGCCCTTTGAGCGAACGGGAACTAAGCTTGAACGGATGCACTTTTGTGCGAAGAATCCAGGCACTTTTCTGGTATGCTTTATAGAAAGCACCTTCAGGGTACAGGTAAACCTGACCAGGATTGGCATCTTCAATGGCGCAGATTTCAAGTTTCGTCATATGCCGAAAATTTTCGACGGCATAAGGCCGTAAATACGAGGGCTTCGCCCAAGGTTTAATGGTTTAATGCGGTCCGCACAAGGCAGACCGCTATCGGGCTAACTTGTGCGGACCGACAATTATTGCTCCGCAATGAACCGGCTGCACCTCGGAAGAGTGCAAGCAAACTTGCCTCTTCGTTCGGTTTGCACGGTTATTCTGAAACTGGACGAACGGACTGCCCGTTGCAACGGTTGTAGCGGTACCTGCTGACATTGTCGGAATAGAAGTAGACGTACCAAGCGAGGTTCGGGCCGCCCGTATTGAGAGACGAAGACCAGTAGTAGCCGCCGGAACCGACAAGGCTGAGATCGGTACCGCGCCGGCTACCGGCAGCAGGAAGGAATATCCAATTGTCCGTATAACCGGACTTCTTTGACTGGACCTTGTAACCATTGACTCCATCGATGGTCGTCCAGGTCCAGGAACAATTGTCAGTATTGCGCAACTCCGTCCACTCCTCATCCGTAGGCATACGCCATTTCCCGCCGAGAGCGACTGTGGCGGCATCATCCATAGCCTCGAGAACTGTCTTGTTATCTACGGTACCGTATGACGATTTAGTATTGTACTTCGTCCAACCTGAGCTTTCGTCAGAACCGGTATGATAAGGGCAGTAGCTCCAATCAAGGTTAATGCCTGTATCGGAAACATCCTTTGTTCCTGCCCACTGATAATAACCCCCGTATTCCGTCGGCTTGGAAGCACCGAGGTTGCAAGAAGCCCAGAATACAGATAGACCTAAATCAACACAGCCATCAGGTATGTCAGCTGCTCCTGCTGTGAACTTGGAATAGTCGATGGAGATGGCTTTGAAAGAATCTTCTGTTGCGTTAAGTGACTTTCCTGTCACGGAATACTGCTTGTTACTATCGTCGGAGGTGTCATTCAGAGTAAAGACGATGTTATCTGAATTAGTGGCCTCGCAAGATCTGTAATAGAATGCCAGTCCATCGGATTCGGCAACGGCACCTTGACGACCGGTTTCATTTGCAGATGAATAACTGACTAAATATAAATAATTGTATATATTAAAAGCCGGGGCGCTGGATGGCATAGCATATTTATTATCTCCTACTTTGATCTGAAGGACCAAATTGTCAGCTTTTTTCTTAACTGCAGAATCATCTGTCTTGATCAGAACCTTGAATGCTGTATTAAATTTCCAGGTTGAAATGTCTGCTTTCAAGGTGCTTTCATCAAGAGTATATGTATTATTAGGACTATAAACCAGCATATTAGAGTGATATACAGAGTTTCCCGTCAGTGGAGGATAAAAATACAAAACGCTGCCCGATACGATTCTTGCATACTTCATAAGATCATTGGATGATTCCCAAACAGCGATGAATTTTCCGCCGGTGCTTTTCAGCCTGGATGACAATGATGCGACCTGGCTTTCGATCTGCCACTTGGAACCATCATATTTCAGAATCATATCCGGTTCTTTCTGGAAATTGTCAACTGTTGCGATCTCGTTCCAACCCTCAAAGTACAGATTCAACCTGTCTCCGTTCTCCCAGCCGGATTTCACGGCTTTTGTTTCAGTACTCAGGTCTGCGACAGTGATGTTGAGTTTGATGCCGTCAGTTGTGGCGGCTTCTGGCATTTCGGACTTGTTGCAAGAGCTGAACGCGGCCATAAGCGCGAGGCTTGCGAGTATGATTGTCTTTTTCATCTTTTCAGTTTCTTTTCCGGTTCAACTTAAATCTACCATTCCTCCTCGGTAAGATCGCCCCAAGGGTTACTGATTGTGCTGTCCACTTCTGTAGCGGAGCTGCAGAGTACGGACTGTTCCTCAAGTTCCATAACCTCGCACTGAGGCTTGTCATAGATAGTGCTTGTTTCCATTTTTTTGTCAATATAATTTGTTTGAAATAAATTCTTTTCACAAAATTATACGACTTGAATGAAAAGACAGTTTAAAAATAAGAACATGAAACTTGAATATTGTGACTTTCCTGACAAGTAGCTCTTAAGATAATAGTTTTAGTGTAGCCTTCCCTATAAGAAGGACAGTTCTGAATTAGACAAAAGTATTAATTTTGTCATAGGAAGAACAGTAGGAAATAGAAGACCCGCAGCGAGTCTGAGATGGTGAAGGCCTTCCAGCAATTGTGAAACAGCGACATAGGTGCCTGCTGTCGCAACAAGAATATCCAACACGAAGGGGCGATTATCTTTATAATATTTACGGCAATTTCTCTATATCGTCCAGTATCACATCGTCTGCAGGTAGCCACTTCACGCTGTGCAGATGCTCCCGAATCTCGCGCACCAGCGCTTCCTCCGGTGCCTCTCCCGCTTCCTCCTTACCCCCGGGGAATTCCCACCATCCGCGCCAATTGCCGTATCCCTGCTTCGTCGCGAAGATGCGTCCGTCATGCACAATCAGTGCTGCAACTACTTTGATGGTTTTCATAATTCCTCAAGACCGAGTGACCGGAGATATTCATACGTCCCATTGTAGAATTCTGGAAGGCGTGTAGCATCTTCCGGGAATCCTCCGACTGTTGTGTTTCCGTTACCGCTTGGTACGCAAATTACCATGCCCATGCGGGCACGAGTAAGGAGGACACGGTATGCGTTGAGCATATATTTGCGTCGTTCAATACTATTGTCTGACTTACCAGTCTCCTCGCGCCATGCGGTTCTGCCATTGAAATTGAAGTATCGCCAAGCGCCATTCTCACATCGCATATCTGCATCCCACAATACACAGGTGTAATCAAGTTCCAATCCCTGGACTTGAATTTCTGTAGCGGCATCCTCAAGGTAATTCGATGAACGAATGTCGTTTTTGTCTTCAAGGAACCAGTGAACGGCATTCTCGTCTCCCTGCTCCAGGATATCTACAGCTAGAGGCTTAAAGCGGGCTGCTGTTTTCGTCACCAGGACGCCGGTGCGTTGGGTGCCACGAACCTGTTTGCGAAGCCACTCACGTGCCTTGGACATATCACGTGTGAGGACAATAGGGTAGCGGTCTTTAATCTCGCTGTATATTGATGCCGCATCATGATTGAATGAAAGCAATGAGTGCACAAATGCGGACAGCTTTTCGGCCCTGAATGAGCGCAAGCTTACACCAAGATGGAGAGCATCTGAGTAGGTCACATTCTTATTGTCCTTGAGTAGTTCATTGACTTTACCTTCAGCGTATTCCGGTTCTGTAAGCTTGTTAGATATATATACTTTCCAATGTGGGAATCTGTCATTGAGCGCAGCAATCCATTCTGAAATTCCAGCCTCGCCAGTGTTAATCTCCTGT
>SFJA01000101.1 GCA_004556005.1 Bacteroidales bacterium | reverse complement strand
CCCATCCCCGAACAGCCGCCTGAAGGACGGCAGGTCCTGAGGCGTGGAAATAATCAGTATATCCCTGATTCCCGCAAGCATAAGCACGCTCACAGGGTAATAAACCATTGGTTTGTCGTATATAGGCAGCAACTGCTTGGAAACCCCTTTCGTGATAGGATAAAGGCGGGTTCCGCTGCCTCCTGCGAGTACAATGCCTTTCATAAATCCGCTGTGGTTTTAAGTTTTCAAATTTAGCAAAAAGAATGATTATCCGCAACGAATGACTATTTTTGCAGTATGAAATATGAATTGGCGATTTTTGACCTCGACGGGACTTTGATCGAGACCGCTGAGGACCTTGGAGAAGCCGCGAACCATGCCCTGCGCAGCGCCGGGCTTCCCCTTCATGACATAACGGATTACAGAAGGATGGTCGGGCACGGTGTGCGCAACCTTATGATCAGCGCCCTGCCCGAGGACAGGAGGGACGAGGATTTTGTATCGGACAGGCTGAAAGTCTTTCTGGAGTACTACACTGAACACATAGACGTGCACTCCAGGCCTTATCCCGGAATAGTGGAAATGATTGAAGCTCTGAAAGATAAGGGCTGCCTTTGCGCAGTGGCATCCAATAAGTTCCAGGAGGGTACCGAGAAGCTGATACGGAGGTTTTTCCCCGAGGACGCATTCTTCTGCATATACGGTAACCGCAGCGGCATCCCTCTGAAACCGGATCCGGCGGTGGCGGACAGGATTATCGCACAGGCTGCCGAACTGTCCGGAAAAGACGCCGCCACACTTCGTGGCAAGGGCGTGTTCATCGGCGATGCCAAGACTGACACCGATACGGCAGCGGCGGCCGGAATGGACTCGATTGGGGTTACCTGGGGCTTCAAGCCGCGCGAGGAACTGCTCGGCGCCGGCAGGATAGTTGACAGCGTCGCCGAACTTCGGGACGCGCTGCTGGAAGAGTAGCAATGGAGAAGCTGATTGCAGAAGGCTTTGTCTCCGGGCAGCCGGCAAACACCGATACAAAGGCCGAGAAAAAGCGTCTGCGGTCGGAACTGCGGCAACTTCAGAGCAGCTTCTGCGCTGATGCTGAGATAGTTGCAGCGGAAAGCGAATCAGTCTGGAAGCAGGTCGAAGAAACGGAAGAATTCGCCCGGGCGGGACGAATTCTTCTATATATGGATATCGCCGGCGAGGTGCCGACACTGGATTTTTTGATGCGCTGGCACGGGCGGAAGCGTTTCGTGCTGCCTGTGGTGAAGGGCGAACTGCTCGAGCTGAGGGAGTTTGACCCGGACCGGCTGCGCCCCGGTTACAAGGGGATACTGGAGCCTGACGGGACGACACCCGAAGTGGCGCCGGAGAGCATTGAACTGGCGCTGATACCGGGGACGGCATTTGCGAGGCTGCACGACGGGAAGGTTGCCAGAATGGGACGGGGAGGCGGTTTTTATGACCGTCTGCTGCCGCAGCTCCATTGCCCTCTGGTAGGTATCTGTTTCTCTTTCAGAGTGTTGGACAAACTTCCCATGGAAGCGCACGACTTCACGCTGGACGCTCTCTGCAGCGGATAATTGCCGGAAGCCCTCTTTGGGAATAGTAATATGCCCAGAAAAAGATAAAACACCGCCCGATGGATGACACCGGGCGGCATTTCTTATGTCATACTGACTAGAGTCCGAGCTTCTTGAAGAAGTCGTTGCCCTTGTCATCCACGAGAATGAATGCAGGGAAGTCCTCGACGGTAATCTTCCATATTGCTTCCATTCCGAGTTCAGGGTATTCGACACACTCTATACTCTTGATGTTGTTCTGGGCGAGGATTGCGGCCGGACCGCCTATGCTTCCGAGGTAGAATCCGCCGTGCTTGTGGCAGGCATCGGTAACGACCTGGCTACGGTTACCCTTGGCAAGCATAACCATTGAACCGCCGTTGGCCTGGAATTCGTCCACATAAGGGTCCATTCGACCTGCGGTGGTCGGGCCGAGCGAGCCGCAAGGCATTCCTGCAGGGGTCTTGGCAGGGCCGGCGTAATATACAGGATGGTCCTTGAAGTACTGCGGCATTCCCTCGCCGGCGTCGAGACGGGCCTTGATCTTGGCGTGGGCAATGTCGCGGGCTACGATGATGGTGCCGTTGAGGCTCAGGCGGGTGCTTACGGGATACTGGCTGAGCTGTGCGAGAATCTCGCTCATCGGGCGGTCGAGGTCAACCTTGACGGCCTCGCCCTCGCCGGCATTGCGCAGGGACTCAGGGATGAGTTCGTAAGGCTTGTCGTCCATCTTCTCGATCCAAATACCGTCAGCGTTGATTTTTGCCTTGATGTTGCGGTCGGCTGAGCAGCTGACGCCGAGGCCGATAGGGCAGCTTGCGCCGTGTCTAGGAAGGCGGATTACTCGCACGTCGTGAGCGAAATACTTGCCGCCGAACTGTGCTCCGAGGCCTATCTTGTGAGCCTCCTCGAGGAGCTGCTTCTCAAGTTCGACGTCACGGAAGGCACGTCCTGTCTCATCACCAGTGGTCGGGAGCTCGTCATAATAGTGTGTGCTGGCGAGCTTTACGGTAAGCAGGTTCTTTTCGGCAGAGGTGCCTCCGATCACAAAGGCGATGTGATATGGAGGACAAGCGGCTGTGCCGAGAGTCTTCATCTTGGAGACGAGGAAAGGAACGAGGGTTCCCGGGTTCTGGATACGCGCCTTGGTCTCCTGATAGAGATAGGTCTTGTTGGCTGAACCTCCTCCCTTGGTCACGCAGAGGAAACGGTATTCCATACCCTCGGTTGCCTCAATGTCGATCTGAGCAGGAAGGTTGCACTTGGTATTGACCTCGTTGTACATATCGAGAGGGGCATTTTGCGAGTAACGCAGGTTCTCCTCCGTGTAGGTCTTGAACACTCCGAGACTGAGGGCCTCCTCGTCGCAGAAGCCTGTCCAAACCTGCTGTCCCTTTTCGCCGTGGATGATTGCGGTACCGGTGTCCTGGCAAAGAGGAAGCTTGCCCTTGCAGGCTACCTCGGCATTGCGCAGGAAGGTGAGAGCAACGTACTTGTCGTTCTCGGAAGCCTCAGAATCCGAGAGGATGGATGCCACCTGTTCGTTGTGGGAACGGCGGAGGAGGAAGCTAACGTCGCGGAAAGCGGCATTGGACATAACGGTCAGCGCTTCCTTGCTGACTTTCAACATCTTATGTCCTTCAAACTCAGAAACGGAAACCAGCTTTTCGGAATCCGGAATCTTGTAGTATTCAGTACGGTCCTCGCCGAGCTGAAACATTGGTGCATACTTGAACTCTGCCATAATTATCAGTTGGTCATTAGATATTCTTTCATAAATGCGTTGAGGTCTCCATCCAGAACTCCTTGAGTATCAGCAGTTTCATAACCAGTGCGCAGGTCCTTGACCATCTTGTACGGATGCAGGACATAGGAACGGATCTGGCTTCCCCACTCGATTTTCTTTTTCTGGCCTTCGAGCTCGGCCTGCTTTTCCTGGCGCTTCTTGAGCTCTATGTCATAGAGTCGGGACTTGAGTATGAGGAGGGCCCTCTGGCGGTTGTCCTGCTGGCTGCGCGTTTCCGTGTTTTCCACGGTTATGCCGGTAGGTATGTGTCTGACCCTCACTCCGGTTTCGACCTTGTTGACATTCTGGCCGCCGTGTCCACCGGAACGGAAGGTATCCCATTCTATGTCGCCGGGATTGATTTCGATATTGATTGTGTCGTCCACGAGCGGATATACAAATACGGAACTGAAGGTCGTCTGGCGCTTTCCCTGGGCATTGAATGGCGAGATGCGCACCAGCCGGTGCACTCCGGACTCCGCCTTGAGATATCCGTATGCGTAGTCACCCTCGAAACTTATGGTGCAGGACTTGATGCCGGTCTCGTCGCCTTCGATGAGTTCGGTTGT
>SFJA01000100.1 GCA_004556005.1 Bacteroidales bacterium | reverse complement strand
AGGGCCAGCGCAGCGGAAGTAACCTTATTGCGAGTGGCGGACTTGCGCAGCTCCGCCTCTGCCTCAGGGCTCATTTCGATGTGTAATGCCATATGCGTGGAAGAATGATGTTTACGGACTTAGTTGTATCACATCCCGACCCGCTTGGCGAGCAAAAAGACCGACTAAAGTGCAACAAGAACGCAACAGATGCCGCCCCCTCCCGCATATACTGACGGGGTGGTAGATAGCGGGAGTGGCTGACTGCGGAATGAAAGGTACGGAAAACAAAGTCGGGCGGAGGGGGGTAAGTCTCACCTTCCGCTTCTGTGCATTTTCCCCTTGCATTGTCACGGGCTTATGCTAAAATGTCCGCATGGCAGTCACACTGGGACAGAACGAAATCAGCGCACGGGCGGCGAAGTTTGCCGAGGAGTGGAAGGACACGGAGCGCGAGGAGGCGGAGGCGCAGTCCTTTCTTATCGACTTCTTCAGCGTACTGGGGGTCAGCCGCAAGCGGGTGGCCATCTTCGAGCACAAGGTGCAGTGCGCGGACGGTAGTAAGGGGTACATCGACCTGTTCTGGAAGGGCCACATCCTCATCGAGATGAAGTCCCGCGGCAAGGACCTGGCCAAGGCCTACGAGCAGGCCAAGCGCTATGCTGATACGCTCGCGCCGCACGAGTTCCCGCACGGCATCCTGGTCTGCGATTTCGAGAACTGGCACTACTACGACTTGGACCACGACGCGCAGTGCACCTGCTTCCGCTTGGCGGAGCTGCCGCAGTACATCCACCTCTTCCACTACCTGGCCGGCTACGAGCAGCGCGAGTACCAGGAGGAGGACCCCGTGAACGTGCAGGCGGCGGAGCTGCTCGGCAGGCTGCACGACCGCCTGAAGGCCATCGGCTATGTGGGCCACCCGCTGGAGGTCTACTTGGTGCGCCTGCTCTTCTGCCTGTTTGCGGAGGATACGGGTATTTTCCGCAAGGATGCCTTCCACCGCTTCCTGCTGGACTGCACCTCCGAGGACGGGCGCGATCTGGCGGCGCGCCTGGCGGAGCTCTTCCAGACCCTCAACACCCCGGAGGCGCAGCGGCTCTGCCTGCGGGATGCTGCGGTGAACGATTTCCCCTATGTGAACGGCGGCCTGTTCGCGGAGTTCCTGCCCATGCCGGCCTTCGATACGGCCATGCGCTCGGCCTTGTTGGATTGCTGTACGCTGGATTGGGGGCGCATTTCCCCCGCCATCTTCGGCTCCATGTTCCAGAGCGTCATGAATGCGGAGGAGCGCCGCGCCCTCGGGGCCCACTACACCAGCGAGCGCAACATCCTCAAGCTCATCAACCCCTTGTTTATGGACGCCCTGCGGGAGGAGTTCGCCGCTCTGCAACATGATAAATCGAGCCGCAAGATAGCCCGCCTGCAGGCCTTCCACCGCAAGCTCGCCTCCCTCACCTTCCTGGACCCCGCCTGCGGCTGCGGTAACTTCCTCATCATCGCCTATCGCGAGCTCCGCCGCCTCGAGCTGTCCCTCATCGCCGAGCTCGAGCAGTGCCAAGAAACCGCCGGCACCGCCTGGCTCCTCTCCGCCAACGATGTCTGCCTCGTCAATGTCAACCAATTCTACGGCATCGAGCTGGAGGAATTCCCCGCCCAAATCGCCCAGGTCGCCATGTGGCTCATGGACCACCTCATGAACATCGAGGCCGGTAACCACTTCGGCGAAGCCTACGCCCGCATCCCCCTCACTGCCTCCGCCACCATCGTCCGCGGTAACGCCCTCCGGATTGACTGGGAAAGCGTCGTGCCCAAGGAGAAGCTGAGCTATATCCTCGGAAATCCGCCGTTCTCCGGTGCCAGGTTCATGAGCAAGGAGCAGAAGGAGGATTTGATGCAGGTTTTTGCGGGCGTGAAAAATGCCGGAGATTTAGACTTCGTGACATGTTGGTTTAAGCAAGCCTCCGTGATGATGCAGGGTTCCGACATCAGAGCCGCTTTTGTGTCCACGAATTCAATATGTCAGGGACAATCTGTAGCCATTATATGGAGGCACTTGAAACAAGATCTCGGTATCAACATCAATTTCGCTTATCGTACTTTCAAGTGGAGAAACGAGTCGAAAGGGGTAGCCGGAGTGCACTGCGTTATTGTGGGTTTCTCGCCTCAGAAACAGAAGGAAAATTATTTGGTGGATGAACATGGAAATCAAGCCGTAGTTGACCATATCAATGGCTACCTGACCAATGCCCCGGATCTCTACATTGTCAACAGAAATCATCCCATTTGCAATGTTCCGGAAATGGCAATGGGTAATCAACCCATAGATGACGGCAATTATCTTTTCAGTACCGAGGAGAAGACGATTTTCCTGGAGAAAGAGCCGGCTGCGGCTCCTTACTTTCACAAATGGTTAGGAGCTCAGGAATTTATCAATGGCAATCCTCGACACTGCTTGTATCTCGGGCGAATTGCCCCGACTGAATTAAAGCGGATGCCCTTTGCCCTTCAACGTGTTGACGCCGTCCGGCAATTCCGTTCGGGAAGCAATCGTGCTTCAACGGTGAAAATGGCTGCGTTCCCCACCAAATTTCAAACTGAAAATATCCCCGAAGGTTCATACATTGCAATTCCCCAAGTATCTTCGGAACGGCGCGAGTATATTCCCATGGGCTTCCTGACACCTGATACATTATGCAGCGACAAGCTGAGGCTCATCCCCGATGCAACATTATTTCATTTCGGAGTTCTGACCTCGGTCATGCACATGGCATGGACTCGGGTGGTTTGTGGTAGACTCAAGAGTGATTACCAATACTCGGCAAAAATCGTCTACAACAACTTCCCTTGGCCGGAATGCACGGAGGCGCAGCAAGAGAAGATCGCGGAGTTGGCTCAGGGAGTTCTGGATGCCCGCGCCCAATACCCGGACAGCAGTCTGGCCGACCTCTACGACCCACTCACCATGCCTCCCGAGCTGGTAGCAGCCCACCGCAAGCTGGACAGCGCCGTCGAGAAAGCCTACGGCCGCAAGTTCACGGACGACGCCGAGCGCGTGGCGTTCTTGTTCGAAAAGTACAGTGAGCTGACGAAAGGCAAAAAAGTTTGACACTCCCATAAAAATTGATTGTAGTAGTGTATCCGTTTCGAATCAATTACAATAAACCGAATCAAATTTAACATCAAGTTCCAGACTGCATATGCCTACGGATTTTATCTTCAAAAACCAACTGATTCGCACAATCGACGATGGAAAAAAAGTAGTAAATAAATTCATAAATGAATGCATACTGTACGATTTGGAAAAAGAAAAAAAACTTTTCCTTGATTACATAGAATGCGTAGAATCTATTGAAAGAGAATCTCAAGAAAAAAAACTGCCTCCATACTATGAAAAGTCTATAAGTGAATTGTTGTGTATAAGACAAATTCCGAATCTGACTCGTCCTTCGGGCTTCGACAATGAATCAAATAGGGATGCATTGATTTCTTTTTCGAGGCAGATAGAAAGCATTCTTAATAATTTATCAATAGCAGAATCTCTTAAAACCCTTAATTATGTTAGAGAAAACACTGTTTTGGTTGGTGCCAATGGATCAGGGAAATCTACTCTTTCAAACGAGCTTTCAAAGCTACTACAGGAAAAGGAAGGCATAGTTATTACATCTCAAAAACTTCTCATCGTTCCACAATTCAGCAGTTTTCCTAATTTATCAATAACAGAGCGACAATATGAGAAATATGAAAAAGAACATCCCAATCCAAAATCAACTTTTGAAGCATCCAAACCAGACGATGTACCATACCAATTAATGAAATCCTACGGGGGAGAGTTCCACGTCATTTTATCACGACTTATATCTGAAAGAATATCCAATCTTAAAAGAGATGGTAAAAGGGCTGATCGCCCGTCAGGCAAAGTATGTACATATTGATCCGTATGCCAATGCATTTAACGAAGAAGACAAC
>SFJA01000030.1 GCA_004556005.1 Bacteroidales bacterium | reverse complement strand
GTCCCTGTTGGTCACTATGCCGACAAGCCGTCCTTCCGCATCGGTAACCGGTATGCCTCCGATGTAATTTTCCTTCATAAGAGCAAGGGCATCAGCCACCGTCTGGTCCTTGTTGATGGTGATTGGATCCACGATCATACCGTTTTCGGCACGCTTTACCTTGCGAACCTCGGCAGCCTGAGCCTGTATGCTCATATTCTTGTGGATGACACCGATACCTCCTTCTCTTGCCAGAGCAATCGCCATAGGAGCTTCCGTAACGGTATCCATTGCGGCTGACACGATAGGAATGTTGAGAGAAATGTTGCGAGAAAATCTCGTGCTGAGATCTACCTCCCTCGGGAGGACTTCAGAATAGGCCGGGATGAGGAGAACGTCATCGAACGTAAGGCCTTCCAATGCGATTCTTTCTTCTGTGAACGACATATCTATGTATATTCCAATTCGCAAAGGTAGCAATAAATGCTTCAATCGCCAAGAAAAATCTATACAGACGATATCCTATTCTTTGATAAATTCGTAATACAAATAATTCTCATTTAATGTTTGCTCCTCGTTGAAGTCAAACGGAAGTGTACAATGAACACCAATCTTGAATTTATTGTCATCGTACGAATCGACAACCAGACTTACATCTTGAATGCTGCTTAAGAAAGGATCATCAGGGTCATTGAATCCTGGGAAAATGTGGCAGCAGTTGACGTGTAGTCTGATTGAATTGTCCGTGGCACGAATCGTCGTCTTTAATGATTTTATCTCCAGACACTTCCATTTGCCGTCAACCATTGTGTAATGTGGATACGGAATGGTTACATTGAATGATGTTGAATAATTTGAGTAAGGTTCCGTGTGTGAATAAACAATTCCGGGTTGGACCACTGCAGTGTAATCCGGTTCATAGTATCCCAACTTGTTTTGAAATTCGTACAACAGATTCCAATAACCACTTCCATCGTTATTCAAATCCACAGAAGTTCCATGCCAATTAATATTTGACAATTCGTAGTTGCCATAAAGTTTTGTAATATCAGGATCATCTGCGTTAGGTTTTTCGCAACTGATTAGTGCAAATAATCCGATTAAAGGTATAAGGTATGAAGGTTTCATTATTTTATTATATAAATCAAACTTATCTATATTTACCTCAAAGTATATGCCGGTTGTTTTTGCCTGCAAACAAAACTAATAATTGACAAAATGTATTGTCAGATTGTCAAGGGTATCAAGACGGCGCACAATCTCTTGACCAATCACGACCTCCACACGCCAGGCCTAGAACTGGAAATAGATGAATGCCTGCAGGTCGGCGGTGATGAACTGGTACACGAGAAATACGGTTGCTACCGTTATCAGGAGCATTACCGGGAGAGGGAGCAGGGCGAAGCGGACGCGGTACCAGCGCTTCCACTTTACGGGCAGCAGATGGATAATCAGGCCTATTGCCACAAGTGCAAATACTTTCCAGTAATTGATGCAGATATCCGGTATCAGGTCCATTTGCCATCTCGATCCTATCTGATTGACCATATTGCGCGCGCAGGCCCAAGCCTCGGCATTTGCCGAAGCCGGATCAAGGTTGCTCCCGCTTCGGAAAAACAGGCGGGTAAAGGTGATAAATACAAAGGTCTGAAGTACACCCCAGGCATATCCGGCCCTGCTGACCCAAGGCTTGTCTCCGCCTTCCCGCCTTCCCGCGCCCAGCTTGGCATAAAGGTAACGGACAAGCGTGCCGAGGCTGATAGCCAAAGCCCAGACTGCCAGCAAGTTCCAGACGGGAGCGGGGAACAGGCGCGCAAGCGTTCCAAGCAGCGCGCTCACCGAAAGCATAAGCAGCAGACGATTTCCCGCAGACATAGCTTTCCAAACCTGATATACAACCATTCCCAGCCCGTTCAGACCTCCCCAGATGATGAAATTCCACGAAGCCCCGTGCCACAGACCGCCTAGCAGCATTGTCACAAAGCGGTTGGTATTTGCAACGATGCTCTTGCGGGTTTGCGGACGAACTTGAGCCAGAATGAGCAGGGCCGCGGCGATGACGAGGAAAATGGTCGGGACTACCCACGAATCGCTCAGGATTGCGGCAATCAGGGCGAAGAGCACTATCCAGAACCAGGTGCCGAAACTTGCATTCCTGTTGCCGCCCAGAGGGATGTACAGGTAGGACCTCAGCCAACGGCTCAGCGACATATGCCAGCGCCTCCAGAAGTCCTGCGGGTTGGAAGCCTTGTATGGCGAGTTGAAATTCTGAGGCAGGTGGAAGCCCATCAGCATTGCGACTCCGATGGCTATGTCAGTATATCCCGAAAAGTCCGCATAGACCTGCAGCGAATACGCAAACAGGGCCATAAGGTTCTCGAATCCCGTGAACAGCAGTGGGTTGCCAAATACCCTGTCCACGAAGTTCACCGCGATGTAATCGCTCAAGACTATCTTCTTTATCAGACCGTTGAGTATCCAGAACACCGCCAGCCCGAACACCCTGCGGCTCAGGCAGAACTTGCGCTGGAGTTGAGGGAGGAATTCGCTTGCGCGAACAATTGGACCGGCGACCAGCTGTGGGAAGAAACTGACGTAGAATCCGAAGTCGAGTATGTTGCGCAGCGGTTTGACGTCGCCGCGGTAAACGTCTGCAGAATAGCTTATTACCTGGAAAATGAAGAACGAGATGCCGACCGGGAGGACTATCCTGTCAACGCTGAAGCGCTCAGTCCCTGCGAGGGCGTTGCCTATGACTCCAAATACGTTGACGACCTTCAGTTCAGTGCCCAGCAGATTACCGATGACGTCCGTAAGGAAATAGGCGTATTTGAACCAGCAGAGCAGCCCCAGGTCAATGCAGACGCTGAGAATCAGCCAGGCCTTGCGCCGCCATCCTTCATTTGCCGCTATCCTGTGCGCTATCAGGAAGTCGGAGCAGATGACAAACAGCAGTATGAGTATCGAAAGTCCGCTGGTCTTGTAGTAGAAGAACAGGCTGACAAAAAACAGGTAGGCATTTCTCAGATGAGTCCTGTTGCCGGTAAGGGCAAGTCCGGCATACACCAGCGCGAAGAACGCCCAGAAATAGAACTGGGTGAAAAGCAGCGGTGAAGAAGGATCAAACGAGAAGATGTGCTCAAACATTGCGGTAATTGTAATACATCATCAGTGACGAAAGGAACATCTTGCCTATATGTTCGGCTCCGCGCGGAGTGAAATGTATGTAATCAGGCCCGGCCAGCGCAGGTTTTGCCGACACCCAGCGCAGCATCGATCCGTTGCCTCCCATCGCTCCATAGATGTCCCAGTATGCGGCTCCGTTTTCCAGGGCGGCCTCACGGAGTTTCCCGATAAATGCCTCAAGATGAGGATAGGTGCATTTCTTGCCGCCTTCGGTAGTTGACATATCGGCAGGTCCGATGAGTACAATCGCCGCATCGGGCGCGAGGCTCTTCAGCAGCCTTATCTGCTTGCCCATGGACTCCTTGTATGCGTCCATAGCTTTTTCACTGCTGGTATATGGAACCCTGTTGCCGCCGTATTGCAGCAGTATCATAGCGGTTCCGGTCTCTTTGAAATAGCTCTGGAGCTGGCTCTGGTCCAGGCTGCGGAAGATTTCTCCGGAACATCCGCGCATGGCCACGTTGTCCAGGCTCACTCCGGCCTTGCCGTCAACGAGAATGCCGTAAAGGTCGGCGCATCCGCTCACGCTGAGTGAAAAGCGCCGTGAACTGTCCTGCAGACTGAAAGTGCTGAATATCATGTTCTTGCCGGCAGGAACCGTTTCCTTGCGCCCGCCGCAGGAAAGATAAAGGGCAGAAGTGCGGTTTCCGCTTAGAAGCCTGACCCGCGAAGCCCCTGCGGATTCCTTTTCCCTCGGGTCTATGCGGAAGCTGTAGGTGATGGCGGTATCTATGCGTGTAAACCTGCCCATAGGTCCGTACTGTCTGATGCCGGCCCTCTGGTCCGCAGTGCCGAATACGATGAAATTCTTCCCTTCCGAACTGGCCGACTCGCTTGCCGTCAGACTGTAATACGTGCAAAGCGGCAGGTATCCCGGTCCGCTGCCACCGAATCTTTCCTGCAAGCCCTTGCGTATCACTGAAGAAATGCGGTCCTCCTCGATCTGGGAGTCTCCGTAATGGACTATGCGCACGGGTTTCTTTTCCGCATTGTCGAGGGTCGCGAAGAAACGGTCAAAGAAATGCAGGTCGTCTCCCGGAAGATAGAAGCGTGCCGGATCTTCCCTAAAATAGCGTTCGTACTCTTCCTTCTTCTCAGCCCTTGCGGCCTTATTCCGTTCAGCGACAATCTCTTCTGGCGATGGCCCCTTGTCCTGCCCGTCCCCTTCCAGCACCTCCGTCAAACTCGGAAAATGCAGCGTGGCCCTTCCAAGCGCAAGTCCTTCCTCTGGAAAGACGGCGCAAATCACGGCAAGCAGGGCTATGGCCGAAATGATAAACAACAGTACCTGACTTCTTTTCATTGTTCCTTCCAGACTTTTAGATATTCCTGCAGCGCCCACATCTCATCGCGGAAATGCGCGGCCTGAGTAAAATCGAGTTCCGCCGCTGACTTTTTCATCCGCCTGCGGTCTTCCTCTATCATCTTTTCCACCTGCTCGCGGCTAAGCGACCTGATGACAGGATCCTGAAGCACCGCTGCGAGGTCTGCGCGTATGCGTCCCTGTTCGTATGCCGAACCCGGTTCCCTGAGCGAGTCGTGGCCCAGCCCGACGCTGACCGTGCCGGTTCCGAGGTCCGAAGGATTCGGGATGTAGTGCGGGTCGTCGTAGGAGTTTGCGGCCGAATACCTTCCCGTCGTTCCTCCAGCCATTTTCGGGGCGAGTTTCTTGCCCTGATCTCCGTGCAGTTCGCCCGCGAGAATGTTGTGCCTGACCTCGAGCTGCTTCGGGGTAATCCCGTGCAACTTGTTGTATTCTATCTGCTTGGCTCTGCGCCTGTTCGTCTCCCTGATGGTCTGTTCCATGGACCCGGTAATGCTGTCGGCGTACATTATCACCAGCCCGTGCACGTTGCGCGCAGCCCTTCCGGCAGTCTGCGTCAGCGCCCTTCCGGTCCTGAGGAATCCTTCCTTGTCGGCATCCAGAATGGCAACCAGCGATACCGAAGGAATGTCCAGACCTTCCCTGAGCAGGTTCACGCCGACCAAAACGTCAAACAGCCCGTTCTTGAAGTCCTCGATAATCTCCACCCTCTCTGCGGTATCGACGTCTGAGTGTATGTATCTTACTCTGATTCCTATTTTCCGCAGGTAGTCGTCCAGTTCCTCCGCCATCCTCTTGGTAAGCGTCGTGACCAGCACCCTTTCGTCAGCCTCCGCCCTCTTGCGGATTTCCTCCACCAGATCGTCCACCTGATTCTTGGTTGGTCTCACCTCTATCGGCGGGTCCAGCAGTCCGGTAGGGCGTACAACCTGCTCGACCACAAGACCTTGCGACTTCTCGAGCTCGTAGTCTGCCGGTGTCGCCGACACATAGACGCGGCTGCCGGTCAGCGATTCGAATTCTTCAAAACGCAGGGGCCGGTTGTCTGCGGCGGCGGGCAGCCGGAATCCGTATTGTATCAGCACCTCCTTGCGTGAGTGGTCGCCGCCGTACATCGCCCTGACCTGAGGGAGGGTGACGTGGCTCTCGTCGATGAAGGTGATGAAGTCCTTCGGGAAATAGTCCAGCAGGCAGAATGGTCTCTGTCCCTCCTTGCGCCCGTCGAAATAGCGGCTGTAGTTCTCTATTCCGGGGCAATAGCCCATTTCCTTTATCATCTCAAGGTCATACTCCACCCTCTGTTTCAAGCGCTTGGCCTCTGCCGGCCGTCCGTTTCCCTCGAAGAATGCCATCTGCTTGACGAGGTCGTCCTGGATCTGCGACACTGCCGCTATGCTCCTCTCCCTCGTCGTCACGAAGTTGTTTGCAGGATAGATGACCACGCTCTCCAGCCGCTCTATCGTAGCGCCCGTGACCGGCTCGATGAGGCTGAGTTCCTCTATTTCGTCACCGAAGAATTCGACCCTGACGGCCTCGTCTGAGCCTCCGAGGAAGACATCGACGGTGTCGCCCCGGACCCTGAAGGTGCCGCGCTTGAAGTCGGTTTCGGTGCGGCTGTAGAGGGCATCGACAAGCTTGTAGAGCATTCCGGTTAGGCTGCGGGTTTCGCCACGGTGAAGGGTAACTGCCTGGGAATGAAAGTCTTCCGGGTTGCCGATTCCGTAGAGGCAGCTGACCGAGGAGATGACGATGACGTCGCGGCGGCCGGACATCAGGGCGCTTGCGGCGCTCAGTCGCAGCTTTTCTATCTGGTCGTTGATGGAAAGGTCCTTCTCTATGTAGGTGTCGGTGCTGGGGATGTAGGCCTCAGGCTGGTAGTAGTCGTAGTATGATACGAAATACTCTACGGCATTGGTCGGGAAGAATGATTTGAACTCTCCGTACAGCTGCGCGGCAAGCGTTTTGTTATGACTCAATATTAGGGCGGGACGCTGCAGTTGCTCGATTACGTTGGCCATGGTGAAGGTTTTGCCTGAACCGGTCACCCCAAGCAGCGTGATATCGCTGACTCCCGATTGCAAGGCGGAAACCAGTTCTCTGATGGCTTCGGGCTGGTCGCCCGACGGTTTGTATTCCGACTCGAGAATGAATTTCAAAACAATTAGCTTTTACCGTGAAGTACAAAGATAGAGAAAGTTTGCTATATTTGTTTCCGGTCCAAAAGAATTTAGGTTATGACAGAATCATTGGTCACAAGAGCGCGCGCCATTGCGGCAGAGGCGCTCAGGGATGAGACCCGCTATGACGGCAGTCCGTTTCTCGGTCACGCTGACGGAGTTGCGTTCATCGTGCAGGACGAGATTGGTCTGCCGGCGGAGTGTGTTGCGGCTGTGTATCTGCACGAGGCTACAAGAACGCACAAGGACATAGATATCAGCGGATTCCCTCAGGACATAAGGGCTATGGTCGATGGACTCAACAAGATTTCGACCATCAAGCCCAAGGATACGAGACTGGAAGCGGAAAACTACAAGAAGCTCATAGTGCAGTATTCGACCGACCCGAGGGTGACGGTCATCAAGATTGCCGACAGGCTGGAGGTGATGCGTCACCTCAATATTTTCCCAAAGTCTTCGAGAGAGCAGAAACTCCTTGAGACCCAGATGCTTTATATGCCTATTGCACATCAGCTCGGCTTGTACAACATCAACAGCGAGCTGGGCAACATATATTTCAGGTACGAGGAGCCTGAGCAGTACAGGCAGATTATGCAGAAGCTCAAGGCTACGGAGAAGTACCGTGAAGAACTTTCGAGGGAGTTTATCGAGCCTCTCAAAAAAAGGCTTTCTGACGAGGGCATCAAGTACAAGCTCAAGGTGCGTACAAAGACCGCCTGGTCAATTTACCGCAAGATGCAGGTGCAGAAAGTGCCTTTCGAGAAGGTCTATGACGTGTTTGCCATACGCTTCATCATTGATTGCGAAAACGACCCTCTGGTCGAGAAGGACCTTTGCTGGAAGGTGTATTCGTTTGTGACTGAGGAATATGAGGCCGATACCAAGCGTCTGCGAGACTGGCTTACAACTCCGAGGCCTAACGGCTACGAGTCCCTGCACATAACCGTCAAGAACAGGCACGGGGCTTATATCGAAGTCCAGATACGTACGCGCAGGATGGATGACGAGGCGGAGAACGGCGCCGCGGCGCACTGGGCGTACAAGGGAATTCGTCACGAACAGGCTATGGACCGCTGGCTCAAGTCGGTGCGCTACAGTCTCGAGCATCCGGTGGAGACCAATCCGGAGGAGCTGCCGCTGCCGCCTTCCAGCGAAATATTCGTGTTTACCCCGAGCGGTGAACTGCGAATCCTGCCTGCAGGTGCATCGGTGCTCGATTTTGCATTTAACATTCACAGCAATCTTGGCTGCAGGTGCACGGGCGGAAAGGTTAACGGCAAGCCTGTTCCGATAAGGGAAAAGCTGAAGACCGGAGATGTGGTGGAGATTCTCAGTTCGAAGAACCAGAAACCCGGCAGGGACTGGCTGGGCTGGGTGGTGACTTCGAAGGCCAGCGGCAAGATCAGGCAGGAACTCGACGTGGAGGAACGCAAGGCGGCTGCCGAGGGCAGGGAAATGCTTGAGAGGCGTCTGCGTAACTGGAAGCTGGAGTTCCCTGACGAGATGCTCTCCGAGTATATGAAGAGCAACAAGTACGCTTCCGTCATCTCCTTTATGGCGGCTATCAGCCGTGAGGAAGTCGATGTCAATGACATCAAGCGCTTCATTCTCAATTATGAAGCGGATAACGCCGCGCGGCTTGAGGCGCTCAGGCAGGAGGATGCCGCAAAGATGTCAGGACAGAGCGGGCAGTCGTACAGCGGCAGCGGTGACGATATACTTGTAATCAATGCCAAGGGTGTCAAGGGACTGGAATATAAGATGGCGGGATGCTGCAATCCGGTTTACGGAGATGACGTGTTCGGCTTTGTGACCAGGACCCAGGGTATTACCATTCACCGTACGGATTGCCCTAATGCTGACAGGCTTTGGGAAAAGTATCCTTATCGTTGTCAGTCGGTTGTTTGGGCTGACAGTCCTTCGGGAGGCAGTTTCCAGGCCGCCCTGCGCATAGAGGCTGCCCTGGACCACTCCGTGCTGGGCAAGATTATGGATGTAATCAGCGGATTCAAGGCTTCGATAAGGGCATTCAATATCAGCGAAAAGGAAAAGAATCACGTTATGGAGTACGAGATCAATGCGCGCATACTCGTGCCTTCCACGACCGAACTTGATAAGGTCGTGTCGCAGATTTCGTTCCTCCAGCAGGTAAAGTCTGTCCGCAGGGTTTAGTCAGAGGCTTTTCGTGGCGGCTTGCTCGCGCCTCTGCGGAAAAGCGGAGGCTTGGCTTGCCCGCGCCGCGGGTTTCGGCGACCTCCGGTGCTAAAGGGCTACCTTTTTGTATTTCAGGCGTTTAAGCTCTATTGATGCACCTATGCGGAACAGTGACGTGTAGGTGCGGGAGAGGGCGTAGAATCCCAGCGCCGTCTCGGTCTGCACCCCTTCGTGCTGAAGCAGTCCGAGCGCTGCCGCCGCGCAGCTGAGCAGGGTGTCGTTTATGCGTGCGGCTTCGGGACTGTCCTTGTTCAGTCCTATCATATCGTAGAGCACGTGTTCGTCCATGTCGTCCCATCCGCGGCTGCCGTAATAAGTATTGTATGGGGATGAACGGTACTTTCTCCAGTTGAGGTCCCAGTTGTAGGCAACGCCCATTCCCAGAAAGGCTGCCCAGGCTATTGCCGCGTCAGGATAGGAGTTGAAGTTGGAAACGGCATCGGCGACGTATTCCTTAATATACAGGTCCCATTGCCCGTCAATATCGGGGCAGCGCAAGATCTCGCCGTCCATCAGGCCTGCTCCCGTGCAAAGCTTGCACAGACCTTCCTCCAGCAGTTCTTCGTATCTGTCAAGAAATTCTTCGTTGCTTTTATCCATTGTTCTGCTTCTTTTTTGCTGCCGCCCGCCTGTTCAGTTCGCTGCGGTAGGCATTTGCATTTGCATTGTGTTCAGACAGGGTCTTGGCGAAGCGGTGCGTGCCGTTAAACTCCGGACTTGCACAGAAATATATGTTTCCGCCAGCTCCCGCTTTCCCTGCTCCCGGTCCGTCTCCGGCCCCGAAATCAGCATCCAGTACGGCCTGGAGGCATTCTCTTGCAGGCACGCAAATAGGTCCCGGCGGCAGCCCGCTGTGCTTGTAGGTGTTGTAGGGGGAGTCCGTTTCCAGATGCTTGTTGAGCACTCTGTTGATTTTGTAGTCGTAGCAAAATGCCACCGTAGGGTCCGCCTGCAGCGGTATGCCGAGCTTCAGTCTGTTGAGATATACTCCGGCGACAAGGGGCATCTCGGGCTCGTAGTGCGTTTCCGCGCTGACAATGGAGGCAAGGGTTGAGACTTCCTGCCTGCTGAGTCCTATTTTTCGCGCCTTTGCAATGTTTTCCTCTGTCCAGAATGCATCCAGAGCGGCTTTTTGCTTGTCCAGTATCTCTTCTACCGGGGCCGTCCAGTATATGTCGTAGGTGTCAGGAACAAGAAGAGAGAATGCTGTCTTTGAACTGAATCCGTACTTGCCAAGCAATTCGTTGTCGCTCAATGCCTTGGCCACCGTAGCAGAGTCTATGAGAAGCTGGTTGGCGATTTTGGCCGCTATGTTGCTCTTGACCCTGAGGTTGCCTGCGAGAGTCAGTTTAACCGGAGCCTGCCAGCCGTTGTTGAGCATCCTTGCCACATAGACGCTCGAGTTGGAGTGGTTTATCCAGTAGTGTCCCGGCTTTAGATGCCTGCTGACCTCCTTTGCTTCGAAACTGCGCCTTAGGCTTTTGATATTGACTATCCCGCATTTGTCCTGAATCAGACTTATCACTTCCTCGGGAGTGTCTCCGGGACGCACGTAAATCTCGGAGGATTTGGAAAAATTTGGCAATTTGTTGTCCCTCAACCAATTCCAACTTAAAAGTGCGAGAATCAGCACCAAGGCCGTTCCGCAAATGATGCATATCTTTTTTGTGCTCATCGTTTCAGATGCATTTTATCTCGTAAAGTTAACAACTATCGCCTAAAAAGCAAAGAAGAGGTCCTATTCGAGGACCTCTCCTTTCTGGTTGTAGAATTCATACTGCAGGATGCTGCAATCCGTGCTTTCCAGGATTTCCAGCTTGCATTTGTACTTGCGTTTCCATTTGCGCAGGAAGGAGTTGAATCCGCGCGTGAGGTATGCGCCCAGTATAGGGCTGACCTTCAGGACAATCTTGTCGTCACATTTTTCGCAGACGGACGACAGCTTGCGTTCTATTTCCTCATCGATGACCACCGTCGATGCGATTTTTCCGGTTCCGTGACACAGAGGACACTTCTCGGTTGTGTTGATTTCGGTTACGGGACGTATGCGCTGACGCGTTATCTGCATAAGGCCGAACTTTGTCAGCGGCAGGATGTTGTGCTTGGCACGGTCTGAGGCCATAAGTTCCTGCATATATTTGTGGAGCTCGTTGCGATGCTCCTGCGTGTCCATATCGATAAAATCGACTATGACAATGCCGCCCATATCCCTGAGCCTGAGCTGTCTGGCAATCTCTTCGGCTGCTATCTTGTTGACTTCGAAGGCATTTTCCTCCTGGTCGCTGGTTTTGGTCCGGATGCCGCTGTTGACGTCAATGACATTGAGCGCTTCCGTGGTTTCTATGACCAGATATGCGCCCTGCCGCATCGGTACCACCTTGCCGAACGAGCTCTTGATCTGACGGGTGACCTCAAAGTGGTCGAAAATGGGTTCCTTGCCGTCATAGAGCTTCACGATTTTTTCCTGCTCGGGCGAAATCAGAGACACATACTGTCTCGTTTCTTCAAAAATCTTCTCGTCGTTGACAAATACGTTGGAAAACTCGTCATTGAGAAGATCCCTGAGTACCGTTGTTGTCTTGGAATACTCCGTAAAGAGCAGTCCCACTCCTTTGCTTTTTGCAATCCTGGCCCACGAACTCTCCCATTTCTCTATCAGCGAGCGCACTTCCGCTACCAGAACCGCGGCTTTCTTGCCTTCTGCGGCGGTGCGGATGATTGCTCCGTAGTTTTTCGGGAGAATGCTGCCGACCAGTGCCTCCAGTCGCTTTTTTTCTTCCTTGGAGGCTATTTTCTGCGAAACGCTCACCTTGTCTGCGAAGGGGAGCAGTACAATGTTGCGTCCTGCCAATGAAATCTCTGCGCTGAGCCGGGACCCTTTGGTCGAAATCGGTTCCTTAACAATCTGCGCAATCACCATCTGTCCTACCTTAAGGTGGTCTTCAATGCGTCCTTCCTTTGCAAGTACGGGTCCCAGGGATATGCCCGAATAGAGTTCCTTGAGGTTCCTGTTGGGATTCGACTCCTTGACGAAACTGTCGAACGCATTGAAATACAAACCCAGGTCGAGATAGTGGATAAACGCCTCCTTGCTGTCTCCGATGTCGACAAAAGCGGCATTCAGGGTCGGGAGAAGCTTTTTCACTCTGCCGAGGAAAACGTCACCGACCGAGAAACCGTGACCCTGGCAGGATTCCTTGTTGAGTTCAATCAGTCTGTGATTGTTCATCAGGGCAATCCTCACTTCGGTGGGCGATACGTCCACCACAAGATCCTTTACCGTTTTCTCGACTTCCATCAGGATTTGATTTGGCTTGACTGCAGGAATGTTGCCATTCCTAAAACAAAAGGCCTGCCGGATCTCCCGTCAGGCCCCTTGCGACTATTTCTTCTTGTGTCTGTTGAGGCGGAGACGCTTCTTACGCTTGTGCGTAGCCATCTTGTGCCTCTTATGCTTTTTTCCGTTTGGCATAATAAAATTGTGTTAGTTTACTTGAGCTCGCTGGAGAATGCCTTTGATGGCTTGAAAGCCGGGATGTTGTGTGCCGGAATGGTCATCGTAGTCTTCTGGGTGATGTTGCGTGCTGCCTTCTCAGCCCTGTGCTTGATGATGAAACTGCCGAAGCCGCGGAGATATACCGGCTCTCCCTTGATAACTGAGTTCTTGATGCTGTCGATCGAGGCCTCGAGTACGGCCTGTACAGTCACCTTCTCTACTCCGGTTGCGCGTGCAACCTCGTTGATGATGTCAGCTTTAGTCATTGTTTTTATCTTTAAATTGTATCGTAATTCTTTTTTCCGAATGCCTAATGCAATGATTCGCAAGAGTTTCAGCAAATTCGGGAGGGCAAAGATAGACAAAAATTTGAACTTATGAAACCTTATTTCAACTAATTTCACAAGTTTTGGCATATGGCGCACAAAATGTACTGACATTTTTGCAATGGCACGGAGATTGACTAATTTAGCAGCGCGGTTTGGGAAGCCGTTTTTGCTGACATTTTGTCAGTGAAATAAGAATTATGCCCACATTAGAAAGAGATATGAGAGATAAAGAATTTACATTTCCGGCTGGTGCTGAAGTAAACATTATCCCGGTTATGCAGGTAGAGGGGCTCAATAAGATCGACGAGGCGTCGCTGCCTGACATTTTGCCAGTTCTGGCACTGCGCAACGCTGTCGTTTTTCCGGGAGCGGTTTTTCCGATAACTATAGGAAGGGAAAAGTCCATAAAACTAATACGAGATGCCGAGCGCGACAATCTGTTCATTGGCGCCGTGCCTCAAGTTGACGTGATGGTCGAGGAACCTCAGCAGGAGGACCTTTTCGGTTACGGTACAGTATGCCGTGTGCTCAAGACTCTTGAAATGCCTGACGGTACGATTACCGCCATACTTCAGGCTTACAAGAGGTTGGAGTTGCTTCAGGTCGTTGATTACGAACCTTATATCAAGGCCCACGTGCGCTATTGCAACGACTATGTGCGCAACGAGGAAAGCCCCGAGATAAAGGCGCTCAGCGAGTCCCTCAAGGACAGGGCCATACAGATAATCCGCAATACCAATATGGGCAGCCGCGAAACCATCGGCGCCCTCAAGGCCATAGACAATTTCAGTTTCCTGGTCAACTTCATTGCCACGACGCTCGAGTTCGAAAACTTCGACCTCAAGATAGACCTTCTCCAGTATGACAATGTGGAAGTCAGGGGACTCAAGCTCCTTTCGGCACTCGAGGTGCAGCTCGAACTCCTTAAGATTAAGCAGGATATCAACCAGAAGGTAAAGGCGGAAATAGACCAGCAGCAGAGGGAATACTATCTTAACAACCAGCTCCGTACCATCCAGGAGGAGCTCGGTATGGACGACGCAGAGGAGTTTGACCGTTTCCGCGAAAAGGCAAAGGACAAGAAGTGGCCTCAGGCCGTTGCGGAACAGTTCGAAAAGGAACTCGCCAAACTCGAGAAGTACAATCCCAATTCTCCCGATTACAGTGTCCAGTACAATTACATCGAGTTTATGCTCTCTCTCCCTTGGGGTGAGATGAGCACTGACAACCTCGACCTCCAGCACGCAAAAAGCGTTCTGGACAAGGACCACTACGGGCTTGACAACGTCAAGGACCGCATCATCGAGTACCTCGCGGTGCTCAAGCTCAAGGGAAATATGAAGTCGCCAATACTCTGCCTCTTCGGCCCTCCTGGTGTCGGCAAGACCTCCCTGGGAAAGTCCATTGCTAAGGCCCTCGGCCGCAAGTATGTGCGCATCGCCCTCGGCGGAATGCACGACGAGGCCGAAATCCGTGGTCACCGCAAGACCTATGTCGGCGCGCTTCCGGGTCGAATCCTTAACGGAATCGCAAAGGCCGGTACTTCCAACCCGGTAATCGTGCTCGACGAGATCGACAAGCTTTCGTCCGACTTCAAGGGCGATCCGTCATCCGCATTGCTGGAAGCGCTCGATCCTGAGCAGAACAGCACCTTCCACGACAATTACCTTGACATCGACTACGACCTGTCAAACGTTCTGTTCATCACCACGGCAAACAGCACCTCGCCCATCCAGCCGGCCCTGCTCGACCGTATGGAGATGATAAACGTCACCGGATATCTTGCCGAGGAAAAGCAGGAGATTGCCAAGAAGTATCTGGTACCTAAGCAGTTGGCCGAACACGGAATCGATCGTAAGGCACTCAGGATAGACAAGTCCGCACTTAGCGCTATCATAGACCAGTACACCCACGAAAGCGGCGTGCGAGGTCTGGAGAAGCAGATTGCAAAGATTGCCAGGGTGACTGCAAAGAAAATAGCCCTCGGCGAGGAATATCCTTCAGTCATCAAGACTGCCCATCTCAAGGAATACCTCGGTCTGCCTACGAATTTCCACGACAAGCAGTCCGGAAACGAAGGCCCCGGAGTAGTTACCGGCCTTGCCTGGACCGCTATGGGAGGCGAAATCCTCTTTGTCGAGAGTTCTGTCAGCAACGGCAAGGGCGTTATGACAATGACAGGTAACCTCGGTGACGTGATGAAGGAATCCGCTACCATTGCATACCAGTACATCAAGGCTCATCCTCAGATGGCCCTGATGGACAGCAAGACCTTTGCGGAGAAGGACATTCACGTCCACGTGCCTGAAGGAGCCACTCCAAAGGACGGGCCTTCAGCCGGTATAACTATGGTTAGTTCAATGCTTTCCGCTCTCAGGGGCACTTCAATACGCAAGGGCGTGGCCATGACCGGCGAGATGACCCTGCGTGGAAGGGTGCTTCCTGTCGGAGGAATCAAGGAGAAGATTCTTGCCGCCAAGAGAGCCGGAGTCAAGACCATAGTAATATCAGAAGACAACCGCAAGGACGTTGAGGATATAAAGACGATTTATGTCGAAGGGCTTGAGTTCCACTATGTCAAGACCATTGAAGATGTAGTCGGATTTATTTTCGAATAATCCGTAGGAAATATTTTTGTCCCGTATCTGCCTTGGCCGAATCGACGACCGGACGGATGCGGGATAATTTTTTTTTTCAAAAATGCTTGACTCGTACCTAGGGTAAGTGCTTATCTTTGCAGTCTAATTCACTTACAACTATGCAAGACAACAACAGAATCATTATCAGGAACGCTTACGCCAACAACCTGAAACACATTGACCTGGACATTCCCAAACACAGCATCGTGGTCTTTGCCGGAGCCAGCGGCAGCGGCAAGTCCTCTCTGCTCTTCGATACGGTTTACACCGAAGCTCAGAGACAGCTCATCGAAACCTTCAGTTCTTTTGCCAGGGCAAGGCTTCCGAAACTCTCCCGTCCGGACGTGGACCAGATAAAGAATCTGTCCACTCCCATAGTAATAGACCAGAAAAAGATGGGCAGCAACCTCCGCAGCACGGTCGGTACCGCGACGGAACTCGCAACCTATATAAGACTGCTGTATTCGCGCATAGGACAGCCGTTTCTGGGATTGCCATCCTTCGCTTTTTCTTTTAACCACCCTGAGGGAATGTGCCCCTGCTGCCACGGACTGGGAAAGGTGGTGCGCATCGACCCCGAATCCTTCCTTGACAAGGAAAAATCGCTTCGCGAGGGCGCAATCCTGCATCCTCTGTACAAGCGTAACTCTTATATGCTCAAGGAGTTGATTCAGTACGGCATCTTTGACAACGACAAGCCCCTCAAGGATTGGACCGATGAAGAACTCCATAAACTGCTTTACAGCGAGCCAATTGAACTGGGCAAGGAGGTGACAGGACTGACATACAACCGCTATCACGAAGGAATCATCACGAAACTCGAGCGCGCGGCGGTAGAAAAGGGCGAGGACGAAAAGGATGCAGATGAGAGGAATGCCCGCGACAGCTTCCTCCAATACGCTGTCTGTCCCGAGTGCGGCGGTTCGAGAATCAACGCCCGGGCCAGGAGCGTAAAGATCAACGGAGTCGGAATCGATGAGGCGTTCCGAATGGAACTCGGTGATCTGCTGGAGTTTATGCGCAAGGTTGAGGACCCTATGGGACTCTCCGCTCCGCTTATTCGCAAGATAGTTTATGTCCTGGAACAGCTTGTCCGCATAGGAGTGTCATATCTTTCGCTCGACCGCCCGGTCTCCACTCTTTCCGGAGGCGAAAGCCAGAGGGTCAAGATGGCACGCCAGCTCGACTGTGACCTGACCGACCTGCTCTATGTGCTAGACGAGCCGAGCATTGGTCTGCATCCGCGTGATACAGAGCGCCTTATAGAACTCTTTCGTGAGCTTAGGGACAGGGGCAACAGCGTATTCGTCGTCGAACACGATCCCGAAATCATCAGCAGCGCCGAGTGGGTGGTCGAAATGGGACCCGCTGCCGGAAGCAAGGGCGGCAACGTCATCTACAACGGACCCGCGGCAGGACTTCGCGATGCCGACACCCCGACAGCGAGAGCCCTTCGCAAGCGGGAGCAGCAGCCGACCGGTCGCCGCAGACGCGTTTGGGAACAATTCTTCCTTATAGAGAATGCCTGCGTCAACAACCTGAAAAACATCAGTGTACGCATTCCCAAGGGCGTTTTGACCTGCATTACCGGTGTGGCGGGCTGCGGAAAGAGCAGTCTGATTCACGCTTGCTTCGTGCCTCAGCATCCGGAAGCGTGCGTGATAGACCAGGAACCGATCGGACGCACTTCAAGAGGCAATATCGTTACCTATTTGGGAGTATTTAACCATATCCGCAAACTGTTTGCTCAGGCTTCCGGTCAGGAACTTTCGCTTTTCTCGTTCAATGCTGAAGGCGCCTGCCCGAAGTGCGAGGGCAGGGGATTCCTCAGTTACGAGATGAGCTTCCTC
Organism: Bacteroidales bacterium; assembly: GCA_004556005.1. Classification (GTDB taxonomy): domain Bacteria; phylum Bacteroidota; class Bacteroidia; order Bacteroidales; family UBA932; genus Cryptobacteroides. The sequence continues at coordinate 4,479 of SFJA01000030.1, read as the reverse complement.
GATGCAGTCCGTACACGTTGCGACTGTTGTGGCGGCAAACGCTACAATCCAACGGCGCTTAGCTTCCACTACCGGGGCAAGGATATTTCCGAGGTGCTCGAGATGACAGTAGGGGATGCCTTGCAATTCTTCTCTGACGTGCCGGCAATACTGCGTCAGCTGAGTCTGCTGGAAGAGGTTGGCCTTGGCTATCTGACTCTGGGACAGTCATTAAGTTCGCTTTCCGGAGGTGAGAGCCAGCGTCTCAAGATTGCTACTGAACTGAAGAAGAAAGGCGGAATCTATGTTATGGACGAACCTACTACGGGGCTGCATATGAATGACATAGACCAATTTTTCAAGATAGTGACCCGTCTTGTGGATGCCGGCAATACTGTCGTGATAATCGAGCATAACCTGGACATAATCCGCCGTGCCGACTGGATTATCGACCTTGGACCTGAAGGCGGAAAGGACGGGGGAAGGGTGCTTTTCGAGGGTACGCCCGAAGATGCCTCCCGTTGCCCGCTGTCTGTGACCGGAAAATATATCTAGTTAATTGTCAGAAACTAGGATTGTCTCCCTGCTTACTGGATTGCTGAACTGAAAATCCTGTCGCGGGTGACATACCTGTCAAACAGGAACAGGCCTAGGTCAAGAATTGCCAGGGCTATGAAGCCGGCAAGTCCCGAACCGCCGGAAACAAGGTCGTTGTAACTGTCTATGAACATCAGAGAAAGGTTTACGACGGCGTTGAATGTCCCGTGTATGATAGCGGCTGGAATGACCGAGCCTGACTTGATCCTGAAATACTGCACTGTCGGAGTAATCAGCACGCAAAATACAACCATCATAAATACCCCAGCCACAGGATGTTGCGGGTAGTTGTGACCTAAGAGTATCATAGGTGCATGCCAGAATCCCCAGATTACTCCGGTAAGTACTGAGGTGAAAAGGAAAGACTTGCCGCTGAACTGCTTGTGCAGATAACCGCGCCAGCCCGTTTCCTCGCCGAGCGCAAACAGTGCATTGATGCTGATTCCTGCGAACAGGCCGCTCGCGAGGGTTAGCGCCATCACCAGCGCTGCTCCTGACCCGTCTCCCGGGGCCTTGCCCAGCTGCTGCATCATCTGAACGACTGCAGGACCTTCGGATGAAAAACTGACCCCGGGCATCAGCAGGTTTATCCCCAGAATCATCAGCGCAAGCAGAGGCATCAACAGCCATCCGATGAACCACCAACGGTTGACCTTCCAGTTGAATCCTATCTTTGAAAGCAGTTTCTCCCTGTTTATCAGCTGCATTATCAGCGTTACAATGAACGGGATGCACATACATAGAGAAGCAACTGCAGTCCCGGCGGGAGATTTGTATTCGCCGCCGCAGATGCGGAAAACTCCCGTAACGCCCCAGATGAGGGCGAAAGATAAAGCCGTATATACGGCTATGTTCTTGGTGTTCATAGTATTAAGTGTTATAATCATTTATGTTTCTTTTGTTTGCACAAATACTCATCATTAGGGCGTTTCGCAATTGCTCGATCCAAGTTGTCTGTCGGCAAATTCCAGATAAGCCTTCCAGTCTTCTTCCAGAATCTCGTGCTTGCCTTCCCTTATGTGGTATGCCGTCCTGTCTTCCGCTCCGTATAGCCGGTAAACGTTTTATTCATATTCTGTGCTGTTTTTTATTCAGTTCCAGGGTATTCGGGACAGAATGGGTTAAAGGATACCGAGTTCTGAAGCTTTTCGAAGCATTTCAGATACGTTCCTGACATCCATCTTGCGGTATATGCGTTGGCGGTGCGTATTGACGGTATTGACACTGAGGAATACCTTCTCTGCAATCTGGGCGGCGGTCAGGCCTTCGGCGCTTAGACGGATAATCTGGATTTCCCGCTGGGAGAGGCCTATGTCGGCAATCTGGCGGCTGCGCCTGAGAAGTACGTCCTCCACATAATCCGCAACATTGGCATTGATCGAGTCGGTTCCCGATACGATTTCTTCACAGCGCTCCCGGATCTGGTCGGGCGAGAGCGATGATACCTCGGATGACAGCTTCGCGATTTCACCGGCGATATTGCCGGCAGGATTCCGCAGGTCTTTGGACAAGAATTCGATAATCTGCTCCTTGCTGTCGCTGAGACGCTGGAGCGCTGCTGACCGGATTCTCATCCTGCGGGCGTGTTCCCAGGTCAGTGCCGCAATCGCCGCAGCCACAATCAGGGCCATTATCAAAAGGATAGTGCGGTAGCGGTAGCGTTCCAGCGCGCGTTCCTTTTCTTGAACTTCGAAGCGCGTCTGCATTTCCTGCAGGGTTTCGTCCTGTTTCTGCTGTATGTACTTTTGCATACGGAACACATAGTCGTCGTGGATGTCCAGGGCGTCCTGATACCGCCCCGTTCGGGTGTATAACCTGACAAGACGGTCATCCAGGGCCGATGCAGTGAGATTGTCAGTCTCCTTGAGGGAGGCGAGTTCCCGTTCGAAACAGTCAATGGCCTCCTCGTTGCGGTCGCCTTGCTGGAACCAGCGGGATCGGAATAGTATTCCGTTCTTCCGCAAGCGTGGACTGTCGCAACTGTCAGCGAGAGCCTGTCCCCGGTCCAGCCACTGTCCTGCAGTTCGGTATGTTTCCGGGTCTATCGGGTCCGACCAGCGGTTCTTGTTGATATACAGCGAGCCGATGATATAGCACGCCTCGGCCTGCAACTCCTTTTCGCCCGTCTGCTGCGCAAGGGAAAGGGCTTCGCGTGCGTAACAGAGGCCTTCGTCATTGCGTCCGGTCTGGGGCGAAATCTCTGCGTAAGAGCAAAGTTTGGCCTTTGAAATAAGGATGCCCGAGAGTTCTTTCTTGAATTTGTGTTTGCGGGCGATGGATTCTGCCTCCAGGGCTTTCTCCCATGCGTCGTCGTCCCGGCTGGCCATAATGTCTATGCCTACAATGGCATGGAGGGAACGGACTTTAAGGAGAGGGTCATCCTGGGATAGGGCAAGGGCCTGCAGAGCCTTTTCCATTGCAGCATCATAGTTATGGGCATTCACGCTGCGCGTGGCTTCTTCCAGGATGGACTCTGCCGCCTCTGAAGAGACGCTCCTGCCGGAAGAAGATGAGCAGGATGACGTGCAGCACAGGACAATGCTGGAAAAGAGTACGGCAATGAGCAAGTTTGTTCTATGTTCCATAGGATATGGACAAATTTACTGCTAAAACTTGGAATTAATCGGTCAAATGTAAGAAAAATATAGGTGTGTGAGGCCTTCGGATACTCAAATTATGGTAAATTTGCAAATGTGGATGAGATAGTCGTGAAATGATACTGTCGCTTGATTCGTCCAAGTGGCAACTGCGGATAATATGACCAGATGATATATGACAACTAAGGAAAACACCGGCCGCCTCCTCTCTCTGGACGCTCTGAGGGGCTTCGACATGATGTTTATCATGGGTCTTAGCGCCATCATCGCCAACTTCTGCGGTCTCTTTCCCGGCGGCAGGGACTGCTGGCTCGCCACCCAGATGTCCCACGTGGACTGGGAAGGCTTCCACCATCACGACACGATTTTCGCCCTGTTCCTCTTTATCTCGGGAATGACATTCCCTTTCTCGTCAGCCAAGAAGATGACGAAAGGGATGAGCCGCTCCCGACTCTGCCTTGACGTGCTGCGCCGCGCCTGCGTCCTGATATTCCTTGGCCTTGTCTATCAAGGAATATTCCAGTTCCACTTCGCCACGTTGAGGTTCCCGAGCGTCCTTGCCAGAATCGGAATCGCATGGGCAATCGCGGCCATTCTGTATATGTACACGGGAAAGAAGACCCAGTGGGGAATCGCCGTCGGCATTTTGGTCGGCTATTTCCTCCTGTTGAGGTTTTTCGTCGCCCCTGACGCTCCTGTCGGTGCCGACTCATTCTCCAAGGAAGGTAACATCGCTTATTATATTGACAGGATTCTGATGCCGAACCACATTTATAAGAAAGGTCTCGGTGATCCGGAGGGACTGTTGAGCACGATCCCGGCAGTAGTGACGGCCATGCTTGGAATGTTCACAGGCCGCTATGTCAAGGAATCCAAGGACTCCGGCAACCGCAAGACCGTGAACATGTTGGCCGCCGCTGCGCTTATGGCCGTCATCGCTGCCGTATGGTCTATCTGGTGTCCGGTTGTCAAGAGCCTGTGGACCAGCACTTTCGTCCTTGCCGCCGCGGCCTGGTCAGTAGGCCTCTTCGCCATATTCTACTATCTCATAGATGTCAAAGGCTGGCGCAAAGGCGTTCTGTTCTTCCAGGTTGTCGGCATGAATTCGATCACCATTTACCTGGGGCAGGCCATCTTGCGCTTTGACTCAATGACGGATTTCTTCTTCGGCGGCATCATGCGTCTTCTCCCCGAGCCTTGGTCCAAGCTCGTCTTTAGCCTCGGCTACTTCGCCCTTTGCTGGTTCCTGCTCTACTTCCTCTACAAGAAAAACTGCTTCCTGAAGGTTTAGGGCTGACTTTTGGCA
>SFJA01000099.1 GCA_004556005.1 Bacteroidales bacterium | reverse complement strand
GCTCAATCTTAGTTGGAAATTCACCGAGCTGACCATCTATGATGTTGTTAATGTCATCATTGACCACTTCACAATCAGGGAAATTGAGTTTGTAATTATCTGAAGCTGTTTTTTCAAAGTCAACAGCAAACACAGGTTTAATTTTACGACCAGTTGCACGTCCAGCTTCAACGACTCCTAAAGTCATTGGTCCAGTACCAGAGAATAAGTCAACCATCCTTATTTCATCCTTCCATTTAGGAGCAAGAGGATGGTCTTTACTTTTAAGCCATTCGGAATCATAGTCTTCTGGTCGTATAGCTTCTTCCCAATCAGAAGTTGTTGCAACTTTACTTTCTGACATACTACCATCCCTCATTAAAATTTGTCTAATGAGGAATTTGTCTTTATAAGAGTACTGTTCAATTTCGTTCATAATAACACGTCTGACGTTTTTAACCCCATCGAAATCGAGGGGTTTAGAATTATTATTTCTTGACTGACCAAAGTAAATCAGCCATATCAACATTAAGAGCTAATGCGATTTCCCTTAATGTTTCAAGGTTGGGTTGTAACGTATTCGTGCACCATTTTGAAACAGTCCCCTGATCTTTACCAAGTTTGTCAGCAAGCCATTTGTTAGTAAGATGCTTCTCTGCCAATACCACTTTTAAGCGGTTAATGTATGTCACTTCCTTTTGAACTTTATCCATATATATAGAATTTCTTTTTGCAAAAGTATCGTTTTATATTTACATAAACGATTAAATGGCAATTTTATTGCCTTTTCTTTTGCAAAACTTCCCAAATTATTGGTGTATATTGCAAATTTAAGTCAAAGTTTGCAACAATAATCCTGCATCTTTTTATAAAATGATAGTCTCTTCTAAATGATAGAAAATGAAAATTTCGTTTGTTTTCCATGTTAAGATATGTTAAGCAGATGTTTTCATTTTGGGGTTTTTGAAATTTTTGTTTCCAGTTTGTTTCTTTCGGCACTTTTCGCTTTCGGGGAGTATTGATATTCAACACTTTACAATTCGGGAGCAGATTCTGAAAAAGAAGATCATGATGACCGTCGGTGCATGTATCTTCCTCATTGCCGCCGCCAATGCGCTCCCGCTCTTCTTCGGTATCGGAGGCTAATAACGAGAACTCGCTATGGCACAGATAACAGAGACGAACATGGAGTATCCGATGTTCAAGGGGTTGCAGCGTCCGTTGGAGTTCTTGGGACTCCAAGGGCGCTACATCACCTGGGCAGCCATCACTGCCGGTGTCGGCATTCTCGGTTTCATGTTGGTATATGCCTTGACCGGATTCCTCTTGGCGTTGGTCTTCGCAGCCGTTTCCATCAGTGCCGGCATCGGCATGATTATGGTGAAGCAGCGTAGAGGGCTATATTCCAAGAAAACCGACAAGGGAATCTTCATCTATGCCTACAGCGAGCGTTTGTAAAAGCACTACGAACATGAAAACGAGTTTGACAAAGTAAACAATCATGGGTAGGCTCAGTCCCCGACAGACGGTTTGAGCCTACCCTTATTCGTAACAAAACCAAGGAACAATGACCATATACGTTATCCTATTCTTAGTGGCACTTTGCATCGGCATGGCCGTTTCCGTCTATGCCTTTGGCACAGGAAGCAAGCGTGCCAAGATCTTCAAGGAGATATATTTCTCCATTGAGGACATTGACGGCATGGGCGTATTGTACACCAAGACGGGCGAGTTCTCTGCTATTCTTGCCATGCAGAACCCCGTCCAGAAATACTGTGCCGACATCAATGAGTATAATGCCTTCTCCAACCTGCTTTCCTCACTGATGGGCACATTGGGCGAAGGTTACTCCATCCACAAGCAGGATGTATTCACCAAGAAGAAATTCCAGTGCGAGGACGACGGGAACAAGGAATTCCTGTCAGAGAGCTATTTCCGCTATTTCAAAGGCAGGGAATATACCGATTGCACCACCTATATCACCATCACACAGGAGAACAAGAAGAGCCGTCTGTTCAGCTATGACGACAAGAAGTGGAAAGACTTCCTTGTCAAGGTCGGCAAGGTCAAAGACCAACTCCGTGACCGAGGCATCTCATCCCGTTTTCTCAATGCAGACGAGGTCAAGCACTTTGTTGACCAGTATCTTGCGCAGAACTATACCGACAAGAACATCTCGCTCAACAATTTCCAGGTGAGTGAGGAGCAGATTGGTTTAGGCAGCAGGAAGTTCAAGGTCTATAGCCTTGTCGATGTCGATAGCATCGTACTGCCCGGACTTATCCGTCCTTATACCAACATCGAGGTCAACAACGTGACCATGCCTGTTGACTTGATGGCAATTATTGACAGCATCCCCGGAGCCCAGAGTGTAGTCTTCAACCAAGTCATCTTCCTGCCAAGCCAGAAGCAGGAGATGAGCAAGCTGGCCAAGAAGAAGAACCGTCATGCCTCTCTGCCCAATCCCAGCAACCAGATTGCTGTGGAGGACATCAAGCAGGTAGAAGAGCTCATCGCAAGAGAGAACAAGCAGTTGGTCTATTGCCATTTCAACCTCGTCGTTACCGTCAAGGCCGATGCCGACCTGCAGAAATGCACCAACCATCTGGAGAACACCTTCGGGCGCATCGGCATACAGATCAGCCAGCGTGCCTATAACCAGCTGGAGCTGTTCGTCAGCACCTTCCCCGGCAACTGCTATGCCCTGAACAAGGACTACGACCGCTTCCTCACCCTGAGCGATGCCGCCAGTTGCCTGATGTATAAGGAAAAGCTCCCAAAGAGCGAAGAGACGCCATTGAAGGTCTATTACACCGACCGCCAGGGCGTACCCGTCGCCATCGACATCAGTGGCAAGGAAGGCAAGAAAAAACTCACCGACAACAGTAACTTCTTTTGTCTGGGCCCAAGCGGTAGCGGCAAATCCTTTCATATGGAGTTTCGGAGGGCAAAACGGTGACAAACGGCTGCAAAAATCGGTGTTATAATATCTTGATTTTCAGCTAATAGATTTTAACAAACGAGATTTTCGCCTATTGGCGATTCGTCCTTTTCGGAGTATTTTTGTACCGCGATTGTACCACGCGAGAGGGGTCACACGGCACGACTTCCTTTCAGCAGCGTGCAACAGCTTTCAAGAGCGTGCAACAAATTTCTTCGATAATGGACCGTCAAATTAAACACAATTTAACAGGTCAGCCCGGCTATGACCGGGGCATGACCGACAAGCCTTTCCTCACCATCGGGGAAGTGGCGGACATCCTGCAAGTGAGCAGCCGGACAGTGTATAACCTCATTTACAAAGGTACTCTCCGGGCTTGCAGACTGACATACCACATCACAATCATCACCAGGGAGGATTTCTTTCTGATGATTAAAGAGACAACCTACTGCAAGCGGAGCGTGTCAATCTTCGCCAGGCAGGGTAAAAAGACAAAAAAGAAGATGAACGAAGATACACCGAACACAGAAAAAGACCTTTCCCAAAAGGAGGGAAAGAAGAAAGCGAAGGGCAGCCCGAAACGGCAGCTCATTCCGGCAGCTAACTACAAGCAGTCCGTGCGCGACACGTTCACGGACAAAGAGAGTGCCGGAGGCGACCTTTATACGATGGCTGAGATATGCCAGAAATTCAATTATACCTACGGGCGATTTTACAATCTCCGTATGCGCTACTCGATACCCTGTGTCAAAGCCAACTCCACCAAGTGCTTCCCGAAAACCGAGGTTGACAAGGCTATGGCTGAGGAAGCTGAACGGCTGGGAAGCAACCTGTCGGAGCACTGGTATTCCTGTTTCGACATCATGCGCCTGTTCGGACTGGGCAAGACCCAAGTCCGCAGGTTCGCGCTCACCCACGGGGTAAGGACGAAGCGCATCCACGGCAACCGCCTCTACTACCTCAAAGCCGACTGGGACGAGGCACGGAAAGTGGCGGAGCGAAAGAGCGCAAGCACGAAAGCCAAGAGAGAGCCGGACAATGAATCAGACAACAATTAAAAATCACAACCGATATGACAAACATCTGCACGAAAGTGACGGTCAGGAAACGACCCATAAGACGGGAATATCTCGGCATATACATCTATGCCGACCCGAAAGACAAATTCGAGACAGAGTTCAACAAGACCATGCTCCGCAATGCCGAGCTTATCAAATGCCGCAGAACCGAAGCCATCATCAACGAGGAGTACGGCTTTCTCGACCGCAACCGTGGCAAGGAGAGCTTTCTTGAATACTTCCGCTCAAAGATGGCGGACGACGACAATTTCAGGAACTGGAACACCGCCTACAAGCATTTTGAAAAGTATTGCTGCGGAAGCTGCACCTTCGATGATTTGACACTGGAATACTGCCAGGGATTCCTTACCTACCTGCTGTCGCTCACCACTCAGACCAAAGGCAAGATGATGGCTTCGACTGCCAACAACAACCTTAACAAGCTGAAATGCGTTCTCCGCATCGCCTACGAGGAAAGACGCATCAAGGAGAATATCGCCCCACGGCTGAAACACGCGAAGGAAGACAGCACAAGGCGCGAGTTCCTGACGCTTGAAGAGGTGAGGATGCTTGCCGAGACCCCATGTGAGAAGCCTGTCATAAGGAGTGCCGCGCTGTTCTCCTGCCTTACGGGTCTGCGCATCAGCGACATCATCCGTCTGCAATGGGAGAACATCGTCAAGGGAGCGGACGGCGGCTGGTGTATGCACATCGTCACCAAGAAGACACGGACGGAAGCCGTGCTGCCGCTGTCTGATGAAGCCCTCGCGCTGTGCGGCGAGCGCGGCGAGGGGCAGGTGTTCAAGGGTCTGACGCAGACCATCCTTCCCCTCTATCTCAAAGACTGGATTAAGTCTGCCGGGATAACGAAGCACATCACGTTCCACGGGTTCAGGCACACCTACGCGACCCTGCAACTCGCCGCCGGAACCGACCTCTATACCATTTCAAAGATGCTTACGCACAGCAACGTGGGAACGACACAGATTTATGTCGATGTCGTGAGCGACCTGAAGCGCAAGGCATCCGAACAGATTACACTCAAACAGCAATAAACACACAACAGTATATGAACAACATAACATTTGAACAACTGCCGCAGGCGGTCTCCATGCTGATTGAAAAGGTGGGGCTGCTCACCGACAAGGTGGAGAAAGTGCTCGGCATGACACCGCAGCAGCATGGCGAGTGTCGCACCCTGCTCACCCTTAATGAAGTCGCGGCACTTCTTGGCAAATCGGCATCCACCATCTATGCAATGACCTCTGACAAGCGTATCCCGTACCACAAGCGGGGCAACAAGCTCTATTTCTTCCAAAATGAAATCATCGCATGGATTGAACAGGGAGGTACATCGGGAGTAGCCAGCGAGAGCGAGATTGAAAGACGGCTTGAGGAACTGCGAAAAGGCAAGAAGCGCAAACCGGGAGCGTTGACCGACGGCAACAGCCGGATGTCCGCAGTAGCACCATAATGTCACAGACCATGAGCAACGAGATACAGACCATACACTACTGCACCATACTATCAGCCGAGCAGTGGGATTTTCTTTTGGAAGGCAGGTTTTCCCCTCTCAGACAAAGGTGCCTCTACCGCCTGATGAACGGTGCCGTGCGGACAAGAACCGCCTATAAAATCAAGGGCATTGATATTGTCTTGGAGGTGGGACAGGCAGCGGCTTCCGATGTGGAAGTTGCGGAATTTTTGGGTTGCAACCGAAAGACGGTCGGCAAGCTCATCGACAGTTTCAACCGCCTCGGTATGCTGACCACCCGGACCAACAACCGCACTTCCGTTCATTCCCTGCATTTTCTCACAGGCTGGTATGTCGGAGGTGTCCTTATTACCAATCCCCATTATATCAGACCTTCGGCTGCCGCCAAAGGACAGACGGGCGAGGTGCGGACACCTGATTCCGACAGTCTGCCGTCAGAGGATGAACCGGGAGGCGCAGCCGTTGATTGCCACACAAAAGGGAAGAAAACGGACAGCTTGGCGACAGGCGCGGCATCCCTTTCTTCTTCCCTTCTTTTGTCAGGCAGTTCCAATTCGTCAGCCGATGTGCATGACGGCGGTAGCCATAATCCGCCCTCCGATATGTTCATGGCGGACACAGCCGCAAATTCGCATATCATAGACAGTGATGACATGGCATCCGGCGGGAACGGCACAGGAAGCCACAGCGAGGCGCAGGACGGCACGGACGGAGGCAGGGTAACTCCGGGCATAGGCTCGGCAGGTCGGGAAGTGCAGGGTGCGGTTTTGAGTGGTACTCAGTTGTCGTGGGGTGACTGACTGGGCTTGCCCAGATATAGCCCACTATAACTACACGCTTCGCTTCCGTAGTTGTGGGCTCTCCCGAGGGGCCGGGCTTTGCCCCGTCCCACTTATGGCTCTGCCCTAA
>SFJA01000029.1 GCA_004556005.1 Bacteroidales bacterium | reverse complement strand
TATTTCAGACCATTTGCCGTCAGCATAACGGCTTACAATCACAGCATTTGTACGTGTGACGCTGAATCCGAGCGATTCCCAGTTCAAATCTTTCATACTAAATATGTTTTGCGACCCAGTCGCCGACCTCCGAAGTGCTGTATGCCTTTCCTCCGTCGGCAAGGTCTTCCGTTACAACTTTCTGTTCAATGCTTTCAGCTACGGCAGCCCTGATTGCAGCACCCTCTTCCATAAGTCCGAATGCGTATTCAAACATCATTGCGGCTGAAAGTATGGTTGCGAGCGGGTTGGCGATGTTCTTGCCGGCTGCCTGAGGGTAGGAGCCGTGGATAGGCTCGAATACGCCGGTCTTTTCGCCTATGGACGCTGATGCGAGCAGACCCATGGAACCGGTGATGCAGCTCGCCTCGTCGGTAAGTATGTCGCCGAAGGTGTTTTCGGTCACGATGACATCGAAGAATTTCGGGCAGCGGATGAGCTGCATCGCGGCATTATCCACATACATATAGTCGGTGGTAACTTCCGGATACTGAGGGGCAAGTTCCTGTGCAACCTGCCTCCAGAGGCGAGAGCTCTCGAGCACGTTAGCCTTGTCAACTACCGTAAGATGACGGCGGCGGCGCATCGCATAACTGTATGCAAGCTTGAGTATGCGCTCTACCTCGTAACGATGGTAGATATTGGTATCATATGCGGTATCTCCCCCGTCAAGGCGGCCCTTTTCGCCGAAGTACATACCGCCCGTCAGCTCGCGGACACAGAGGAATTCGGCTCCGTCAACGAGTTCCCGCTTCAGCGGGCTCTTGTCCACCAGCGAGGAGAAGGTCTCTACCGGCCTGAGGTTGGCGTAGAGCCCGAGCTGCTTGCGCATTGCGAGCAGACCTTGCTCCGGACGCACCTTTGCAGTCGGGTCGTTATCGTAGCGAGGGTCGCCCACGGCCCCGAAGAGGACTGCATCCGACTCGAGACATACCTTGTAGGTTGACTCAGGGAATGCGGAACCGTATTTGTCTATGGCACAAGCGCCTACTTCAGCAAAAGTGTAGCTGGCTTCGTGTCCGAAGCGTCTGCAGACTGCATCAACGGCCTTTACGGCCTGTTCAACGACCTCGGGGCCAATTCCGTCACCGGGGAGTTTTGCTATATTCAGTTTCATTTCAGTGTACTTATGTTCATATTTTCAATGATGTTCAACATCTTGACCGTAGCCTTGATTGCAGCTTCGGTCTGGTCCGAGTCTATACCCCTGGTACGGAATGAGTTGCCGTTATTGTCCCAGGTGATGGTAGTAGAAACGAGGGCATCAGTCCTTCCTCCCGGAGGAATGCTGACCTGATAGTCGGTAAGTATCGGATGATGCTTGCCGAGCGTATCGTAAATCTTCCATAGGGCCTTCATGAAGGCATCGTACTGACCGTCTCCTGGCGCGGACTCCTCGTACTCGGTCCCGTGAATGCTGAGCTTCACTATCGCCACCGGACGCATGCCTCGCGCGAGCTGGAGCGAGTAGTTGACAATGTGGATATTGTCAGCCGCCTGACCGCTGCCCAGAACGTCCGCGATGATGAACGGAAGATCCTCTGCGGTCATCGACTGCTTCTTGTCGCCGAGTTCGACCACTCTGGCGGTCACGAGCCTGATCTGTTCCGGAGTCAGGCTGAGTCCGAGAGAGTCAAGGTTGTTGATTATGTTAGCCTTGCCGCTCATCTTGCCGAGGGCATAGGTGCGCTTGCGTCCGAAACGTTCCGGAAGCAGGCTGTTTGCGTACAGGTTAGCCTTCTTGTCTCCGTCTGCATGCACGCCGCTGCTCTGGGTAAAAACGTTTTCGCCTACCACAGGTTCGTTGTCCGGAATCCTCACGCCCGAAATGCTTTCCACGTACTTGCAGACGTGATTGAGGCAGCTCTCGTCAACTGAAGAATGCAAACCAGTCTGGTCGTTCAGGCAGGCGACCACGCTCGCAAGCGGGGCGTTTCCTGAGCGCTCTCCAAGTCCGTTTACTGTTGTATGAATTCCCTTGACTCCTGCTTTTGCCGCCGCTATGCTGTTGGCAACTGCGAGATCATAGTCGTTGTGTGCGTGGAAGTCGAAATGCAGATCGGGATAGCGCTCTATCATCTGCGAGCAGTAACGCTCGACCGACCAGGGATTCATCACGCCTAGGGTGTCGGGCAGCATGAAGCGCTTTATTGAACTGTCTTTGAGCGCATCCATCATCATAAAAACGTACTCGGGACTGTCGGCGATGCCGTTGGACCAGTCTTCAAGATAGAGGTTTGCCGTCATTCCGCGCTCCGCAACCCTGTCGAGAACCTTGCATATATCTGCTATATGCTCCTCGGGAGTCTTGCGCAGCTGCTTTTCCAGATGTCGCAGAGAACCCTTAGCAAGTATGTTTACAACCTTGCCGCCGTGGTCGGCGATCCAGTCCACGGAAGTGCCTCCATCGACAAAGCCGAGAGCCTCGACCCTGTCGATGCAGCCTGCCGAAGCAGCCCAGGCGCAAACGGTACGGAAAGAGTCGCTTTCGCCTTCTGAAACCCTTGCGGAAGCGATTTCTATCCTGTCTATGCCGAGTTCACCGAGCAGCAGCTGTGCAATGGCAAGTTTCTCGCTCGCATTGAACGACACTCCGGCAGTCTGTTCCCCGTCACGCAGGGTTGTATCCATTATCTCCATCATAAGGACCTCGACTGTTCAAATGCTTCAATCTTGTCTTTCTTGCTCAGGAGATAATCGATGTCGTCAAGAGCATTCATCAGGCAGAACTTCTTATAGGCATTGATTTCGAAATGCTCCTTCTCCCCTGTCGCAAGATTGCATACGGTCTGGCTCGGAACGTCAATCCTGACCTTGCACTGCGGATCCTCCTCAATGCTCTTGAAAAGAGAGGCAAGGAAGCCCTCCGACACTACCACCGGCAGCACGAAGTTATTGAGTTCGTTGTTTTTGTGAATGTCAGCAAAGAAGCTGGAGATTACCGCCCTGAAACCGTAACCCGCTATCGCCCAGGCTGCGTGCTCGCGGCTCGATCCCGAACCGAAATTTTTCCCTGCAACCAGGACCTCGTGCACTCCCTTGTGCGGTGCTTCGCTGAATTCGGGTCTGTTGAGGACGAACGACTCCCTTACGCTGCCGTCCGGGGCAAAGCGCCAGTCCCTGAAGAGATTGTCCCCGAAGAAACTCTCGTCACGGGTGGTCGCCTTGAGGAAACGGGCCGGAATAATCTGGTCAGTATCAACGTTTTCGAGCGGGAGAGGCACCATAGTGCTCTCTATTATATCGAATTTCTGTTTCATAACAATTCTCTTGGATCGGTTACAACTCCGCATACCGCAGCGGCTGCGGCAGTGAGCGGGCTTGCCAGCATGGTGCGAGAACCTGGACCCTGACGGCCTTCGAAGTTGCGGTTGCTGGTCGATACGGCATACTTTCCTGCAGGAATCTTGTCGTCATTCATTGCAAGGCAGGCTGAGCAACCCGGCTGGCGAATCTCGAATCCGGCTTCCTGCAGCAGTTTGTCCAGTCCTTCCTCCTCAATCTGCCGTTTTACAGCCCAGGAACCGGGAACGAGCCAGGCAGTAACGCCTTCAGCCTTGCGGCGGCCCTTTGCAACCGAGGCGAATGCCCTGAAGTCTTCTATCCTTCCGTTGGTGCAAGCACCCAGGAAAACATAGTCCACCTTATGACCGAGCAGGCACTGGCCTGCTTCGAATCCCATATAGTCCAGGGCCTTGCGCGAAGCATCCGAAGGAATGCTTGCATCAACAGGCATACCCATTCCGGGGTTGGTTCCGTAAGTAATCATAGGTCTGATGTCCGAAGCATCGAAAACAAGTTCCTTGTCAAATACGGCATCGTCCCCGCTGCTGAGCGTTTTCCAATAAGCAACGGCCTTGTCCCAGTCATCGCCCTTTGGAGCATACTCACGACCTTTGAGATACTCGAAGGTAGTCTCGTCAGGTGCGACGAAACCGCCCCTGGCACCCATTTCTATGGACAGGTTGCAAAGAGTGAGACGGCCTTCCATAGAAAGGGAACGGACTGCCGAGCCACGGTATTCGATAAAATATCCTGTTGCTCCGCTGGTAGTCAGCTTCATCATAAGATAAAGTGCCATATCCTTGGCTGTCACGCCCTTGCCGAGCTCGCCCTCAATGCGTATGCTCATAGACTTAGGCTTCTGCTGCAGTATGCACTGAGATGCAAGAACCATCTCCACCTCACTGGTACCGATGCCGAAAGCGACGGCGCCGACTGCACCGTGGGTAGAAGTATGCGAGTCTCCGCAAACTATGGTCATTCCCGGAAGGCTGAGACCCTTTTCCGGTCCTACGACGTGTATGATTCCGTTGTCCGGATTCATCATTCCGTAGTATGTGAGGCCGAATTGTTCAGCATTGCGCTCAAGTGCATCCACCTGGGCCTTTGAAACCGGGTCTGCTATAGGCTTGTCCTGGTCGTGGGTCGGGGTGTTGTGGTCAGGCATGCAGAATACTCGTTCAGGCCTGAGGCACTTGATGCCCCTTGCCCTGAGTCCGTCAAAAGCCTGTGGGCTGGTGACCTCGTGACAATAGAGGCGGTCTATGTAGAGCTGGGTCGGGCCATCCTCGATAAGAGAAACGATATGCGAGTCCCAGATTTTGTCAAACAGAGTATTCATCGGTTGCCAAATTTGTTTACGCAATCCACAAATGCTTCTACAGATGCGGTAACTATATCAGTATCAGCGCCAAAGCCGAAATAAAGCTTACCGTCGTGCTCCACCTGCATATGCACCTTTCCGGTATCGTCCGAACCCTTGGTGATGCTCTGGATGGTAAACTCCTTGATGGTCATCTTGCGCTTGATGATATTCTTGAGCGCGTTGATGGCTGCATCCACAGGACCGTTTCCGCTTGCTGCGGCCTCGAATTTTTCCCCGGCGATAGAAAGGCCTATGCTTGCAACGGGCTTGAGCCCCTTGCCGCTTGTCACCTGAAGGTATTCAAGGACTATGTGCCTGTCGGCAACCCTCTCCGCTCCTGCGAGCATCAGAAGGTCGTCGTCATTAACCTGCTTCTTCTGGTCTGCAAGCTTGAGGAAGGCCTCGTAGAGTTTTTCAAGCTTGCTGTCATCTACCTTGATTCCAAGCACTTCGAGACGGTAGCGGAGGGCAGCGTGGCCGCTGCGTGCAGTGAGCACTATGTTGTTGTCATCGAGGCCGACGTCCTTCGGGTCGATGATTTCGTAAGTGCTTGCCTGCTTGAGCACACCGTCCTGATGAATGCCTGAAGAATGGGCAAATGCATTGCGGCCGACAATTGCCTTGTTTGCCTGCACAGGCATATTCATAAGGCTGGAAACCATACGGCTGACAGGCGCTATGCGGGTAGTGTTGATATTTGTGCAGAGGTCAATGTCGGTGTGGCATTTGAGTATCATTGCTATCTCCTCAAGCGCGGTGTTGCCGGCTCGCTCGCCCACTCCGTTTATGGTCACTTCGCACTGGCGCGCTCCGTTGAGCAGTCCGGACATCGTGTTTGCCGTCGCCATACCCAGGTCGTTGTGACAGTGGGTGGAGATGATTGCCTTGTCGATGCCGTCCACGTGCTCCATCAGGTACTTGATCTTTGCACCGTATTCGTCCGGAAGGCAATAGCCCGTGGTGTCCGGAATGTTCACCACGGTAGCGCCGGCCTTGATTACGGCCTCGACCACGCGGGCGAGGTACTCGTTGTCGGTACGTCCGGCGTCTTCGGCGTAGAATTCGACCTCATCGACATACTGCCTGGCATATTTGACAGCGCGGACCGCCCGCTCGATTATCTCTTCTCGATTGGAGCGGAACTTGTACAAGATATGGGAGTCGGAAGTACCGATTCCGGTATGTATGCGCTTGTGCTTGGCGTACTTAAGCGAATCGACAGCAACGTCGATGTCCTTCTGCACCGCCCTGGTGAGTGCGCATATGGTAGGCCAGGTGACGGCCTTGGAAATCTCCACGACCGAGTTGAAGTCACCAGGACTCGAAATCGGAAATCCCGCCTCGATGACATCCACGCCGAGACCTTCGAGCGCCTTGGCTACCTGGATTTTCTCAACTGTGTTAAGCTGGCATCCCGGCACCTGCTCGCCGTCCCTGAGTGTGGTATCGAAAATATAAACCCTGTTGTCCATACATTATTTCTTGCTGTTTTCTGGCCTGAGTGAGCGTACGGTAACGGCGGTGCGCCACATCTCGCTTTCCCTGAGGGCCTTGAGTTCCTTTTCCAGACCTTCGCGGTAGTCAGGTTTTGAGTTGGAGTCGATTGAGATCTGAGCTTCGTTTCCGCTTGCCACGCTTTCGTAGAGCTTCTCAACGACAGGCTTGATTGCATCATGGAAAGGTCCCATCCAGTCGAGGGCGCCCCTCTGTGCGGTTGTAGAGCAGTTTGCGTACATCCAGTCCATTCCCTTGGCTGCGAAGAGCGGCATAAGTGACTGGGTGAGTTCCTCTACGGTCTCGTTGAACGCCTCGCTCGGGCTATGGCCGTGCTCGCGAAGAACTTCGTACTGGGCGAGAAGAAGTCCCTGGATGGCTCCCATAAGCGAACCTCTCTCTCCGGTAAGGTCAGAAATGGCCTCACGCTGGAATGTGGTCTCGAAAAGATAGCCTGAACCGATACCGATTCCGAGAGCAAGAGTGGTTTCTAGAGCGTGTCCGCTGACATCCTGATATACTGCGAAAGAAGAGTTGATTCCGCGACCCTCGAGATAGAGGGAACGAACCGTTGCTCCGGAGCCCTTAGGCGCTACCATAACGACGTCGATATCAGCCGGTGGAACGCATCCTGTGCGGTCACTCCAGGTAATTGCAAATCCGTGTGAGAAGTAAAGTGTCTTACCAGCAGTGAGGTGAGGCTTGATGGTAGGCCATACGGACATGACGGCTGCGTCTGAAAGCAGGCAGCAGATGATGTCTCCCCTTTCGCTTGCCTCCTCGATGCTGAAGAGGGTTTCGCCCGGTACCCAGCCGTCTGCAACGGCCTTTTCCCAGGTCTTGCCCGGACGCTGTCCGATAATCACGTCAAATCCGTTGTCACGGAGGTTGAGCGACTGTCCAGGACCCTGTACACCATATCCGAGAACGGCAATCTTCTTACCTTTCAAAGTTTCCTGCGCTTTAGCAAGGGTAAATTCACTGCGGGTTACAACTGTTTCCTGTACTCCGCCAAAATCAAGTTTAGCCATTTTTTATTTATCTTTTTTGTCAAACATTCTTTGTTCAAGGAGCTTTGACATAGTCTCGTGCTCCGAAGACCATACACTGTCGCATAGGAACCAGAAGGCCTTTATCACGTCAACCTTCTTTTCGATAAGCCTCACAAGCATGGCCGCAATGCGCTCGTCGGCAGTTACCCTGAACGTGAAATGATGCACGCCGGGAAACTCGGACGGGAACACGGTAAGGCTCTCTATGTTGATGTTCCTTCTTGCAAATATGTTTGAAATCGAGCCCAGAAGGCCGATCTGATTCTCGGAATAAACCGAGATTACGTATATTTTCTTATCCTCTGTCATCATACCACTTGTCTGTAGAGAGCATTATTTCGTCAACCCTTTTTCCCGGAGGAATCATAGGATAGACCATTCCGGCCTCCTCGACCATTACTTCAAGCAGCCAAGGCTCGTCACTGAGTGCCATTTCCCTGAGCGCCGGCTCAAGTTCCTCACGCTCAACCACCTTGCGGTACTTGATACCGTATGCTGCGGCAATGAGCGAATAATCCGGATTGAGCATCCTGGTCTGCGAATACCTCTCGCCGTAGAAGAGTTCCTGCCACTGGCGCACGTTTCCCAGCCAGTTATTGTTGAGCAGGACCATCTTGACCGCGATGCGCTCCTGCATTATGGTGCCGAATTCTTGTTCGGTCATCTGCAGTCCTCCGTCGCCGACGAACAGGCAGACCTGACGGTCAGGTGCGCCGAGCTTCGCGCCCATAGCGGCCGGAATGCCGAATCCCATAGTGCCCAGACCTCCGGATGAGATGAAGCTGCGGCTGCGCTTGAAGCGCGAATACCTCGCCGCGCTCATCTGGTTCTGACCGACGTCGGTCACGACTATCGCATCGTTTCCGCACACTTCGGAAAATCTTGCAACGACCTCTCCCATATTGATGCGACCTTCCGTCGGCCTGACCTCGGGAGCTATGACTTCCTTGTCCTCAACCTCCTCATAGTGGCGGGCTGAGCACAGCCATTCATCGTGGTTGGAGAATCGCATAGCTTCCGTGATTTTTGAAAGCACACTCTTCGCATCACCGGCCACAGGCACGTCAACGCGCACGACCTTGCCGAGTTCGCAAGGGTCTATGTCTATGTGGATTATCTTCGCCTTCGGGGCATATTCGGAAATCTTGCCCGTAACCCTGTCATCGAAACGCATGCCGACGGCTATCAGCAGGTCGCATTTCTGGGTCATCATATTGGCCGCGACATTGCCGTGCATTCCGACCATACCTACATAGTAAGGGAAGTCTGAAGGAACGGCGCTGAGTCCGAGCAGCGTAGAAGCCACAGGAATACCTCCCTTGCGGACAAATTCCATCAGTTCCTTCTCCGCGCCCGAAAGGATCACACCCTGCCCGCAGACAACGAGCGGACGGCTGGACTCTTCGATCAGTTCAACAGCCTTTGCAACGGATTCGGGATCGGTTTCGGGAACCGGCAGATAACTGCGGATGAACGAGCATTTGCTATAGATGAAAGGCGCGCTGCCAATCTGGGCGTCCTTGGTAAAATCCAGAACGACAGGTCCAGGACGGCCGGTCATCGCGATATATACTGCCTTGGCAACCGCTGGCGCCACATCCTCAGGACGGCGTATCTGCATAGTCCATTTGCTGATCGGAACGGCCATTCCTATGAGGTCGGTTTCCTGGAATGCATCCGTGCCGAGGGCAGCCGTTCCAACCTGACCGCATATTACCAGCAGAGGTGTTGAGTCAATCATAGCATCGGCAATGCCCGTAATCACGTTGGTGGCTCCCGGACCGGAAGTCACTATTACGACACCCAGTCGGGAAGATGCCCTGGCATAGCCCTGGGCGGCGTGAATCGCGCCCTGTTCGTGGCGCACCAGTATATGTCTGAGGCGGTCGGAGTAGGAGTACATCTTGTCATATACCTGAAGAATCTGTCCGCCAGGGTATCCAAATACGGTATCGATTCCCTCGGCAAGCAGACTTTCCAGGAGTATCTCCGCGCCTGTCATTATCTTGTCCATACAATCAGCCTGTTAACTATATGTTGTCATCATCAAGCAACCTTACGGCACCCTTGTCCGCGCTGCTTACCATAGCGGCATATGCCCTGAGACTGCGTGAAACCTTGCGGTCGCGGTGCGGCGGAGTAAATGCCTTGCGTCCCCTTTCCTCCTCTTCGCGGCGGCGTTTCTGAAGTTCCGCTACGCTGAGGCAGACATTTATGCTGCGTGAAGGGATGTCGATTATTATGGAATCGCCGTCCCTGACAAGAGCGATGTTTCCGCCCGAAGCCGCTTCCGGAGAAATATGTCCTATGCTCAATCCCGAGGTACCCCCGCTGAAGCGTCCATCTGTGATGAGAGCACATTCCTTTCCGAGATGCATGGACTTGATGTATGAGGTTGGATAGAGCATTTCCTGCATTCCAGGACCACCCTTCGGACCCTCGTAGGTGATGACTACTACGTCACCTGCCCTGACCTGTCCACCGAGTATGCCCTCGCAGGCAGCCTCCTGTGAATCAAATACCTTGGCGGTTCCTTCGAAATGCCAGAGAGAAGGATCTACACCGGCAGTCTTGACTACGCAGCCGTCCGGAGCTATGTTGCCCCTGAGAACGGCCAGTCCGCCGTCGCGGGTATAGGCGTTGCTTACAGAGCGTATGCAGCCCGTCTCGCGGTCGAGATCGAGGGACTCGTAATAATTGTCCTGTGAAGCCATTGCGCAGCTGCGCACACCGGCCGGAGCAGCAAGATAAATGGAAGAGTTGGAACTGTCAAAACTCTCCGAGCAAACCCCATATGAGGCTATGGCCTCAGCAAGGGTCAAATTGTCAACACGCCTGAGCGACGTGTCCACGAGACCGGCCGCTGCAAGTTCAGCGAGTATGCCAATGATTCCTCCGGCGCGGCCTACGTCCTGGATATGGTATTTCTGGGTGTTCGGGGCTACCTTGCAAAGACAAGGAACCCTGCGTGACAGGCTGTCGATGTCAGCCATGGTGAAGTCAACTCCCGCCTCGCGAGCCACGGCAAGAAGATGCAGGACCGTATTTGTGGAACCGCCCATCGCTATGTCCAGGGTCATTGCGTTGAGGAAGGCCTGCCGTGTTGCTATGCTTCGAGGAAGAACCGAGCAGTCATCCTGTTCGTAATAGCGTTTTGCATTTTCCACGATGAGTCTTGCGGCCTTGCGCATAAGCTGCTCGCGGAGCTTGTGTGTGGCCACTATCGTGCCGTTGCCCGGCAGGGAGAGCCCAATGGCTTCGGTAAGGCAGTTCATCGAGTTGGCGGTGAACATGCCTGAACAGCTGCCGCAAGTAGGACAGGCTGCAGATTCTATGTCCTCTATCTCACCGTCGCTTACCGTAGGATCAGCAGACTTTACCATAGCCACAATCAGGTCAATCTTTTCCTGACCCAGGCACCCTGCCTCCATAGGTCCGCCGGACACAAAGACTGTAGGGATGTTGAGCCTCATGGCTGCCATCAGCATACCCGGCGTAATCTTGTCGCAGTTGCTGATGCACACCAGGGCATCCGCCTTGTGGGCGCTGACCATATACTCGACACTGTCAGCGATTATCTCGCGGCTCGGGAGCGAATACAACATTCCGTCGTGCCCCATCGCAATGCCGTCATCGATGGCAATGGTGTCAAATTCGGCGGCGAAACAGCCGAGTTTCTCTATTTCTTCCTTGATTATCTGTCCCGCCTCGTGCAGATGGGTATGGCCGGGAACGAACTGGGTAAAGGAGTTGGCTATGGCAATTATCGGCTTGCCGAACTGCTCGCGCTTCATTCCGTCAGCCATCCAGAGAGCCCTTGATCCAGACATCCTCCTACCTTCGATTGTTTTGCTGCTTTTCAATTTCATACTACTGAACTATCCGTCTTGCGAAGATAGCAATTATCTTGCAATATACAAAGATCTTGACCTTAATTTATATACAGGCTGTAAAACACAGTTGTAAGCTCAAGGCTACGGCTCCGCGACAATGTCACAAGAAGTTATGTCAGACTAAGACATCAATGAAGGTAATTGGGAATTTTTTTCTAACTTTACGGGATATTTGTACGATTGGAATCATTATGAATAAGCTTAGCGAAACAACCAGGTACATCGGAACCGACGACCTGGACCTGGACCTTTTCGAGGGTCAGTACATAGTTCCTGAAGGAATCGCATATAACTCATACCTGATACTTGACGAAAAAGTCGCCGTTCTGGACACCTGCGACGCGCGCAAGGGCGAAGAATGGAAACGCAATCTGACCGAAGCCCTCGAAGGAAGGACGCCGGATTATCTCATCGTACATCATATGGAGCCGGACCACTCGGCCCTGGTCCGCGACATGCTGGACATTTACCCGAACCTTCAGCTCGTCTGCAGCCAGAAGGCCGTCCAGATGCTTGGTCAATTCTGGCCTGACGCATCATTTGCGGGCAGGACCCTCGTAGTGAAGGAAGGAGACGTCCTTGAGCTCGGTTCACACAGCCTGCGTTTCTTCGATGCTCCTATGGTACACTGGCCGGAGGTGATGGTCAGCCTTGACGAATACGACGGAGTCCTGTACAGCGCCGATGCATTCGGCAAGTTCGGAGCCCTTTCTAAATGCGGATTCTACGGTCGCGATGACGATGACTGGAGCTGCGAGGCAAGGCGCTATTACTTCAACATAGTCGGCAAATACGGCGGCCCTGTCCAGACCCTGCTCAGAAAACTTGCACCGCTTGCAGAAAGCGGTGCCATAAAGAGCATCAGGCCTCTCCATGGGCCTATACTCGAGGATAATCTAGGAGATTATTTGAAGCTTTACTCCACTTGGAGCAGTTACGAGCCTGAAACAGAAGGTGTTTTCATTGCCTGTGCATCAATTTACGGAGGAACACTGGAAGCGGCAGGGAAACTTGCGGAGATACTGAGGGCCAAGGGTGCCGCAAAGGTTGTTGTAAGCGACCTGAGCCGCAGCGACATCGCGGAAAACGTCGAGGACGCTTTCCGATACAGCAAGGCGGTATTTGCGTCCTCATCATATGACGGAGGTTTGTTTACGCCTATGTATCAGTTCCTTCACAGGCTTCAGGCAAAGGGTTACTGCAAGCGCAGGGTTGCAATTGTCGAGAATGGTTCCTGGGCGCCTTGCGCTGCCAGGGTGATGAAGGAGCAACTCTCTCAGATGAAGGAAATAGAGATTGTAGAACCTGTCGTCACCATCAGGAGCCGAATGAAGGAGTCCGACATTCCGGCACTCGAGCAGCTCGCTGACGCCCTGCTGACATAAACGCCGGACGCTTTGAAGGCAGCCACAGTCAGCAAACACGCTGAAGTGCTGAGAAAAGCAAGGAACAAGATGTAATGGTTAGTTAAAGTAGCAATGAAGATAAAAGACATATTACGCGACAGCAAAAAGGCTTTCCCATCTCTCGAGATTGTACCTCCGCGCGGTGGAATCAGCAAGAAGGAACTGCTTGAGACCATCAGGCCGCTGATGGAGTTCCGCCCGCCTTACATCAATGTCACGAGCCACCGCGAGGAGTACGAATTTAGGCAGACTCCTGACGGAAGTTTCACCCGGCACGCCGTTATGCGCCGTGTGAGCGAGACAGCCGTCTGTTGCGCCATCCAGGCAGAATTCGGCGTGGAGCCTGTCCCGCACCTGATTTGCGGAGGGCGCTCGGCAGACAGGATAGAGAGCCTGCTGCAGGACTTCAGGTTCTTGGGCTTCGAAAACGTAATGGTCCTCCGGGGCGACTCTCTCATTGGGGAAAAGCGGTTCACGCCCGAACCTGACGGATACCGTTATGCAAGCGAGCTCGTGAGTGCCGTGCGCCGCTTTGAAAAGGAAAAGGACTGCTCATTCTGCATAGGCGTGGGGGCATATCCGGAGAAGCATTTCGAGGCAGCTAACCTCGACCAGGACATTGCCAACCTCAAGCGCAAGGTTGACGCCGGCGCGGACTACATCATCACCCAGATGTTCTTTGACAATTCAGTATTTTACCGTTTCCGCGACAAGTGCCGCGAAGCAGGGATCACCGTTCCTATCATTCCCGGCTTGAAACCGCTTTCGAACGCCAGGCAGATCGAACTGCTGCCGCGCTCATTCTCAATAGACATTCCGCAGGAACTCGTCCATACCATTCACTCACACGCCGACGATGCGGCATACTGCTACGAGGCCGGCCGCGAGTGGTGCAGCGCTCAGTGCAAGGACCTTCTGAAGCATGGGGTTCCGGCAATTCATTTCTACACAATGGGCAGACAGGACAATGTCACCAGCATTCTCAGAGATAATTTCTAAGCGCATCCTGACGCTTGACGGCGCTATGGGCACGATGATCCAGCGCCTTGTCCCGGACAGGGAATCGTACCAGGGAGACAACGAATTGCTCAACCTGAGCGCTCCGGATGTCATTATGGACATACACCGCCGTTATATCGAGGCAGGTGCAGACATTATCGAAACCAACAGTTTCGGTGCAAACCCGCTTACACAACTTGCTCACGGGCTTGCCGACAAGGCGGCTCAGATGGCACTCGAGGCGGCCCGCATCGCAAGGCGCGCGGCTGACGAAAGCCCGCGCAAGGTCTGGGTCGCTGGCAGCGTCGGACCTGGAGGATACAGTCTATCGATGGGCGGCGATGCCGACAATCCGGCAGCAAGGCGCTTCAGTTTCAATGAGATAAAGGACTCTTACAAAATACAGATAGACGGACTGCTCAAAGGCGGTGTTGACCTTATCCTTCTGGAAACCTGGTTCGATGCGCTCAACGCCAAGGCTGCGATAAAGGCATTTGAAGAACTCGGAGTTCCGGTGCCTATGATGATTTCGGCAACGGTCAGCGACCGCAGCGGCAGGATGCTGACAGGACAGACGCTCGAGGCCTTTGCGATTTCGGTTTCGCACGCTCCAGGTCTGGTCGCTCTGGGCATCAACTGTGCACTCGGTGCCGAACAGATGCTGCCGCTGGTGCGCGAAATCGACCGTTTCTCCCCTCTCCCGCTGCTGTTCTTCCCCAACGCCGGAATGCCGGACGAGATGGGCCGCTACAACGACAGCCCCGAAGAAATGGCGGCCTGCATAGGCAGGATGGCGGACGAGGGCCTGCTCAACATAGTCGGCGGCTGCTGCGGCACAACTCCGGAGCACATACGTGCGATTGCGGACGCCGTCCGGGGCAAAAAAGCAAGGACTGCGGGTAAGGAACAATTCTCCTCCACCTCCCGGCCTCACCTGTGCGTGAGCGGCCTCGAGGCGGTCAGGATAGACAGCAGCCGGAATTTCACCAATATCGGAGAGCGCAGCAATGTAGCGGGGTCCCGCAAGTTTGCCCGTCTGATTGCGTCCGGGGCATATAACGAGGCTCTCGAGGTGGCGGCTGCCCAGATCGAGGGCGGAGCGAGCATCATCGACGTCAACATGGACGACGCGATGCTGGATTCGCGCGAGCAGATGCAGACTTTCCTGAGGTACGTTTCTTCCGATCCGGCGGTCGCGAAGGCGGCGATAATGATAGACTCATCCGACTGGGATACCGTCTGCGCCGGGCTGGAAAACGTTCAGGGCAAGGCGATAGTCAATTCGATTTCGCTTAAAGAAGGAGAAGAGGTATTTGTACGCAAAGCGCTGCATATCAAGAGTATGGGTGCCGCAATGGTCGTAATGGCCTTTGACGAGAAGGGCCAGGCGACTTCGTACGAGCGCAAGATAGAGATAAGCCGCAGGTCGTACGAACTGCTGACGGCAGCGGGGATAGACCCGGGCGACATAATATTCGATGTCAACGTGCTTTCAATCGGCACGGGCATCGCCGAGCATGCCCGCTTCGGGGTCGATTTTATCGAGGCGGTGCGCTGGATCAAGCAGAACCTTCCCGGGGCTCTCTGCTCCGGGGGTATTTCCAACCTGTCGTTCGCATTCCGCGGCAACAATGCGGTACGCGAGGCAATGCATTCGGCATTCCTCTACCACGCGATAAAGGCCGGGCTGGATATGGCGATAGTCAACCCGCAGATGCTGCAGATTTACGACAGCATAGACCCGGGACTGCTGCAGGCCGTCGAGGACGTGTTATTCGATTCCGACGCCGAGGCGACCACGAGGCTGGTGGAATATGCCGGCAGGCTCGCGGCCCAGGCAGCAGGCGAAGGAGGAGGTGGCGGTGCAAAGGAGAATTCGACCTTAACGACGTCTGAGAGTCCGGTTCAGGACTGCAGCGCCAGGCTCAGTGATGCGCTGGTCAAGGGCAGTGCGACGGGGCTGGAACACGACGTGCTGAAGAGCCTTTCGGAACTCGGCAGCGCGGTGGCTGTCATCGAGGGGCCGCTGATGCAGGGTATGGAGAAGGTCGGAGAATTGTTCGGCGAGGGCAGGATGTTCCTGCCGCAGGTAGTGAAGTCGGCAAAGGTGATGCGGCAGGCGGTCGATGTGCTTCAGCCTTATATGAAGGCGGAGGACAGCGGCGGCAGCAAGGCGAAGGTGGTGATAGCTACTGTGCAGGGAGACGTGCACGACATAGGCAAGAACATCACCGCCATCGTGTTGCAGTGCAGCGGGTTCGAGGTCATAGACCTGGGCGTGATGGTGCCGGCGGAAGAGATTCTGGCAAAGGCGCTGGAGTGCGGGGCGCAGATCATCGGGCTGAGCGGCCTGATTACACCTTCGCTTTATCGTATGGAACAATTCTGCTCCCTGATGGCAGAGCAGGGGCTGGACATTGCCGTTTTTGTTGGAGGCGCTGCGGCGTCGGCCAGTTTCACGGCAGTCAAGCTCGCACCGATCTACTCTAACGTGCACTACGGCGCTGACGCCTCGGCGACGGCTGTGAAATGCAAGAAGTACCTGAGCGCCAGGGAACAGTTCCTCAAGGAAGAAAGCGAGGAGCATACAAGGCTGCAGGAGCTCTTCAGAAAGAGAGGCGAAAAGAGTACAATCGAAAAAAGGAAGTTTACAGAACAGTTTGATTATAACAAACTGCAAGATATTGAAAGTCAGACTACAGGCATCGACGAGCTGAAGCAACACTTTGACTGGAGGCTCTTCCGTGCCGTGTGCGGAATGGGCAATGCGGCGGAGGCTGACGAAAGGGTTGCGGAGCTTAGGAAAGAGGCGGAAACGCTTATGGACAGCGGCTGCTTTACGCTTACCCTGCAAGCGAGGTTCCTGGATTGCAGAAGGACGGTGGAGCAGGGCTGCGACCTTATCATAAGCCGTGACGGAAGCCTGAAACTGCCTATGCTGAGGCAAAAGGGAGGAAATTGTCTGGCGGACCTGCTTCCGGCGGATGGCTGGCGGCAGATGGGAGTGTTTGCAGCGAAGGTCGAGGGCGGAGAAGCGCCTCACCACCAGGGCTGCAGATGCGGGGCGTGCGCGGTGCCGGATCTGGTGCGTCACGCTGTGTCGGTCTGCCTGGCGGAAGCTGCAAGCTGCAGGGCCGGAATACTGTTTACGGAGCAGAGCGGCTGCAAGGTAATTATGCCGGGCATAGGATACAGCTGCTGCCCGGACCACAGCGTCAAGAGGGATTTGCTCGGACTGCTTGACACCGGGATAGGTCTGAGCGCAAGTTGCGCAATGATCCCCGATGCCAGCGTATGCACTCTGGTAATTATTCATCCAGAAGGATATTTCCCTGATATAAGGGAAGTTGACAATGTTGTTTTTGATTCTTACTGCAAGTTGAGAGCTTTCAGCGAACAGGATAGCGAACTGTTTCTGGGACAGATAAAGGTATTGTAATTTTCGCTATAAAAGCATATATTTGTGTGTTATGAAGGTTCTTAAATTCGGCGGTACATCAGTAGGCTCCCCAGAGGGGCTTGCGGGCATCAGGAAGATTGTCGGCTCCCTCGACGGGCCAGCCGTAGTTGTAGTTTCCGCACTTGGCGGAGTAACCGACCGTCTGATTCTCACTGCAAAACTTGCAGAGTCCTCCGACTCAAGCTATACTGCTTATTACGATGCTCTCAGAAGCAGGCATCTCGAACTGATTGACAGCGTGATACGCGAGGAGGACCGTGAGGCTCTCAAGGCGGTGGTCACTCCCCTGCTGGACAAGCTCGGAGAACTTTTCAAAGGCGTTTTCCTGCTTGGAGACCTTTCGGAACACAGCTGCGATGAGATAGTAAGTTACGGCGAACGCATGTCAGCACCTATCATTTCCACTATGCTCGGCTGCGCGCTTGCCGACTCGCTGGATATGATACGCACCGTCAGGGAAGACGGCAAGGACTGCCTTGCAAGCGAAGAGAGCTACAGCCTCGTCAAGGAAAAGATTGGCGGGATCAAGGAAGTGACCGTAGTTCCGGGATTCATTGCCAGGGACCTTCACAGCGGCAGGATAAGCAATCTCGGAAGGGGCGGCTCAGACTACACGGCGAGCATAATCGCAGCGGCTCTGGAAGCCGAAACACTCGAAATCTGGACCGATGTCGACGGCTTTATGACTGCCGACCCGAGGATGATAGACACCTCGTATGTAATTGATGAACTGAGCTATGAGGAGGCTATGGAGCTCTGCAACTTCGGAGCCAAGGTGGTTTATCCGCCAACCCTCTACCCTGCCCTGTCAAGAAACATTCCAATCAGGGTGCGCAACACCTTCAATCCCGAGGGTGCGGGAACGGTCATCAAACACGACTGCAAGAGAAGCAAGGCATCGATTACCGGAATCTCTTCCATCGACGACACCTGTCTGATAAACATCGGAGGTCCGATAATGGTCGGCGTTGTCGGCGTGGACAAAAGGATATTCGGCTCTCTTGCCGACAACCATATCAGCGTATTCCTCGCCTGCCAGTCTTCTTCTGAGACTGGAATTTCGCTAGGTGTGAGACGCAGGGATGCCGAAAAGGCCTGCGAGGTGCTCAACAGGGAATTTGCCCGCGAAATATGCGAAGGTGCAGTCAACAAGGCGACTTTCCGCGAGGGGCTCTCTACCGTGGCAGTGGTCGGGGACAACATGAACGGTCACCCGGGCATAGCCGGCAAACTCTTCTCCACCCTCGGACGCAACGGCATCAACATCATCGCGATAAGCCAGGGAGCGTCTCAGACAAACATTTCCTTTGTAGTTGAGAGCAAGTTCCTGCGCAAGAGCCTCAATGTCATTCACGACAGTTTCTTCCTGTCCGAATATCAGGAACTTAACCTCTTCGTATGCGGAGTCGGAACGGTGGGTGCCAAACTGCTCGAACAGATTGCGCAGCAGAGGGAAAGTCTAAAGAAGGAACAGAATCTCAAGATAAACATAGTAGGCATAGCACGCAGCACCCGCGGCATATTCGACCGCAACGGCATCGAACTTTCCAACTACCGTGAGCTCCTTGCCGCCGGCGAGCCGCTCGATATCAAGCGCTTGCGCGACGAGGTCATTGGAATGAACATCTTCAACTCCGTGTTTGTCGATTGCACTGCCAGCGCTGAAGTTGCCGGACTTTATGAACAATTCTTCAGTCACGGCATTTCCGTGGTGACAGCCAACAAGATAGCGGCTTCTTCCGACTACGGCAACTACAGCGCACTCAAGGAGAGCGCCAAGCGCATGGGGGTCAAATTCCTGTACGAGACCAACGTCGGCGCGGGCCTGCCTATCATCGGAACCATCAACGACCTGCGCAACAGCGGGGACAAGATAGAAAAGATCGAGGCCGTGGTCAGCGGCACGCTGAACTACATCTTCAACACCATCTCAGCCGACATTCCTTTCAGCAAGACGGTCAAGATGGCCCAGGAGGAAGGTTATTCAGAACCGGACCCTCGCATCGACCTGAGCGGCAAGGACGTGATACGCAAACTCGTGATCCTTTCGCGCGAGGCGGGCTACAAGGTCAATCAGGAGGATGTGCGCGCGGAATTGTTTGTCCCTCAGGAACTTTTCGAATGCAGTCTGGAAGAATTCTGGGAGAGGCTTCCGGAACTTGACGCCGCCTTCGAGGAGCAGAGACGGGAACTGGAAAGGGAGCACAAGAGATGGCGCTTCGTTGCCTGCATGGAGAACGGCCGTTGCAGCGTTTCGCTCAGGGCGGTTTCTTCGGACCATTCGTTCTACGTGCTTGACGGGTCCAACAATATAGTCCTGCTCACCACTTCAAGGTATCACAAGCACCCTATGCTTATCCAGGGTTACGGAGCCGGAGCGGACGTCACCGCCGCAGGTGTTTTTGCGGACATTATGAGAGTTGTAAACATTTAAAGTATATGAAAGTAGCGATTGTCGGCGCAAGCGGCGCCGTTGGACAGGAGTTTCTCCGCGTGCTTGCGGAGAGGAATTTCCCCATAGACGAATTGCTTCTCTTCGGTTCGGAGAGGAGTGCCGGAACAAAGTATGAGTTCAGGGGCAAGGAGTATGAGGTCAGGCTGCTCCAGCACAATGATGACTTCAAGGGCGTTGACTATGCCTTTGTATCGGCGGGAGCCGGCACTTCGAAGGAATTTGCCGATACCATTACGAAGTACGGTGCTGTGATGATAGACAACTCCAGCGCGTTCAGGATGGACGAGGACGTGCCTCTCGTAGTGCCGGAGTGCAATGCCGAGGATGCTCTGATCAGGCCTCGAGGAATAATTGCAAACCCTAACTGTACGACCATTATGATGGTTGTGGCCCTGCAGCCTATCGAGAATCTCTCTCATATCAAGAGGATACACGTTGCGAGCTATCAGTCCGCTTCAGGTGCGGGTGCGCAGGCAATGGCCGAACTGCAGCAGCAATACAAGGATATTGTAGAGGCCAAGCCGGTGACTGTCAGCAAGTTCGCTTACCAGCTCGCTTACAATGTCATTCCTCAGATCGACGTTTTCCAGGACAACGACTATACCAAGGAGGAAATGAAGATGTACAACGAGACACGCAAAATCATGCATTCCGACGTGAAATGCTCGGCAACCTGCGTGCGCATCTCTTCTCTCCGTTCGCACAGCGAAGCGGTATGGATCGAGACCGAAAGGCCGCTTGAAGTGGAGGAGGTCCGCAAGGTCCTTGCCGCTGCACCTGGAGTGACACTTCAGGACGACCCTGCCAACAAGGTGTACCCTATGCCTTTGTTCACCGGAGGAAAGGATGACGTTTATGTCGGCCGCGTGCGTAAGGACATCACCGACCCTAACGGCATCACACTCTGGCTCTCTGCCGACCAGATCAGGAAAGGCGCAGCGCTCAACGCAGTGCAGATTGCCGAATTCCTCATCAGCCGGAGCTAGCCTAACCTGCCGGGCTGTTCCGGGGCTCGAGATTACGGGGCATTTTGCCCGGGGCGGGGCGGGAAAAATATAGAAACAACAGTAAACAATAGCTATATGCCACAGATTTCGAAAAAATCATCAGCGTTACCGGCATCGGCCATCAGGAAGCTGGCCCCGGTTTCGGAAGCCGCAGAAGCAGCGGGCGTCAAGGTTTACCACCTCAATGTCGGAGCTCCTGACATCAAGTCTCCTGAGTGTGCCCTGGAGGCGGTCAAGGCTGCCTGCGACAGGCTCGATCACATCTCCTACAGCAACTCCGCAGGCCTTATGCCTCTGCGCAAGGGCCTGGTAGAGAAGTACTACAAAAAATGCGGCATAGAACTCGACGTATCTGAAATTCTCATCGACGTAGCCGGAAGCGAGGCTTTTGCGCTCGCAATGCAGGTAGCCGCTGACCCGGGAGAGGAAATCATCGTTGTCGAGCCGTTCTACACGAACTACAACACCTACGCAATACTCAACGATATCAAGCTCGTAGCCGTACACACAAACATACGCAACAATTTCGACATACCGGGTATCGAAGAATTTGAAAAGGTCCTCACCCCAAAGACCAGGGCGGTGCTAATCAGCAACCCTTGCAACCCGTCCGGAAAACTCTTCAGCAAGGAAGAAATGATACAGCTGGGCCAGTTCTGCCTCAAGCACGACCTCTTCCTGATTTCCGACGAGGTCTATAGGGAATTCTGCTACACCGAGGAACCTCACTTCTCGGCGATGAACCTTAAGGGACTGGAGCAACATGTCATACTTGTTGACTCAGTATCAAAGCGTTACAACCTCTGCGGCGTGAGAATCGGCTGCATCGCCTCTCATAACAAGGACGTCATCGCAGCTGCCCTCAAATACGCTCAGTCAAGGCTCTGTCCACCTGTGCTCGGGCAGTATGCCACCATCGGCGCGCTTGACACTCCGGACAGCTATTTCGCCGAAGTCAGGGAAGAATACATCCGCCGTCGTGACGTTACCATCAAGGCTCTCAACGAAATACCCGGAGTATTTGCCCCGACTCCGCTCGGAGCATTCTACGCTGTGGCAGAACTGCCAATTGACGACGCGGGTGAATTTGCCAAATGGTTGCTCACCGACTTTAGGTACAACAACGAGACGGTACAGTTGACGCCGGCAACGGCATTCTACGCTGATAAGACCATCAAGAATCAGGTCCGCATAGCTTATGTGCTTGAGGTTCCGGAACTTGAAAAGGCAATGAAGTGCATCGCCGAGGCACTGAAGGTCTATCCGGGACGGACGAACTGATGAGATTGGACAAACGGAAGCCGCATATCTGTGAGAGCGGTTTTCGCGAATGACGGTAAGGGGCTGACTAAAAAGTCAAATTGACTTTGAGGTCATCCTCTTTCTTTATGTTCAGATGCCTCCGAGCGTCGGCTGCTCTTCTCCGGAACCGTCTCGCTCCGCTCGACCCCAGCCGAGGGTGGCACGGGTTCCCGGAGGAGACAGCCGTCCGCATCTGCGGCAAACGAAAATAAAATAGCTATTCTTTTGATAATCAAAGGAATAGCTATTATTTTTATGAAACAGTGGCAAAGATAGGCTTTAAATCCTACAATCCCAACGATAATCTGCTGCTTCCTCCATGTCTTGGCGATTTTCTTCCCCAAAATAATCCGGCTAGAGTCGTCAGTGCGATAGTAGAGCGGATGCGCAGCAATGCGGAGCTCCGCTCATAACAAAGAAGAGGCCGACCCTTTAGTCGACCTCCTGCTTGTACTGGGTAGGAGAATCGAACTCCTATTGCAAGATTGAGAATCTTGAGTACTAACCGTTATACGAACCCAGCGTTTGGGATTGCAAAGGTAAGGATTATTTTTTGATTTGCAAATTTTTTATTTCAAAAATACAAAAAAAACTGCTGCTATCATACAGATAAATGCTGCAAGGTGGTTCCAGTGGAGACTTTCGCCCTTAAATACCAAAGTGACAAACAGCGTAAATACCGTGAGGGATATCACCTCCTGAATTATCTTGAGTTGCATCAGGTTGAAGGGGCCCCCGTTGATGTCTGAACCTATCCTGTTTGCAGGGACCTGAAGGCAGTATTCAAAAAAGGCTATGCCCCAGGAGAGCAGTATGACCAGTATGAGTGGCCAACCATCCGAAATGTGCATTTCTTGCAATTTGAGATGTCCATACCAGGCAAACGTCATACAGACATTTGACCCTATCAGCAAGAGTATTGTCCAAAGCCACTGCATATCAATTCAATTTATTAACGAACCTTTCACGGACATCCGGAAAAAGCCGCTAAATTTAGCAATATTCGATGGATAGTCCAATATTCTTTGCTAAATTTGCGTATATAGATCTTAAACTACGGATAGAATATGTCACTTATAAAATCTATTTCAGGCATCAGAGGCACGATAGGCGGCCGTCCGGGAGAAGCCTTGACTCCAAACGATATTGTCAGATTCTGTTACGCCTATTGCGTTTGTCTGAAGCGGCGCCTGTCTCACTGTGCACCAAGCTGCGACAGTGCAAGTGCAGCAAGCTGCGACAGCGTAAGTGCAGCCGGCGGGACTCGGGAGTGCCGTTCCGCGGAGAAGCGGCGGTTCAGGGTTGTTGTCGGGCGTGACGCGCGGATTAGCGGGGAAATGGTCGAGCAGCTGGTTTGCGGTACGCTCGTCGCTTGCGGGGTGGATGTCGTGCGCTGCGGGTTTGCGAGCACTCCGACTACCGAGCTTGCGGTGCGCTATGCCGGCGCGGACGGCGGCATCATCATAACAGCCAGCCACAACCCGCGGCAGTGGAACGCGCTCAAACTCCTCAACGAGCATGGCGAATTCCTCTCCGCCGCCGAGGGTGCCGAAATTCTGGCCGAGGCCGAAAGGCAGGAAGAATTTGACTTTGCACCTGTGGAAGAGCTTGGGCATATCGAGGACGCCGATTATACCGACAGGCACATCGATGACGTTCTTGCACTGGAAGCGGTTGATGCTGACGCAGTTAGGGCTGCGGGATTCAAGGTGGTCCTGGACAGCATCAACTCCGTGGGCGGGATTATTATGCCGCGGCTGCTCGAGCGTCTGGGCGTGGAATGCATTACGATCAACGGCGACGTGAACGGTCGCTTTGCGCACAATCCCGAGCCGTTGCCAGCGAACCTGAAGGAGCTGTCGGAGCGCGTGGTCAGCGAGGCTGCGGACCTCGGAATCAGCGTGGACCCGGACGTTGACAGACTCGCATTCATCTGCGAAAACGGAGAAGCTTTCGTAGAGGAAAACACACTGGTGGCTGTTGCGGACTACCTCCTGGACAGGGCTGTCGCCGAGGGTCGCAAGGACCTTCACACAGTGTCCAACCTGAGTTCGAGCCGGGCATTGCGTGACGTTACCGAGGCTCACGGTGGAACCTGGCACGCGGCTGCAGTCGGCGAGGTCAACGTGACCACCCTTATGCACAAGGTCGGAGCGCTGATCGGAGGCGAGGGCAACGGAGGAGTAATCTACCCTGAATCGCATTACGGCAGGGACGCAATGACAGGCGTGGCTCTCTTCCTTTCAAACCTGGCACAACACAGGCTCAAGGCAAAAGATGGCAAATACACGGTAAGCCAATACAAGGCCAGTCTGCCGCAGTATTACATCGCAAAGAATAGGATAGACCTTAGTGACAGTTCAGTTATCGAGCGTATTCTCGAGGCAGTTAAGGAACATTACCGGAATGAAAAGATTAACACGGTTGATGGCGTGAAGATTGACTTTGAGCAGAGCCGCAGCTGGGTTCATCTGCGCCGTTCAAACACCGAACCTATCATACGCATATACTCCGAGGCAAAGAGCATCGAAGAAGCTGAGGCGCTTGCATCTGAAGTGATTGCAATTGCAAAGGACATTGTAGAAAGCGCCGCCTGAGGACTATGTTCAGTTTCCGTACAACTCCGATTGAAGAACAGTTAGACCGCGGTCTGGTTGACGGCAAGGTCGGCTGCTTCTGCACACAGAACTGCTGGAATCCGGCAAAGGGACGCTATCTCTACGACATCTTCAAGGAGAGAGGCAATCTCGCCCAGGTATTCTCCCCGGGCGAAGGAGAACTTACTCCGGATACCAGCCATATCAGTTTCGATGCCGAACAGCTTGACTCTCTCGATGCCGTTGTAGTGGAAATCCAGGACGTGGGCACACGATATTTCAACTACACGAGGGACGTGATGCGTCTTCTCAGCGCCCGTGCACGCAGTTTCGAGGGACCGGCCATCTACATCATAGACCACATCAATCCGGCCGGACGCCTGGTCGAGGGCACGATTCCAGTGGTGGATTCCGGGCTCTGGGTGCCGAAAGTCGCTCACAGACACGGACTTACTCTGGGCGAACTCTGCGCTCTCTATTACGAGCAGATCGATGCCCGCTTCCCTCTCCACGTCATCTCCGCGAGATGTTCCGACGTCGGCAAGGACCTGATGCCATGGACAATAGCACCGGCCTCGGACCTGCCGGGAATGTTCAGTTGCGAGATGTACACCGGCGGCGGGCTCTGGAACGGCACCAACATCACGCCGGCCATAGGCACTTCCCGTCCGTACGAATACTTCGGTGCGCCTTTCGTCAAGCTCGAGGATATCCGATTCCTCCCGACTCCTCCCGGGGTGATGATGCGTCCCTGCAGCTTCTCGCCTGCATTCGGCCGCTATGCCGGACAGCGCTGCTACGGCTACCAGATCATGCTGCAGCCGGGCGCGCGCTACCACTCCTTCCTCCATACCCTGCTGCTGATGAAGCACTTCGCAGACCGCTACAGCGAGTTTGAGATGTACGACGACCTCTTCGTCAAGGTCTCCGACCCGGTTGTGGAAGAATTCCTCCGCGGACGTCTTTCCTTCGATGTGGTTCAGGAGCACGTCAAGACGGAAGAACAGAAATGGATACGCAAGGCGAAGCGTTTCCTGCTGTACGAAGATGCGCCGTACAGGATAAAGTAGATGGCGGCGGGTCCGGACGGGACTTGTTGCAGTAATTGTAATCATCTGTAGGACAATGAGTAAAATAAAAACTATTGCAATAGTAGGAGCCGGCGTTGCCGGGTTGAGCGCGGCAATCAGATGCGCCGTAAAGGGTCACAGAGTCGTTGTTTTTGAACAGGGTATCAATGCGGGAGGAGTATCGGTGAGCTGGAACCGCAAGGGCTACCATTTCGAAGGCGGAATGCACTGGCTGGTAGGCTCAAGCCCACGTATTGGAAGCATTTACAGACGCTGGAAGGAGGTCGGAGCCCTGCAGGATAATAACCCTATCAGTTTCCGGGACCCCGTTTATGTTTACAGAAGGGACGGGGTCTGCCTGAATCTCTGGCGCGACATCGATAAGCTTGAGGCGGAGATGCTGGAATTTGACCCGAGCGAAAATAAGGCAACGAAGCGCTTCTGCAGGACAATCAGGCAGGCGATAAGCTTTTTCTGTGCTCCGGGAAATGCCCGCGAGCTGCTGCTCAAGATTGTCCGGACGCCGGTATTTGCATTGAAGCTGCCGGGGATTTTGAAAAAGAATTCGGGAGAACTGACGTCTATGTTCAGCAATCCTTATCTGCGCGGGCTGGTAAACAATATGGTTGACCCGGAGCAGAACGCTATTTCGCTGGTTTACACGATGGCGACCTTCCTGGGCGGGGACAGCGGTTATCCCAAGGGCGGTTCGACCACCATGGTGCAGAATATGCTCGAGCGGGCAGAGAGCCTGGGAGTCGAGATACGCTACCGCAGCAAGGTTGAACGGGTGCTGGTCAGGGACGGCAGGGCTATCGGGGTCCGGTGCAACGGCGAACTGTTCCCTGCAGATGACGTAATTGTCACGACCGATACTGTGAGGGCTCTCGACACGATGTTCGAGACTCCGCTAAAAGAGCGCTGGATCAAGAAGTTGCACGTATTTAAGAATCCACAGACCTGTATGTTCCTATCGCTTGGGGTCGAGTCGGAACTGGAAGGACTGCATTCTGGTTTGAGAATTGAGACCAAATACCCTACAAACATTGCTCTGACCGAACACAAATCGCTCTGGATCAGCATTTACAGGGCTTCCGAGACAGGATATGCCCCCGAGGGATGTTCTGCTCTGACAGTCATTCTGTTCGGCGACAGCTATGACTTCTGGAAGTCGGCCAGGGAACTGGGTCACTACAAGGATGCCAAGGAAAAGGTGGCGGATTTTGTAATAAAGGTACTGGAAAATGAGCTGCCGCAGCTGAAGGACAAGATTAAGGTCATAGACCTGGCCACTCCCCTCACCTACGAACGATATTGCGGCAATTTCAGGGGCGCCTGGATGAGCATGTGGCCGAAGGGAGTGCTTCCTGTAAGCGTACCTGCGACCTGCAGGAGCGTCAAGGGTCTGCACTTCGCAGGATTCAGGACCCAGCTTTCGGGCGGCCTGCCGGTTGCGCTCAATTCGGGATACAAGAGCGCTTCGGCAGTTTGATCTTGGTATTCCTCCAAAACCAATCCAATCTTACCATCTTTATTATCGAAATGGAGAATCTGAACGATACAATATGCGCCCCGGCGACTCTGCCGGGAACTGGTGCAATTTCCATAGTCAGGGTCAGCGGTCCGGACACATTCAAGATAATCGATTCGCAGGTCAGCTTCCTGCACGGATGCTCTTCCCTGGCAAAGGGTTACACGCTGAAACGCGGCAGGTTCGGAGAACTCGATGACATACTGGTCGCAATTTTCCGCTCCCCCGCCTCGTACACGGGCGAAGACAGCGCTGAACTCTACTGCCACGCTTCAGCATACATAGTCCAGCACATTCTCGACGCGCTCTGCAGGGCTGGATGCAGGCTCGCTGAGGCGGGAGAATTCTCCCGTAGGGCATTCCTGTCCGGAAAGATGGACCTGGCGCAGGCGGAGGCGGTAGCCGATGTAATCGCTTCGCAGACGGAAGCGCAGCACAGGATAGCGATGAACCAGCTGAAGGGAGGGTATTCGGCCGAATTGGGAAAAGTCCGGGAGCAACTGGTAGAACTCTCTGCGCTGGTCGAGTTGGAACTGGACTTCAGCGAGGAGGACGTAGAATTTGCCGACAGGGAGAGACTGCGCGGGCTGCTTGAGGGGGCGGCTGCAAAATGCGAGGCTCTGGCAGGGTCGTTCAGAGTAGGCAACGCGATTAGAAGCGGTGTGCCGATAGCGATAGTCGGAGAACCGAACAGCGGAAAAAGCACCTTGCTTAACGCGCTTTTGGGAGATGAGAGAGCGATAGTATCTGAATTTGCCGGAACCACCAGGGACACGGTCGAGGAATGCGCGGTCATAGGCGGAATGCTGTTCAGATTTATCGATACCGCCGGCATAAGGGAGTCGGATGACCCGGTTGAAAAGATGGGAATCGGGAGGAGCATTGAGAAGCTCAGAAGCGCCGAAATCGTGTTGGTGGTGAGCGAGGCAAGAAACTCGTCAGGTATGGCAGGTTCGGAGTATGACGGGGGTGGAGAGGAATGCGTCGGTTCGGGCGAGGCCGGTGCGGCTGGAAGAGTGCCCGGTTCGGAGTATGACGGGGGTGGAGAGGAATGCGTCGGTTCGGGCGAAGCCGGTGCGGCTGGAGGAGTGCCCGGTTCGGAGTATGACGGGGATGGAGAGGAGATGACGGATGCTTGGTGGATGGACCTGAACGAGCAAGAGAAGCGGCTGCTGGAAATCACCGATTGTCAGAGGCAAAAAGTCATACTTCTACGGAACAAATGCGACCTTTTGAGGGGAAAAACAGGCTATAACAAAAATGTTTCCATTGATAACACTTTTGTTTTACCAATTAATCATAAAGATATTACAGTAAATATCCTGGAAATATCCGCAAAACAGGGAACAGGGCTTGATCATTTGCGCCAAATGCTTGCAAACTGGGCGGGTCAGGACAGAAACAACGAGATTCTGGTCACAAACGCACGCCACGCCGACGCCCTCCGCCGAAGCGCCGAAGCCCTCCGCCGCTCCATCTCCGCACTCGACAACAATCTTAGCGCCGAACTACTCGCCGAAGACCTTCGTGCAGCCATCTCCCACATCTCCGAGATAACCGGAGAGATAACCACAGATGAGATACTCGGGGAGATTTTCGGGAGGTTTTGTATCGGAAAATAGAAGTTCGAAAATTCCCCAAAAAAACAATAGCAAATTATATATAATCCCTTGTTAAACAAAGATTTAGCAAGGGATAGATTCTTTCTGTATTTATTGTTATTTATGGATTTTTTGTTTAATTTTGTACCACATTTGTACCACACGTGGTACAATGATTAAAATGACATCAGCTATCGCGGACAACTTTACGTCATTTTACAAAGATTTACAGAGATTGACACTAATTGAACCCGAAGACTGCTTCACGAAGGTCTTCACCAACATACAACGCAGAAAATGGGAAAGACAAAACACACTGAACCGAAACAGTACCTCTCCATAACAGAGGCCGCTGAATTCCTCGGTGTATCCCGTCCTACAATATACGCACGCCTCAACTCCGGAGAACTCCCCTACAACCAAGTCTCATCCCGCACTATAAGGATACCCCTTTCGGCCCTTACCAGCATACAAGTCACTACACATCCGACAAAGAAGAACCAGCACCTCACAGCCCACGACCTCCGAAACTACATCACACGAGAAGAAGTCCTGCAGTCATACAACATCGAAAAGAGCAAATTCCACAAAGTACTGCAAAGCAACGGAATCAAAGCGGTCAGGCACGGACAGAAAGCCCTGTATCTGAAAACACAGATGCACGACCTTTTCTACAAAGAAACCTTTCCCGACGTAAAAGAATGGTACACCTCGGAAGAACTCTCCAAAAGAGAAGG
>SFJA01000098.1 GCA_004556005.1 Bacteroidales bacterium | reverse complement strand
GTCAACAATCTGCGTAAGCTGTCCGAGGTGGTTGTATGTGTAAGTTCGGGCTGTCGTGCCATCGGAATACGTTGTCCCCAGCAGAAGTCCGCGAGCCTGTTCGTAGCTATGTGTCTTGACTACGCCTCGCCCATCCGTCTCAGTGAGCAGACGGTTGTAGGCATCATAGGTCTTCGTCACGCCCTTCCCATCGGCATAGGTCTTGCTGGTTTCCATACCGGAAGCATCGTGGTAGCTCCAGGTTGTCGTGTCACCGTCTGTGCGTCCGGTCGGATCAGAGGAGATAGTTTCATCTGCCACTCGGAACGTGGTGAGCGAGACAAGGCGGCCGGCTGAGTCATAAGCATAGCAGACCGGCTGAATGCCCGTTCCCCATTCTGCAATCTTGCGCCCACGTTCATCATAACGGTAGCAGCTGGCGTTACCCTGCGCATCCGTCACGGTTGCGGGCCGGTCACAGCAGGTGCAGTAGGTTGTGCCGGAGCTATTGCCTGCGGCATCCGTCACGAGAATCGCACGACCTGCGATGTCGGTTACTGTAGTTGTGGTGTTACCTCGGCCATCCGTGTGGGAGATGGTCATGCCACTCGTTGCGTATGAACGAGCCGCAGTCGAGGTAATACCAGCGTTGTCCTTCCGGGACACAACGAAGCCGTCCACCGTTACAGTTTCTGCCGTAATGGTAGAAGTGGGAATGCTGCTGTAGGTTACTCTCTTTGCATCTCCATTATACGCAGTCCATTGGGCTGAAGTCAAGTTTCTTTCATTGATAGAAACTGATTTACTTTCAATGGTAGAGGAAAGGGCCGAAATCATCTGCTTCTGAACGCTGGTGAGAGCATCGCCGGCAGCATTGTAACGAGTTCTGATGACGGTCGAATAGATACCATCCTCCATCGCCTCAGCTCCGTAGGCGTATTCCTCAATCGGGGAGTTGGTGGAGGTGGGAGCTTCTGCCAGAGCAAGCGTCTTCTTGGTAATGTTGCCTAGGTTGTCGTATTCAAAGAGCGTGGCAGCGGTTTGAGGAGTATTCCATCCTGTATCCTGATAGCTCTTAGTCATCTGCCCCTTGGCATTGTACTCATTGCGGGTGTAGATGAAGCCGGTAGTAGAGGCTGTTGCTTCTACCAAGGATTCACCGAACCCATTGCTGATGGACTGCGACAAGGTTGTCCGGTTGTCCGCCAGCTTCACAGTTTCTCGGATATTGCTTCCGTTGATATCATAGACATAGTAAAGCTCGCGTTGCCCGGTGCCATAAACATGGGCAACGCTGCCGTCTGTGTTGCGAGTGGTAATCAGAGTCGATCCGGAGGGCGTGGTTGTGGTGGTAGTCAGGCCGTCTGTACTATACTCTGTTGTTGTGATGCGTCCGAGAAAGTCCGTCTCGCTCACCTTACGCCCTGCAAGGTCGTAAACCGTGCCGGAAGTGGTGGTCATGGAGCCGATGCGGGTAATGGTCGAGGTTACTCGTCCGGCTGCATCGCGAACAAACTCGGTAATGGTTTCCGGCGTTACGCAGACCTCGCCATCATACACGGCAGAGCGGCTGATTTCCGTAAGCTGGCGAGCAGAATCGTAGGTGTAGTCAGTACGCACATTATCCTCATCAACCTGCCAGAGCATGGCTCCGGTGCAGGACAGCTCCTGAGAAGACGAACGCCCATTATCACGCGTACTTCCGGCAAGTTGGTTCTGAGTGTTGTATGAATGAGTAACACCATTAATCTTCTCCCAAGTCCCGGTGGTAAGTAGAATATACTCCTCTTCTCGAACCGTATTACCGGCAGCGTTGATGAACTTCACCGTGCGGCGGGACTGCCCGGCAACAGGTTCACCATCTACACGAGTTTCCGTTGTGATGGTATAGATTGCACCGTGAGAAGTCGAGGATTCGTAGGTGTACCATGTCTGAACACCATCGTTGCCCTGAGTCATGCGAATGCGCCCCTTATCCAGAGAATTGGGGGCATCGTTCGTCCATGTTTCCGTCACTTCAAAATGCGTATGGGAGGAGCCTGCAGCGGTAGTGCGTATTTCCTCGCGTTTGATGCCGTTGGTAACGGAATACGAGTGGGTCTCGGTGCTGAGTTTTGTCATGGAATCTGCTCCATCCTGACGCAGCCATTGAGTGATGGCTGAAATCTCAGAGGAATAACGCGCATCCGATGTGTTGGCGTAAGTGTAATCGGTGATGAGCTTGTAGTTTCCCGCGCGCCAAGGCTCGGAACGCTTAGTCATGCGCCCGAAGAGGTCATAGCAGTATTCAACCCTATGGCCATTCGGAGAAGTCCGAGCAATAGGATTGCCGACGCCATCGTATTCGAAGGTGGTGGTCTGAGCAGAGTCGGAGCCATAGCCCTCTACACGAGTAAGCAGCAGATTCCCAATGGGAGAATTCTGGTACACCTCGCACACGCAGGAGGCAGGCACATTGCCTTTGCTTACAGTCGTCACCATCTGCCAGACCTCGAATCCGGAAGTTTCG
Source organism: Bacteroidales bacterium (assembly GCA_004556005.1). Lineage (GTDB taxonomy): Bacteria > Bacteroidota > Bacteroidia > Bacteroidales > UBA932 > Cryptobacteroides. The sequence continues at coordinate 1,802 of SFJA01000098.1, read as the reverse complement.
GCCGGTTCAATCACAGTACGCACGCAGGAGGAGGTGATCATTTCCGAAGCCTCGGAGCCTATAGCGATGCTCCAAGCCCCATCCTCGCCCTTAGACCATGTGCAGGAGTAGTCTTCGCGACCGGGAGTCGTTTCAACGATGGTAAGGCCTGATTCAGCATAAGTCACAGCAAAGGTCTTAAATGCATCGTTAATTCCGGTTACTGTATAATACCCATCCTCGCCAATGCCTGTAACTTTGGAAGGGGTGTACAGGCGAATCTTGTAGCCGGTCGTCGTAATCTCCTCGATATTCATCAAGCCATCCCACAGACTCCATATCTGACGGATATGAGTCTCGTCTGTGCTCTTCTTAACAACCAGATAGTCAGAGACATCGTCAACTACCACCATCTCGGGGCCGGTGTAGGAAACCAACTCGCCTGAAGATCCATTGAATACCCAGGCAGCACCGGAATTATCCTGCCACTTCACAGATACGACAGCCCCCGATGCGTCCAAGGTCACCGAAGCTCTGCCGTTACCGGCAGAATCAACACCAATAGGGGCGATACTTCCATCCAGATAATACCGGAGAGCAATGACTCGATCACCCATGTGGATTTCTACCTTAGCTCCGGGTACAACTCCGACTTCCGGTATGATAAGCTTGGCCAGCATAGGATGGTTGTAATAAAGAGCAGCAGGGGATGCGAGCGAAGCATCAAACTTATCCGTATAAAGCTGAACTCTACCGCTGAGCTTAGTTCCGAGACCGCGCAATACGCCCATATTGCATGACCAAACCATGCTGTCATCGGTCACCTTGTACACAACGTCGGTACCGGCAGAAGATGAATCAAGGGTATTGTTTATTATGCCTTGTGAACCGGGAGGGTTTTGACCTCCCTCCAGGCTGCAGGTATTACCGGAACAGGGGCATTTCCGGGGATCTTTCTTGCCGCCCGATTCAAGCACTACTGCCTTATAGGAATACTCGCAGATAATCTGATTCATGTTCGGATCGGACATGGTGATATTCTGATAAGAAAATTCCAGAGCATGCTCACCGGAAGAAATCGCTGCAGATTTTGATTTCTTCCATGCTGTGTGACCACCCCATTGCCCGGTTACACCTTCTTCTCGGGAAGTAAGGTCTATAAGCAACTCGTCGTCTAAATAAACATCACCCCAATCCTCTACTCTGTATGATACCCGGAGATTAGTGAGGATTGGCTTCGGATTGCCCTGTTCATCCTCTCTCCATGGAATATTGATGGTTTCTGTGAAATCATAATTTTCTCCATTGGTGGGAGGCGCTTGATTGTGGCTAGCTGAGCCGAATGCAAAAATTTGCCCTTCGACAACGGTGCTTGTTTCGACTTCGACGGTAGGTTCAACAGGCAAACCGTTGAACCACTTCTTGTATGTTGGCATGTTTTTCATTGCTTCTTATTTTGTTTGAAAGCCGGCGCCCTTCGTAGCAATTTTGCCGAATTGCGCCCTTTACGGGAATTATTATACATCTCATCTCAGTTCTGTCAACACCAAAATAAGTTTTCTACGAATTTTTTTTGAAAATTATGACAATTTTGTTTCTTCACGATATCGCCATCGAGAGGGACGGCCCGATGCGGCCCCTCCGTCAGCGGATGAGCCCGATTTTTACACACCTGACTTAACGGCGTGCCGAAGAAAGCTTGTCTTTTCCTCGGCCATACGCTGGAATATCGGCCATGACGACACCTCAGCGCACCAAACGAATCGGTAGCATCGACGGCCTCAAGGGGCTGGCCGCTGTCTTTATTCTTGTGTTTCACTACC
>SFJA01000028.1 GCA_004556005.1 Bacteroidales bacterium | reverse complement strand
CCTGTGAGCCGTCAAGAGTGGATGGATAAAATCACGGTGGACCTCAAAGGTGCCGATTTCAATAAAAAGTTAGTTTGGCGTACCAACGAAGGATTCCAAGTGCAACCGTTTTATATGAGAGAAGATGTGGAGAATCTTCCTGCGATGAATGCGCTGCCCGGAAAATATCCTTTTGTACGCGGTAACAAGACTGACGACAACAATTGGTATGTTCGTCAGAATGTGGTTTGTGGCGATGCCAAGGAAACGAATGCCAAGATACTGGACATTCTGAATCGCGGTGTTGACTCTCTGGGACTGAAGATTCCAGCCGACAATGTCAATGCAGCCTATCTGGATGCCTTATTGTCAGGCGTCGCTCCCCAGGCCATTGAGCTGAATTTCACAACTTGCCCTTGCGCAGTTCTCGACTTGGCTCGCGAAGTTGTTGCTTACTTCAAGCGTGCCGGTGTTGAGCCGACACAAGTACACGGCAGCATTGAATTTGACCCGCTGGGCAAGATGCTGCAAAAGGGAAAAAATATGAGCCAAAAGTTAGCTGACTTGAAGGCTTTGACTGAGATTGTGAAGGAATATCCGAACCTGACTTGTATTACGGTTGGCTCGCTGCTGTTGCAGAATGCAGGAGCTTATTGCTATCAGGAGAGCGGTTACGCGCTTGCTTGGGGTAACGAATACTTGAACCTGCTGACCGAAGCCGGTGTACCGGCCCGCGAAGCTGCGCGTCGCATTCGTTTCAGCATGGGTGTAGGCGGAAACTACTTTATGGAGATTGCCAAGTTCCGCGCCTTCCGCATGCTTTGGGCCAAGATTGTGAATACTTACGACGTGCCCGAAGAAGAGTGCTACACTTACATTATGGCTACGACCGCCAACTACAACAAGACTTTGTTTGATAGCTACGTCAACTTGTTGCGCACGCAAACCGAGGCCATGAGTTCTGCTTTGGCCGGTGTGGAATCAATGGTGGTTACTCCGTTTGACGCTCCTTATGAAGAGCCGACAGAGTTCAGTGAGCGTTTGGCCCGCAATCAGCAATTGATGTTGAAGGAAGAAAACCACTTCAGTAAGATTGTTGACGTGGCTGCCGGTTCTTACTATATCGAGCAGCTTACCCAGTCGTTGGCCGGCGAGGCTTGGAAACTCTTCCTCTCGGTTGAGAAGGAGGGTGGTTTCTTGGCTGCTACGTTGAGCGGCAGTGTTCAGAATACACTCAACGCCACTAACGACGACCGCCACAAGAAGGCTGCCCAACGCAAAGAGTTCATCTTGGGTTCTAACCAATTCCCCAACTTCAACGAGGTGAGCGAGGGTAAGACTCCGCTTACTTGCTGCTGCAAATGCGGCGCTGAAGAAGCTACGGCATTCCCGAAACTCAATACCACTCGCCTTGCCAGCGAGTTTGAAGACCTTCGCTTGCAGACTGAAAAGGCTGCCAAGCGTCCGGTAGCCTTCATGCTCACCATCGGCGACCTCAAGTGGCGTCAAGCCCGTGCACAGTTCAGCTGCAACTTCTTGGCCTCTGCCGGTTATCAGGTGATTGACAACTTGGGCTTCCCCACGGTTGAAGAGGGAGTTGAAGCCGCTGTCAAGGCCGGTGCCGACATTGTTGTTTTATGTTCAAGTGATGACGAATATGCCCAGCTGGCCGTTCCGGCTTACCAGGCTCTCAACGGTCGCGCCTTGTTCGTGGTTGCCGGAGCTCCTGCTTGCACCGACGACTTAAAGGCTGCCGGTATTGAATACTTCATCCACGTTCGCGTCAATCAGTTGGAGACGCTGAAAGAGTTTAACGCTAAATTGGGAATCTGATGAGAAAGAATTTTGAAAACATAGATATCAATGCCGTTCCGGCACAAGAGAACGGCCAACAGTGGCAAAAAGATAATCACATCACTGCCGACTGGCGTACCCCTGAGCAAATTGACATTCAGCCGGTGTACACCCGTGAGGATATGGAGAACATGGAGCATTTGGATTATACCGCCGGATTGCCTCCCTTCCTCCGTGGTCCGTACTCCATGATGTATCCTTTCCGTCCGTGGACCATCCGTCAGTACGCCGGGTTCTCAACGGCTGAAGAGAGCAACGCTTTCTATCGCCGCAACCTGGCCAGTGGTCAGAAGGGTCTGTCGGTGGCTTTCGACCTGCCGACTCACCGTGGCTACGACCCCGATAACGAACGCGTGATTGGTGACGTAGGTAAGGCCGGTGTGTCTATTTGTTCGGTGGAGAACATGAAGGTATTGTTCTCGGGCATTCCCTTGAAGGATATGTCGGTGTCCATGACGATGAATGGCGCCGTGCTTCCCATCATGGCCTTCTACATTGTGGCCGGTCTGGAGCAGGGAGCCACCCTCGACGTGATGGCCGGAACCATTCAGAACGACATTCTGAAGGAGTTCATGGTGCGTAACACCTATATTTATCCGCCTGCCTTCTCCATGAAGATTATTGCCGACATCTTCGAGTTCACTTCTCAAAAGATGCCGAAGTTCAACTCCATCTCCATTTCGGGTTATCACATGCAGGAAGCCGGTGCCACTGCCGACATTGAGTTGGCTTACACTTTGGCTGACGGTATGGACTATCTGCGCACGGGTATTAACGCCGGCATCGACATTGATGCCTTTGCTCCGCGCTTGAGTTTCTTCTGGGCCATCGGTGTGAACCACTTCATGGAAATTGCCAAGATGCGTGCTGCCCGCATGTTGTGGGCCAAGATCACCAAGAGCTTCGGCGCCAAGAATCCGAAGTCAATGATGCTGCGTACTCACTCGCAGACTTCCGGTTGGTCACTCACGGAGCAAGATCCTTTCAACAACGTCGGACGTACCTGCGTAGAGGCTATGGCTGCCGTATTGGGCCACACCCAGTCGCTCCATACCAACTCGCTTGACGAGGCTATCGCTTTGCCTACCGACTTCTCGGCTCGTATTGCCCGCAATACCCAGATCTTCATTCAGAATGAAACTCAGGTATGCCGCGAAATCGACCCGTGGGCCGGTTCTTACTATGTGGAGAAACTCACGGAAGAGATTGCCAACAAGGCTTGGGAACACATCCAGGAAATTGAGTCGCTCGGCGGTATGGCCAAGGCCATCGAAACCGGAGTGCCCAAGATGCGTATCGAAGAAGCTTCGGCTCGCACACAGGCCCGCATCGACACGGGTCAGCAGGTGATTGTCGGCGTGAACAAATATCGTTTGGATCATGAAGACCCGATCGACATCCTCGAAGTTGACAATACGGCTGTGCGCAACCAGCAGATTGAAGGCTTGGCCAAGCTGCGTGCCGAGCGCGACAATGAGGCTGTACAGAAGGCTCTCGACGCCATTACCGCCTGCGTTCAGGAATTCGCCGATGGTAAGAAGAGCAAAGAGAACCTGCTCGACCTGGCCGTAAAGGCCGCTCAGGTGCGTGCAACCCTCGGAGAGATTTCGTATGCCTGCGAAAAGGTAGTGGGCCGTTATAAAGCAGTTATTAAAACCATCAGTAACGTGTATTCATCAGAGACCAAGGGCGACACGGATTATCAAGAAGCTTGTCGCCTCACCCAACAATTTGCAGAGAAAGAAGGCCGTCGCCCGCGTATCATGATTGCCAAGATGGGTCAGGACGGACACGACCGCGGTGCCAAGGTAGTAGCAACGGGTTATGCCGACTGCGGTTTCGACGTCGACATGGGTCCGCTCTTCCAGACTCCCGCCGAGTCGGCTCGCCAGGCTGTGGAGAATGACGTTCACGTTTTGGGCGTAAGCTCACTGGCCGCCGGCCACAAGACGCTGATTCCTGCCGTTATCGAAGAACTCAAGAAGTTGGGTCGTGAAGACATCGCCGTGATTGCCGGAGGTGTAATTCCCGTCAACGACTACGACTTCCTTTACAAGGCAGGCGTAGCCGCCATCTTCGGTCCGGGTTCCAACGTCATGCGTTCGGCCATCGAAATTATGCATATCTTAGGAGAGAAGTAAAAACAGCCTCCCTCCTACTCTCTACTATCAAAGCCGCAGACAACACCGTTTGTCTGCGGCTTTATGAATGCTTTTGGGGGACCCCCGGAAACGTGCCGCACACCCCGCGCTGATTTTCGGGACCCCCGGAAACGTGCCGCACACTCCGCGCTGATTTTCGGGACCCCCGGAAACGTGCCGCGCACTCCGCGGAAGGTTTTGCGACCCCCCGAAAACGTGCCGCACACCCCGCGGAAGCTTTTGTGACCCCCCGAAAACGTGCCGCACTCCCCGCGGAAGCTTTTGCGACCCCCCGAAAACGTGCCGCACACTCCGCGGAAGCTTTTGTGACCCCACAAAAACGTGCCGCACTCCCCGCGCCGGCTTTCGCAGTGCCAAGAAAAGCATCGAAAAGTGATTGTTCAGGGCATGCGAGCCGGTTTTTCTTGAAGATTTGTAAATTTGTAGCCGCTTCGTCCTTCCAAAAGGATCAGGCGAACCAAGATTGTAGTATTATTCAACTAAAATATGAAGCGCAAAATTGTAGTAGTGGGAAGTTGTAACACCGATATGGTGATTCCCGTAGAGCATTTGCCCCTGCCCGGCGAAACGATTATTGGCGGCGACCTGCTTACCAATCAAGGTGGTAAGGGCGCCAATCAGGCCGTAGCCGTAGCCCGCTTCGGGGGCGAAGTAGAGTTGATAGCCCGTGTGGGCGATGACGGATTCGGTCGTCAGACCATTGAGTCGTTGCGCCGCGAAGGCGTCGGCACAAGCCGCATCCGGCTGACGCCCGGTGTTCCCTCGGGAGTGGCCCTGATAGCCGTCGACGCCAAAGGCGAAAATTCCATCATGGTGTCGTCGGGAGCCAACGCACGACTGACGCCTGAAGATGTGGAAGAGGCCGGCGAAATGTTGAGAGAGGCCGACGTCGTGCTGATGCAATTAGAAACACCGCTGCCCACGCTAACCAAAGCAGCCTCGCTGGCCCGCGAGGCCGGATGCCGCGTCGTGCTCAACCCGGCGCCCTACCCGCCAACTCCCCTACCCGCAGCCTTCTTGGGGCTCATCGACCTGATTACACCCAACGAAACAGAGGCCATGGCCATGAGCGGCATCAGCATCACCGACGAGGCTTCAGCCCTCGAAGCCATCCGCGCCATCCGCGCGCAGGGCGTCAAGCAGGTGGTCATCACGGCCGGAGGCGCGGGCGCCTATACCGAGCTCGACGGACAGCTACTTCACATCGAGGCCTGCCCCACCCACGTAGTCGACACCACGGCAGCCGGCGACACCTTCTGCGGAGTGCTCTGCGTAGCGCTCAGCGAAGGGGCTTCCCTGCCCGAAGCCATCGCCCAGGCCAACCGGGCAGCCGCCCTGAGCGTTACCCGACGAGGGGCCTGGCAGTCGATTCCCTATCGCCGGGAGGTAGAAGAGGCGAAGGCAAATTCTCATCCGAATCATTCACTTTAAAATAATCCGTACAACCATGTTTATTGTCAACAGTTACCTACTTGCCGTCGTACTCTGCGTGGTCACTATGATCTGTTGGGGCTCGTGGGGCAATACCCAGAAACTCGCAGCGCGCAGCTGGCGTTATGAATTGTATTATTGGGATTACGTCATCGGCATCCTGCTCTTCTCCGTGTTGATGGGCCTCACCTTAGGCAGCATCGGCAGCGAAGGCCGCAGTTTTGTGCCCGACTTGTGCCAAGTGTCGGGAGCCGCCATCGTCAGCGCCATCATCGGCGGCATCATCTTCAATGCCTCCAACATCCTGCTCACGGCCTCCGTCTCGCTGGCCGGCATGAGCGTAGCCTTCCCGGTAGGCGTAGGCCTGGCCCTGGTGCTCGGAGTCATCATCAACTATTTCGGACAGCCCAAGGGCGATGCCACCCTGCTCTTCACCGGAGTATCGCTCATCGTGGTGGCCATCATCGTCAACGGACTGGCATCGGGCCGCCAACAGCGCGGCGCCGGCAGCACCAACCGCAAGGGCATCGTCCTGGCCATCCTGGCCGGCGTGCTGATGTCGTTCTTCTACCGATTCGTAGCGGTAGCCATGGACCTGGACAACTTCCATCAGCCCGAAGCCGGCAAGGCCACGCCCTACACCGCCTTCTTCCTCTTCGCCATGGGCATCTTCCTCAGCAACTTCCTCTTCAACACGCTGGCCATGAAGCATCCCTTCAGCGGCGAACCCACCGGCTACTCCACCTACTTCAAAGGCGCCTTCCGCACCCACTGCGTAGGCATCCTGGGCGGCTTCGTTTGGGGGCTCGGCACCCTCTTGAGCTACATCGCTGCCGGAAAGGCCGGGGCCGCCATCTCCTATGCCCTGGGCCAGGGTGCACCCATGGTGGCCGCCCTGTGGGGCGTATTCGTATGGAAGGAATTTCGTGGGGCCGACAAGGTATCGAAAGCCTTACTCGCCATCATGTTCGGGTTCTTCATCATCGGTCTTGCCCTCATCGTGATTGCCGGCAACTGAGAGCAGGGCAATAAGCCCACTTGACTGAAAACTTCCGGACGGTCCACCACCGTTCGGAAGTTTTTTATGCACCAAAACCTTGCTCTTCGATAATATTGACTTAACTTTGCACCGCAATGGTTCATTCCCCCTCAGGATATTTCTTGAAGAGATGATAAAAGGGAATCGGGTGAAAGTCCCGAGCAGACGCGCTGCTGTAAGTTCCATTTTTCGTAAATGTACAAAACACCACTGAATCGACCATTCGGGAAGGAACATTTACGGGAACAAGCCAGAAGACCTGCCATCAGCCGTATCCGAAACGCTTCGCGTAACAAGTAGTGGATATCATCAATTTTATAGTACGTAACGATGCAAGAAGCAATCCGATCTTTTCGGAACAGTTGCTTTCGTCTGGCAGCAGTAGCCCTTGGGGTGCTGTGGTATGAAGTGGCGGGAGCATCGCCGGTTGACTCAACCGGCGGCAGGATGGTTACACTCGACGGAGTGAAGGTAACCGCCACCCGCCTTGACCCGACGCTATCAGCGCCGGCGCCTCGCCAACAATACGATTCGGAAGAACTCAAGCGCCGCGGCGCCGTCGACATGGGCGACGCCCTCAACCGATTCTCGGGCATCACCGTCAAAGACTATGGAGGTGCCGGAGGCATGAAGACCGTCTCCGTGCGCGGATTAGGAGCTCAACACACGGCCGTCAGTTACGACGGGATGATTGTAAGCGATGCGCAAACGGGGCAGATCGACTTGGGACGCTTCCGACTCTCGGCCATTACGGAACTGGGCCTCACGGTAGGTGATGACTTCGGGCTGCTTCAGCCGGCCCGCACTGCCGCAGCAGCCGCCACCGTCAACATCAGCACCTTCCGCCCCTTCGGCACCAAGGCCTCGGGTATACCCTCGCGGCGCACCCTGCAGCTGGAGCAAGGAAGCTTCGACCGCTACGGCGTTGACGGCCGCATCGACCAGCGCGTGTCAGAGCGCTTTGCCTTCTCGGCCATCGGCAGCTGGATGTTCTCAGGCAACGACTATCCCTTCACCTTGGTCAACGGGCTCACCGAAACGGAGGAAAAGCGAAGCAATTGCCGCATGACCACCTGGCACGGCCAGTGGAACGGATATTGGGACGCGGGCCGGAACTCCCTGCTCGACGCCAAGCTCTATTATTACGACAACAATCATCATCTGCCCGGCGTCGTGGTCTATTACAATCCCTACAGCAATGAAAAGCTACACGACCGCAATGCCTTTGCCCAGATGCGCTGGCTCAAGAGCCTGAACAGCAACTGGACACTGCAGGTGATGGGCAAATACAACTGGCAGGAGTCGAAATACACCAACCGCAGCGACATCTATCCCAACGGCATCCTGCTGCAGAACTATTGGCAACGCGAAGCCTACGCCTCAGCGCTGGTAGCCTACGAAGACCGCCAATGGGGCGTCTCGTATGCCGCCGACTACTTCTACGACGACCTGAACAGCAACCAGAAAGTGTTTAGCGACGTGGCCCGCCACAGCATTCTGCAGAGCCTGACGGCCAACCTTTCGTGGGGCCCGGTGCGCCTCTCCGGCCGATTGTTGGGTTCCATCTTCCGCAATCACGTATCAGCAGGCGAGACGGCCCTCAATGCAGAGCGGCTCACCCCCTCGCTAGGACTGTCGTACCGCCCCTTCAAACAAGAGGTCTTCTTCCTGCGTGCCTTCTACAAAGATATTTTCCGCATGCCCACCTTCACCGAGAACTATTATTACCACCTGGGCAACACCGACATCCTGCCGGAACGCACCCATCAACTCGGGGCAGGCATCACCTTCAACCGCCGCATGGCCGCGTGGTGGCCCGGTCTGAAGATCACCGTCGACGGATATGTAAACCGCATCAAGGACAAGATTACCTCCGTCCCCATCAACCTGCACGTGTGGCGTACGGTCAACCTCGGCGAAGTCCATGCCCGGGGAATCGACATCAATCTCGAATCACGCTTCCGGCCGGCGCAGAAACACATGGTGACGCTGAGCGGGAACTACACGTTGCAGCATGTGGTAGACAAGACCTTCCCCGGCGGTCAAACCTACAATAAGCAGCTTCCCTACCTGCCGCGCTACTCCGGCTGCCTGTCGCTGGCCTATGAAAACCCGTGGGTCAACTTCTCGGCTAGCGGACAAGGGGCTTCCTCCCGTTACAGCACGCAGGAGCATGCGCACGGCACGCAGTTCAAGGGTTACACCCTCATCAATCTCTCGCTCTGGAAGCCCTTCAGCCTCCACACGCTCCGGATGGAAGCGCGCGCAGACCTTCAGAATGTTTTCGACAAACAATACAGCCTCATCGCCGGCTATCCCATGCCCGGCCGAGCTTACCGACTGACATTATCCATACAATTCTAAATATTAATTGCAATGAAAAAGTTTTTTTACTTCATTCCTCTTTTGATGGCATGCCTCTCCACCTTTACGGCATGTAGTGACGATGACGACCCGGATGTTTACCGCAAATTCGAGCCCACGGCCTCCAGCGGGGCTTACGTCATCAACCAAGGTAATTTCTACAGCAAGATCAGTAGCTCTATCGGTTATCTGGACTATGGTAACGGTACGCTGACCGACAGCGTATTCGTAGCGCAGAACGGCATTCTGCCCGGCAATACCCTTCAGGATGCCGTGATTCACGGCGACTACTTCTTCGCCATTGCTTACGAATCGAACGTGATGTTCATCACCGACAAGAACACCCTCAAGTTGCAGAAGATGATTCCCATCAGTGCACCACGCGACCTCGTGGCCGAAGACGGTTATGTGTACATCAGCAATTACGGAGGTTACGTCACACGCTTCAATGCGCGCACGATGACCCTTCTCGATTCGCTGCAAGTAGGTCCCAATCCCGAAGAGATGGCCCTGGCCAACGGTTATCTTTACGTAACCATTTCAGACGGTATGAACTACTCCAACGGTTATGCCAACGGCAAGAAGGTAGCCAAGGTAAACCTGGCTTCTTGGAAGGTCGAGAAGTACATCGATGTAGAAGTTAACCCGACGCTGATTACGGCTGACGCTGAAGGCAACGTGTTCGTCATCTCCATGGGCAACTACGCCGACATTCTGTCAACGGTACAAAAGATCGACGCCAACGACAAGGTGACCGTCCTGGGCAATGCCACGATGATGGCCGTATCGGGAACGACGCTCTACACCATCTACAGTTATACCAACTGGTCAACCTACGAGACCGTGAACACCTACTACAACTACAACACTCAGACGGGTGCTGTCGTGAAGAGTGGCGCTTTCGATATCGTTAAGTATCCCAACGGTATTTCTATCGACCCCGTCACCAAGCATCTGTTCGTTACCGCTGACCCGGCCGGCGACTACGGCGCCAACTACAAAGGTGCCGGCACGGTAAGCGAGCTGGACACTAATGGTAATCTGCTGAACACTTACGCAACCGGTGTGCACCCCGCTCATTTGGTTTTCAACGTTAAGTGATTTCGCGTTATATGCGCTATTTCTATTCATTGTTCTTAGTCCTGACCTTCCTGGTTGCCTCTTGCAGTCAACCGGGAAGGTCTTCGGACTTATCTTCGGCCGACACACTTCAGCTGAAGTATGCCAGCCTGCTCCATATCTATGCTTATTCCGACTACCACGTGGTGGTCATTGACAATCCTTGGAAACCCGGCCGGGAGCTCCATCGCTACCTATTGGTGCCGCGCGGAAAAGACGTGGCCAACCTGCCCGAAGGTACCCGGGTGCAGGTTCCCGTAGAGCGCATCACCTCAGCCACCTCGGTTCACGCCCATCTGCTGATAGAGTTAGGGGCCCTGTCACAAATTTCGGGCATCTGCGATTTTGAATACGTCCACGACTCAACCATTATTGCTGCCGTGAGCAGCGGAAGGATGCTCAACTTAGGGAGTGCCCTTCAACCCAATACCGAGCTCATCATTTCAGGCAAGACCGAAGCCATGCTGGTGTCGCCCTTCGACCAATGCGGCTACGGCGCCCTCGAGCGCACCAACATCCCGCTGATTGAATGCGCCGACTACATGGAAACCTCGCCCTTGGGACGCGCCGAATGGATACGCTTCTACGGCTTGCTGACCGGTCATGAGCAGCGGGCCGACTCCATCTTCCGCCAGGTGGAGAGCAACTACTTGTCGCTTTGTCAACTGGCCGCCGAAGCCGACAGCCATCCTACGCTGATGTGCGACGTCATGAACGGTGCCGCGTGGTATGTTCCCGGCAGTGAGAGCGCCATCGGCAAGATTTATCAAGACGCCGGAGCTACATATCTCTTTGCCGACTACAAGGAGAGCGGTAGCGTGCGTCTTTCGTTTGAAACAGTCTATCAAAAAGCCAAGGACGCTGACTTCTGGTTTCTGAAGTACGGCGCAGCCGAGCCCTATACCTATCAGTCGCTGCGGAGCGAGAAGGAGCAGTATGCCCGCTTCCGCCCTTACGTCAATCAGCGCATCTTTGCCTGCAACACGCTGCAGGTGCCCTTCTATGAGCAAGAGCCTTATCACCCCGACTTGTTGCTGGCCGACATCATCAACATTCTTCATCCCGGTTTGCTGAAGGACCACCGCAACCGTTTCTTCACGCCCCTGCCATGAGACGAAAGAAAGGACTATTCCTGTTGGTGTTAGCACCGGTGGTCATCGGGCTGTTGTTCCTGCTCAACCTCTTTTGCGGAGCGGTGAACTTTTCGCCCGCCGAAGTGTGGCTGGCCCTGACGGGCGGTGAGGCCGACCCCACGGTTTCGTTCATCGTGTGGGAGTCGCGCATGCCTTCGGCTGTCACGGCCCTGCTTTGCGGCGCAGCCTTGGCGGTGAGCGGCCTGTTGTTGCAAACGGTGTTTACCAATCCGCTGGCCGACCCTTCCATTCTGGGCATCAACTCAGGCGCCAGTCTGGGAGTAGCCTTGGTGATGCTTTATTTAGGCGGCAGCTTTATGGCCGGTTCGTTCCATCTTTCGGGTTTCCTGCTGATTCTTGCTGCGGCGTTTGTAGGCTCTTCCGTCATCATTGCACTGCTTCTGCTCTTCTCTTCGTGGGTGAAAAGTTCGCTGATGCTGCTCATCGTGGGCCTGATGATCAGTTACCTCACCGGTTCGCTCATTTCGCTGTTGAACTATGTCTCTACGGCGGAGGGCGTACATTCTTATATTGTATGGGGACTGGGCAACTTCAGTGGCGTGAGCCGGGCCCATCTTCTTCCGTTCTCCTTGGTCTTGCTGTTGGGATTAGGAGGTGCCACGGCCTTGGTTAAGCCACTCAACGCCCTGCTGTTGGGCGAGAACTATGCGGCCAACTTAGGCATCAACCTCCGTCTCACGCGCACACTGCTGCTATTAGTTACGGGCGTGCTCACCGCTGTGTCGACAGCTTACTGCGGTCCGATTTCATTCTTAGGACTGGCTGTTCCCCACATGGCCCGCCTCCTGTTAGGCTCGGCCGACAATCGGCTACTGTTGCCACTCACGCTCTTCACGGGCGCGGCTCTGGCCCTGCTCTGCAACGTACTCTGTACGCTGCCCGGCGACCGCGGTCTGATTCCGCTCAACGTGATTACTCCCTTCTTCGGTGTTCCGGTGATTCTCTACGTCATCATCTTCAAGCGCAAGTATCAGGCTTTTTAAGTCGAAGCAGTGTGTGTTTCGCCGATTTGCCTTAACTTTGCCGGAAAATAGTTGACTTCTATGAATGAGATCATCACCATCGTAACCATCTTGGGTTATTTCTTGCTATTGCTGTTGGTATCGCACCTCACAGCACGTGATTCTTCCAATGATTCCTTTTTCCGCGCCGGCCGACGTTCGCCGTGGTTCCTGGTTGCCTTCGGCATGATAGGTACCAGCGTGTCGGGTGTAAGCTTTGTCAGTGTGCCCGGCTACGTAGGCGTTACCCAGATGACCTATCTGCAGATGTGCATCGGCTTCTTCTTCGGCTATCTGGTCATCGCCTTCCTGCTGCTGCCCATGTATTATCGGCGCGGCCTGACGAGCATCTACTCGTACTTGGAGCAGCGCTTCGGTTTGGCTTCACAGAAGTCGGGCTCGGTGTTGTTCCTGCTGAGCAAGATGACGGGAGCCTGCGCCCGCTTCTACCTGGTATGTCTCATTCTGCAGCAGTTTGTGTTTGAGCGCTTCGGCGTGCCCTTCATCGTGACAGTACTCATCATCCTCGTGCTCGTCTGGCTCTACACGCGGCGGGCGGGCATTCGCACCCTGGTCTATACCGATTCGCTGCAAACGCTCTGCATGCTCACCGCCTTGGTGGTGGTCATCGTATTGGTGATGGGGAAAATGAACTTGGATTGGGGCGCATTGTGCCAAACAATCAGCGAGAGTGAATACAGTCGAATCTTCGTTTGGGACGATTGGATGTCGAAGCAATCGTTTTGGAAACAATTCCTGAGCGGTGTGTTTGTAGCCATCGTAATGACTGGTCTCGACCAGGATATGATGCAGAAAAACCTGACCTGTAAAAACCTGCGAGAGGCACAGAAGGATGTGTGCACTTATGGAGTATTTTTCATTCCGGTCAACTTTTTATTCTTGGTATTGGGCGTATTGCTCTACACCTTTGCAGCCGGCCAGGGCATCGACGTGCCAGCCAAGACCGACCAGCTTTTCCCCATGCTCGTACAGGAAGGATGGTTTGGCTATGGTGTCACTGTGCTCTTCGTACTGGGTATTGCCGCCGCTGCCTTTTCAAGCGTCGACTCCGCACTGACGGCGTTGACCACTTCGTTTTGCATTGACATCCTCGATATTGAGAAGAAAAAGCTCGATGAGGCACGGGCTACACGGATTCGTCGTCGTGTTCACATAGCCGTTGTTTTTGTCTTTGTGGTATTCACTCTGATCTTCAAGGCGCTTAACAGCACGAGCGTGATCGATGCCATTTATATTATGGCCTCCTACACCTACGGGCCTCTGCTCGGTCTTTTTGCCTTCGGCCTTTTCACGCACAAGATGCCTCGCGACCGCTTCATCCCCGTGGTGTGCGTGCTCTCACCCGTCATCTGCTACGCACTTTCTGTCATTGTTCCGCAATATACGGGTTACCAGTTCGGCTACGAGCTGCTGATGTTGAACGGTCTGCTCACCTTTGCAGCTCTCTGGGGGCTTTCGCTGCGCCATCGCACGGCTTGAGAGAAAGGCTTGCGAAGAGATATTTCGCCTGTTCGACAAAAAAAGATGGATTTTGTTTCGGATTTCAGATTGATTTCAGATTGAGGTGTCACCTTTGCATCGAGAATTGTAAATCATAGTAATTATCATTATCCAACAACAACCATGAAAAAGTATTATCAAATCAGTCTTGTGGCCCTCTTGTGCCTGTTCTCTTTCCAAGTAACCGCTTGTGCCGATAACGACAAGCCTATTGATTTCAACCAACTGCCCGCGACGGCCCAACAACTTGTGAAGAAGTATTTCCCGACACAGAAGGTAGCCGCCACCACCGTTGAGTCGGGACTGCTGCAGAAGAGTTACGACGTCGTATTTGCCTCCACCGACAAGATTGAGTTCGACAGCAAAGGCAATTGGACCGAAATCAGATGTCGCAAATCGGCCGTGCCCACTGCCTTAGTGCCTGCCGCCATCACCAACTACGTGAAGAATACGTATGAAGGCAGCACCATTCTCTCCATCGAGAAGGAGCGCAACGAATATGAGATTCACCTGGCCAACGGCCTTGAGATTACATTCAACAGCAAGTTCCAAGTCATCGACATCGACTAACCCCTCTCTATGCAACGTATCTTCCGAACCCTCCTGGGCAGCCTTCTGTGCTTCCTGCTTCTGCCGTCCACGCTCCGGGCCGACAACGAACGGGCCATTACCTTCGAACAACTGCCGAAGGCCGTGCAGCAAACCATCACCCGCCATTTCAGCCCGCGCAAAGTGGCCCTGGTGATGATGGAAAGCGACTTCCTCGAAAAGAACTACGACGTCATCTTTACCACCGGTGAGAAGGCCGAGTTCAACGGAAGTGGTCTTTGGACCAAAATTAACTGTCGCCACTCAGCGGTGCCTGCAGTACTGATTCCCGATCCTATCGCTAACTATCTCACCGCTCACCATCGCGGCAAGAAGGTGGTGAAGATGGAGCGTGACAAGAAAACCTATGAGGTCACTCTGGAGAATAAAAAGAAGGTCAAGTTCAACCATCAATTCCGGGTAAAAAAGAAAGATTAGCCTATCTCCCTGGTCACATTAAGACAAGTAGGAGGGCATCCCCATCGGGGGTGTCCTCCTACTTGTCTATGCGCTCGCAGCGGGAGCGTTACTTCTTCAACTCGGCCAACTTGACTTCGGCAATGGCAGCTTTGCCACGAGTGATGAGAATGCGGGCATCGCTCGCCGTAGTGGCCTTGAAGGTGTAGGTTTCGGGCTTGCCCTGTGGGGCCTTGTTGATTTTCCCTTTGTATACGGTGAGAAATTGTCCACCGCCTCCCGAGAGTTGTATCTCAAATTCGGCATCCTGACTTCTATCGCCCCATGTAATGCTCATCTTGGAAGGTTCGGCCTCGTCGCGCAGGGTGAAGGTGACGTATTGTCCGGCCTCGGCCTGCCAAAGCGTAGTGGTCTTTTCGTCGGTGAGGTACTTGGCCTCGCCCTTGCCGCCCGAAAGTACCACGGCAGGGGCCGGAGCGGCTTGTTGGGTGGTCTGTTCGCCATAACCCGTCACGGTGAAACGACCTTCCAAACGAGTATCGACAGATGAGGCGGCTACCATTACCTTGAAGGTTCCCGGTTCTACCACCAAATGGCCGTCGGCGTTCATTAAGACCAAGTCGCGCGGTTCGATGGTGAAATTCACCTGCTTGGTCTGGCCCGGTTCGAGGCTGACGCGCTCAAAGCCTACCAGGTTTTTCTCGTAGGTGGTAACACTGCTTACCTCGTCGCGCATGTAGAGTTGTACCACTTCGTCGCCGGCGCGCTGGCCGGTGTTCTTGATGTTACAGGTCACGTGGACGGGCTGGCAGTCAGTCACCGTGGTCGGAGAGATGGTGAGGTCGGAATATTCAAAGGTAGTATAGCTCAAGCCGTAGCCGAAAGGATAGAGGGCACCGGCTGCACGGGTCATGCCGCCTTTTAGACCCTTGCTGGTGGAGCCGTTGACTTGTGAGGCGGGCTTGGCGGGGAAGTTGAAGGGGATTTGTCCCACTGTTTTGGGGAAAGTCACGGTAAGTTTTCCTCCAGGGTTGATGTCGCCAAAGAGGGCTTCAGCCACGGCGGTGCCTCCCTGTGAGCCGGGATACCAGGCTTCGAGAATGGCGGGCACATGCTTGTCGGCCCAGTTGATGGTGAGCGGTCGTCCGTTGATGAGCACGAGCACCACAGGTTTGCCGGTGGCCATTATGGCCTGGAGCAGGTCAAGCTGTCGGCCGGGAAGGTCCAGTCCCGAGCGCGACTTATTTTCACCGCAGGTGCGAGTGTTACCGCCCAATACGACAATGGCTACGTCGCTGTTGCGGGCCTGTTCCACGGCCTTGTCAATCTCGCTCTGCTCTTGCGGCGTGAGCGGTTCGCGTATCAGTTCGCTCTCGGGCCAGTTGGCATCTACCAAGTCACACCCTTGGGTATAGACCACCTCGGTACCGGGGGCGACTTTGGCCTTGATGCCGTCGAGGATGGTGGTCACGTCAACGGCCAAGGGGCCATAGTGAGTGAGCACGTGACTCTTGGCGTCGGCATTCGGGCCGCACACGGCAATGCGTTTCAGTCCATCGCGCTGCAGGGGCAAGAGGTTGCCGGCATTCTTGAGCAGTACGAGCGACTTGCGGGCTGCTTCGAGCGATAAGGTCTGATTAGCCGCGGAGTTGACTTCGTCGTCGGCCGCCTTCAGGTCGGTTTGGTAGGGCTGGTCGAAGAGGCCTACCAAGAATTTCACGCGCAGGATGTCTCTCACGCGGTCGTCGATGGTCTTCATCGAAATGGCCCCCTTCTTAATCAGGTTGCGCAGCGGCTCCACATACGACTCGGTGGAGCGGAAGGTGCATCTGACGTTCAGACCGGCCCGCACGCTTTGCAGCACCGACTCTTCCATATCCTTGGCCGTATGGTGTTTCATATAGAGGTATTCCACCGCGTCACTGTCAGACACCACGTAGCCCTTAAAGCCGAATTCCTTGCGCAGGCGTTCCATGAGCCAGTAGTAGCTGCTCTGGATGGGAAAACCATCGTAGTCGTTGTAAGAACTCATCACGCCGAGCAGTCCGGCTTCGGCAATGACGCGTCGCCAGGGGTAGACGTGCACCATTTCGACCTCACGAGGCGACATTTGCGGGTCGCAGCGCGAGAAACCCTCGCGGCCCCCCTTGTTGTTGCTGTAGGCAATGAAGTGCTTGCCCGTGGCTGCCACCTGATAATCGGTTTGCAGTCCTTTGGCCATCTCTACGCCGAGTTCGGCCACCAAGTAGGGCGACTCGCCATACACTTCTTCGTAGCGGCCCCATCGCTGGTCGCGCCCCACGTCGAGGATGGGGGCATAGACGTTGGTGTAGCCGAGCAGTCGGCCTTCGCGACCGGTAATATAGCCGATGCGCCTCACCAGGTCGCGATCCCAAGTATGGCCCAGGCCGAGTTGGGTGGGAAAGTTGGTGGCCTTGTAGGCTTCCACGCCTCGGATGCCCTCGTTGGTCATGTCGGCCGGAATGCCCAGGCGGGTCTCTTCTACAAAGAAGCGCTGCACCTCGTTGATGGCCCAGGCATGGCGTGATGCCGGCCACACGTTCGGATTGTCCGACGGAGGAAGGCCCCATTGCTTGAAGCCGTTGAGATGCTCGTCAATGGCCCCGATGCCATCCTTCCATAGCGCCTTTTTCCATTCGGGCGTGGGCAGGTCGTCCTTGAGTACGCGGCCGTATCCGTAGAGCGTAACCATCTGGCAGGTCTTCTCCTCCACGGTCATTTGGCCGAGCAGGTTCTCCACGCGCGCCTCGATGGGTGCTGTGGGGTCTTCGTAAATGTCTTTCTGCCCGTTCTTGTTGAAGTCGATCCATCCTTTCTGATAGATGGCGTTCTTGGGAGGTTGATAAGTAGCGGTGAGTTTCACTTGCGGGTTTTGCTGAGCCAACAAGCTGCCTACTATGAGCGAGCCGGCCAAGGTGAGGGTCATGTGTCGTAATTTCATTGAGATACAAGAATAAGAAATTGTGCTGCAAAAGTAATCATATTAAGATAAACACATGGTTTACCTGCTCTAAAAAAGCCTTCATCTTGAACCGCGAGAGGGCCGGCCGCAGGGCAGCGTTTCATTCACTAAAGCCTGACTTGGCAGTGAGTGGATTTGTTTGTAACTTTGCGCGGTCATTAACAATAGCATTCTATGGGAGTTTGTTGGCAAGGATTTAAGACGTTTTTCAAGATCGGCAGCTTTACGCTGGGCGGAGGTTATGCGATGATACCCCTCATCCAAGAGGAGGTGGTTAATCGTCACAAGTGGATCACAGAGGAAGAGTTTCTGGACCTGATGGCCATTTCTCAGACCTTACCCGGAGTATTCGCCGTTAACTTCAGTATCTATATCGGCCACCGCCTTCGTGGTCTGAAGGGCAGCCTTTCCTTGGCCGCGGGTACGGTGTTGCCCAGCTTTCTCATCGTGCTCGCCATTGCCCTTATCTTCACCACCGTGGGTGACAGCCGTTTGATCGAGGCCGTGTTTAAAGGCATCCGTCCGGCTGTCGTTGCCCTCATCGCCGCACCCTGCATCAAGTTGGCACGCACAGCCCATATCACGCTGAGCAACCTATGGCTCCCCGTCTTTACGGCCCTGGCTATTTGGTTGATGGGAATCTCGCCCATCTATATTGTTCTATTGGTTGCCGTCGGAGGTTTTCTGTATGGCAAATTGGTTAAAAGTTAAACTGAGCGCACAATGATTTTCCTACAACTGTTTATTGCCTTTCTAAAGATAGGGATCTTCGGATTTGGCGGAGGATATGCCATGATTTCGCTCATACAGGGTGAAGTGGTAACGAGTCACAAGTGGTTATCGAGTTCCGAGTTTACCGACATCGTGGCGGTGAGCCAGATGACGCCGGGCCCGATAGGCATCAACTCTGCCACCTACGTAGGTTACGCCGCCGTAGTGGGCGAAGGATATGCACCCTGGATGGGAATCCTGGGCAGCGTAGTGGCCACACTGGCCGTGGTGCTGCCCAGTTTCTTGCTGATGATTGTCGTCATCCGTATCTTTCATCACTTCCACGACCACCCGGTGGTCAAATCCATGTTAGAGTTGTTGCGTCCCACCGTGGTAGGACTCATTGCAGCCGCAGCATTACTCTTAATGACGGCCGAGAACTTCGGTACACCCACAGAGAGCCCCTGGCAGTTCGGCATCAGTCTCTTCATCTTCATCTTTACGTTTATCGGTACGCAATGGATGAAGATACATCCTATTCGCATGATTGTCTATTGCGCCATCGCGGGATTGCTGTTATACTATTGATTCACCACCTTCCTTCTTCAGAGAAAGTCCATCAACCTGATGCTTATCGCTCATCTCTGCCCGGATATAGAGCAGACTACTCGGTATTCCTTCCTTACTCACATCATGAGTTAGTCCGGACTACTCAGTATTTTTGTCTACTCATGTTGTGAGTTAGTCCGACATACTCGGTATTTTCTTCAACTCATGAAGTGAGTTGGCTTGGCATACTCAGTATTTTTCCTTACTCATGACGTGAGTTGGTCTTGCATACTTGATATTTTCCTCAACTCATCATGTGAGTTACCACCGCATACTCGGTATGCTTGATTCACTCACAGCACGAGTTGGCCAACCTACTTAGTATGCTCTACTTACTCATCACGTGAGTTAGTCTGTTATACTCAGTAGTCTCGGCTTACTCACCACGTGAGTATGTCTTGAATACTCAATACGACAGACCATCCGCGATGAAAGATAGACATTCCCACTAAGTACAAGAAAAACCTGCAACGCGAGGAATAAGGCGTTGCAGGCTGTTGATGAAAATCCGGCAGTGAGTGCTACTTCCCTGTAAGAGATTTGATGGTGTCTACTTCTTCCTGGCAGAACACGCTACCATCCTGACGGAAGATGTCGTGGAACCAGAGTTTGGGTTCCTTCTGATCGGGCAGGGGTTCATCCCAAGCGAAAATGGTGTTGGTCTTGCCTGATACAAATCCCCAGTTGATGGCGACCACCTTGTTCTCCTTGAGCAATGGCATCACCGTCTGGAAAAGACTGTTGTTACGACGGGCCATATACTCCGTACAGATGAGCGGACGGTTGAACATCTTGAGGTATTTGATGCAAGCGGCGTGGTCGTCACGGTCGTTATAGTTGTGGTAAGAGATCACATCGGAGTTCTCCAATTGGAAAGCATTGAGAGGCGCGAAGCTGTCTGCCCAATTCCAAACGCCGCACGTGAGGGGTTGCGACGGATTCACCTCACGAGCCCATTGAAATACCTTCTTGAGCATGGGTAAGGTGCTTACTCCGTGATTGCTGTTACCCGGCTCGTTCCAAAGGTCCCAGAGCAGAATACGCTCGTCGTTGCCAAAGGTCGTGAGCAAGTCTTTCACGTACTTTTCCAATTTCGGATAGAGGGCGGCAGTATCTGCGCGCAGAGAAACAGAAGGATCTTGTACCCAACCGGAATTGTGAACACCGGGTTTAGGGTCGGGTTGCTTGCCATAGCTCGACTCGGCGTTCCAACAATCGTCGAAGATGCAGAAGAGCGGAGTGATTCCATGGTTCTGACAGATGGTGAGGAAGTCGCCCATGCGTTCCTTCAGACCTTCGGGATCGTTTTCATATACCACACTGCTGAGGTAAACGCGCAGCGTAGTGAAGCCCAAGTCTTCGGCCCAGGTTAATTCGTGGTCGATCTGATCGTGGTTGTAGGTATCCTTGCTCCACATTTCAATCTGATTGATGGCATCAGCGTTGATATAGTCGGCTCCGGCCATCCAAGGCTTTTGCTCATACCAGGCGTTGGCACGCTCTTCGGTCCAGCGCTGGGCGGTGGGTTGGGGTTGGCCTGACTGGCAGGCGTTCAATGCGAACATCAATGTGCCCAGGGCACATACGAATAAACTCTTTACTTTCATTGTTTGTCTTTTATGGAATGATGATTTGTGAATCGAAAAAAAGGTGATTGTCATAAAAATCCCCTGCTATCGGCAGCTACTCCGATGGCAGGGGATGAGGGTGGGTTGATTAGAACAACTTTTCAGGATATACGCCGTCTTCAACCAGTTTCTTGATCTTGGCTACGGTTTCGGGGCGATCTTCGGGATAGGTAACGCCGAACCACTTGCTGGTGGTGTCGAGCACTTCAACGGTGGCAGTACCTTCTTTGATGAGTTTGTCAATCATCAAGGGGATGAAGAACTCAGCCTTGAGGTTCTTCTTGGTCGACTCCAGACCGAGGAAGTACTTGAAGTACTCGGCGCTGTGAGCGAAATAGTCGGGAGTGAAGCCCCAGAAGTTCATACTGACGGGTGTGGTGTCGGGGATGGCTACCCAGGTGCTCTCGTCTTCGCTGAGATATTTCACCTCACCGTCTTCCTTGCGCTCAATCTTGGTGCGCTCAACCACGGTCTCGAGGAAGTTGCCTTCGCCCGTAGCGCATACACCGCGCGAAACGGTACCGCTTTCGCTCAACGTGTTGCCTACGCGGAAGCCTACCATAGAATATTTACCGGTGCTTCCCTCGGGCAGTTCGCTCAGGAACTTGGCCATTACGTTGAAGCTGTCGCGACCATAGAAGTCGTCGCAGTTAATCACGGCAAAAGGTTCCTTGATCACATCCTTACCCATCAGTACGGCGTGGTTGGTTCCCCACGGCTTGGTACGACCTTCGGGCACTGTGAAGCCTTCGGGCAGGTCTTCCAATGACTGGAACACTACCTCTACGGGCAAATGACCTTCGTACTTGCTCACCACCTTCTCGCGGAAGTCTTTCTCGAAGTCCTTGCGAATGACAAAGACCAACTTGCCGAAACCGGCGTTGATGGCATCATAAATGGAGTAGTCCATGATTGTTTCACCATTGGGGCCCAGACCGTCCATCTGCTTCAAGCCTCCATAACGGCTGCCCATACCGGCAGCAAGTAAAAATAATGTAGGTTTCATATGTAAATTATTAAATTAACGTGCATTTTTACTGACTACAAAAGTAGTGTTTTTTTATTTTACCGACAAAGAAACTCCCACAAAAGCGGGCATACTTCTCTTCTCGCCCAAAAGGGTTGTCAGGATGTCGTCATCGCCGAAGTGGCGGCAAAGGCGCTTCATCTCTTTCGCGGTAACGGGAATCACGGTGCCGTGGCGCGGGTGGAAGTTCATCGTGACCGGCCGGTCGGTCTTGCGGAAGTGCTGCAAGTCGGTAGTTTCGGTAAACTCATACCGACCGTTCATATAGACGTCATACATCAGAATGTATTTGTCCTGCCCTATCAACTTAAACACGCCTGCCCCTTCGACGGCATCGCGCGTCTGCTGCTTATAGTCGGGTTGCTCGTCCCATCGGCCGGAGGTGAGGGCACGTGTGGTGGCCACTTTGATACCGTTGCCGTGGCCTTCGGTCTTGTAGAAAAGGTGGAAGAGACCGTCCTTCTCCACAATGTCGCCATCGATGCACGACTTGCCGTCGCGAGGCAGGAACAAGGGGCGAGGCTCGCCTTCCAAGTCGGTGAAGTCGGCATTGGCATAAGCATAATAAATCATGTCGGCCCCGTCGCCGTGCTTCATCGACCAGTAGAGCAGGTATTTCCCGGCCTGTGCATCGTAGATGGTCTGGGGTGCCCACACGCGTTTGAGATCTTCCTGACCGGCATACTTCTGCTGGATGTTGACCACAGACGAGGTCCAGTCTATCAAGTTACGACTCTTGAGCAAGACCATGGCGCGGTTGGAGTCCCAGCCCCAGGCCGAGCGCATGTCGGTCACCACCATGTAGAACCAACCGTTGCGCCCACGCAGGATGTGAGGGTCGCGCACACCGCCGGTCTGACTGATGGC
>SFJA01000097.1 GCA_004556005.1 Bacteroidales bacterium | reverse complement strand
TGTCTCCTGCGGTATCATAACTTGCAAAAATACTCTTTATGACCCAATTTAGCAAATATAAGTAAGAACGCGTGATGCTCGGCGCAAAGTCGGAAAGGAACTTGAGGGCGCAGGGGTTTGGGGCGGCCCCGCAAAGTCATAGAGGACGAAAAGGGCGCAGGGGCTTGGGGCGGCCTAGCCCCAATTATAAAAGTCCGCATCAGCGGACCGCCCGGGTCCGGGACTTTGCGCAGGAACCTGCCGGAATGGGTGAACGACAATCCTTGCAGCATGCTGGATAGCGTGATACTCGGCGCAAAGTCGGAAAGGACCTTGAGGGCGCAGGGGTTTGGGGCGGCCTAGCCCCAATAAAAAAAGGCCCTTCCGCCCCGGAGCGGAAGAGCCATAACGTATCCGGTCTTGTTCAGCGGCCGCAGTCCGGGCAGCCGGACCGCCATCGGGTTGATAAGCCGGAAATTGTTTCGATTACCTTATGAAGGAAAGACCCTCGGCATTAGCGCCGTTGTAGTTTGCCTGGTAGATTACGTCATAGGAGCCACTGATGCTTGATGCTTCAGTTGATCCAGCCTTGACGCATGAGATACCGCAGATAGCGTACTTGCCGTTTGCTGTCAGCTGTCCGTCTGGGATGAAGATGTACTTCAACGTCTTGAAGTCTTCGCTGATGTCGAACCAGAGCCAGTCATAATCAGTGCTTGAGAATACTCCGGAGCCAGGTGCAAAGTTGTATCCGCTCCAGGTAAAGGCATTGGAAGCACACTCCGGCAGGAATACCACATAGCGACCGTTGCCGTCAGACTGTGCTGACCTGCGGTCAAAGAAGATACCGAACTTGATGGTCCTTGCTGTGTAGTCGATCTCCACGCAGGCATCCAAAACGGCGTCTCCGTAAAGGCCGGTGATACCGATATTGTTGGTATGAGTCTTTCCGTCCATCGCGGTAAGGGTTTCACCACGGAGAGCTTCGCCGAAGGTAACTGACTGTTGGTGCGCTGAGGTGGTTCCCTTGTCGCCAGGAGCGCTGCCGTTAGGGTTGAAGCGCCTTGACTTGAGTGTCCAGTTGCCTTTGAACATATTCGGGCCAAGCTGGGTTACCGTGTAGGTGATACCGTTGTCAAGAACGATGGATCCGCTTCTCATATTACCGGTGGTATTCTTTGCAACTACGATATTCTTGCCCTCCTTGCTGATCCACGAAACAGTCTCCACTACGTTTCCGAGCACGTCAGAGATTACATTCTGGTCATCGTTGAGCCATATGTTGAACAGTCTGGTCTCAACTGTCTGCTTGAGGACGGCAGACTTACCGGCGCTGAACTTCGTTCCTGACATATCTGAACCGTAAAGGGTAGTTCCTACTCGGGCGATGAAACTTGACTCCTTGAAGTCATCGGCCTGAGGCCAAACCGCTACATAAGCCGTAGCTGTCTTGGCAACGTGATCGACCTTGCTTGCAGGAACAACAAGATTGCCCTTTGAACTCTTTGCGGTAGGCTCGTCGAGATCGAGATGGATGTCGTTGAACTGGCTTGCGGAGCTGAGGGTGAAGGTAGGAACGATGACGTTTCCATCCTTGTCGCTAAGTTCGGTATCGGCAGGGAACGAAACCTCGATCTTTACGATTGCGGTCTTGTATGCAAGGTCCACGCTTACTTTGTCTGAAGAGATGGAAGAGGCAGGAACCTTTGCAAGAATAACCTGATGAGCTACGGCATCCTCGAGTGTACCTTTCTGGGAGCCGAGGTGGCACCAGGTTTCCACTGAACCGTAATTGACTTTGTTGGTTTCCTTGTTGTCAAGATAGATTACAAGAGAAGCGGCATCGTCACGTATGGCGACCTTCTTGGATGAGAACACTGCGGTCTTGCCGCTTACGCTTTCTACTTTCAGGTACTGAGGAGCACCTACGAACTGATTGTCGGCATCGGCAAAGCGGATGGTGAGCATATCCTTCTCGCTGAAGGCAGTCTTCATTCCCTCACCACTGACCGAAGGAATTGTAGCCTCGACGGTCAGAGGACGCAGAGTGGAGTTTTCGGGAACCGACTCCTCCATCTCCTTGGTGCAGGATGCGATGGCGGAAAGTGCCACGAGAGCAAGTGCGTATGATAATACTTTTTTCATTTTCGCTAAGTTTTTGTGAACTGTTATTTCCAGTAAGGGTTACCCTGACGCTCAGTCTGAGGTATTTCCCAGGTTAATCCTTCGGCAGGAATCTGGGTCTTGCTCCAGTGATTGTCACCTCTCTGGTTCAGCGCGCCCCATCTCTTCTGGTTGTAGAATGCCCAGTCGCCTTCGCCCCACATCTCGATACGCCACTGCAGCTTGACTTTCTCCATAGTGTTCTTGCCTGTCATAGTGTTTGAGCAAGTCATTGCCGGAGCACCCTTTACAGTACGTGCAGCAAGCAGTTTGTTGAGTGTTTCCTCGGCCTTGGCGTTGTCACCCTTCTGCGCATAGGCCTCTGCAAGCATCAGCCATACCGCTGAAGAACGGAGATAGACGTTGTCGGAAGTGTTTGCGTCATTTGTATGGTTCTTGTAACCGATGGCAGATGAAGCAGCCCATTTGAGAGAAGTGTACTTAGGCATGGTGTAAGCGAACCAGGTGGTATCGGCACCGTTATTTGAGTAAACCCTGTATCCGTCAAAGTCGGCTGCAAGTATGCAGGCCTTGCGGCAGTCGTTGTCGGAAAGAGCGTCGTAGATGCCCTTGTCAACCTGATAATATCCGGAAGGAGTGTTCTTGAGGACATTGAGAGCGCAGTTTGACCAGAAAATGCTGGATGAACCGCGTGCGCCGCCGAAGATTGCCTCAGGATTCTTGTCAAGGTTGTAGAATGCGTTCTGAGCAGCGTTGAAGTCAATACCGCTCCAGTAGGTTCCGTTAGGAAGGCTTTCAGAAACGCCGCCACGCTGGTTTACAAGAGGGAGGAGTTCCTGGTTCATACCGTAATCCTCTGCCTTGATAAAGTCAGGCATATGGTTAAGAAGGTCAGTTGCTGCCTCGATGACGGTGTCCCACTCCTTGCTGTCAAGGGCGGCTCGTGCACGGTAGTACTGGGCTACTGCACAGTCGATATCGTAGATTGAATTGACATCGGAACCGATAGTGTAACCCTTGTCGCCGTAAGTGGAAGTATGGAAGAGTTCCACGGCCTCGGCAAAGGTCTCGTTGACCCAGGCCCAGGTGTCGGCTACTGAAAGCGGCTCCTGAGGTGCATTGTAGTCAAATTTGTTGTAGATTGGCCATCCCTGCTTCGTGGTAGAGGTCACGTCCTTGAGGTCGGTGTAACGCTCCATAAGAAGCATATAGGCAACGGCCTTGAGGGTAAGCGCCTGTGCACGGCTGGCGCGCATAGAAGGATATTTCTCCATCTTGTCCTCGGTAAGGAAGTCGAGCGCCTTCTGCGCAGGACCTACCTTGAATACAGGTCCAAGATAGTATCCGTAATTTTCTACAGGCTGGTCGGTTCTCCAGTATGTGTTGCTTGGAAGATTCTGATACCATTTGCTGTAGGTGCCCTGGTTGAGCTGGCTGCCCTCTACGACATCACCGGACTGAATGAAGCGGCGGAATTCGAAATTGCTCTCGTATGCATAGAGATTCGAGTAGCCGCCGTTCATTGAAGCGTTGTAGATGTTTATATAGCTTGGCAGCGTACCGACAAGTCCGGTAAGAACCTGCTGCTCTGCTTCAGCGCTACCTGACATAAACTCGGCCATCTGGTCGTCCGTAAAGTAGTTCGGATTGCTTACATCGAGCAATGACTCGCAGGATGAAAGACTGACGGCAAGCAGGAGTGCTGCTGTGATTGTCCTATATGTTTTCATTGCTAATCTCATTTTTAGAAGTCAAGGTTTACACCGAAAGTAACTGTCTGCATCTGTGGATAGAGGTAAGTGTCAACCTCCTTTCCTCCGATGATGGACAGGGTAGGATCGATACCCTTTTCTGCAGAGAAGAGCAGCAGGTTGTCAGCAGAAGCGAAGACGCGCAGACCGCTGATGTTGATCTTCTTGGTAAGTTTCTTAGGAAGGGTATATCCGAGAGTAATGTTCTTAAGACGGAAGTAGGTAGCGTCGAAGAGGCTCATATCTGTGTAGTTGTGGCTTCCCGGAAGGAGCGATCCGTCAAGATAGAATGAACTTGCGCCTGAACTTGGGAACCACTGCATAGGGAAGTATGCGTCGGTCTGCTCAGTGGTCCAGGTGTTGCCGATGACTGTCTTGGAGATAGGCATCGCGGTTCCTCCGAAGGTTGAGCTCCTGTACAGATGCTGTGAGTACTCCATAGAGAAGAATTTGCCACCGAACTGGTATGCAGAAACCAGGCTGAGGTCAAAGTCCTTCCAGCGGAGGTTGATGGTAAGACCGCCGATCCAGTCAGGGGTGGCTGAGCCCATCTCATAGTGTGAAGCATCTGCAACTACGTTGGTCTTGACGTTGTCACCGACCTTGTAGCCTATATAACGTCCACCGTGCTCGTAAACACCCGTATTTTCGTTAAGGTTCACATCATAG
>SFJA01000027.1 GCA_004556005.1 Bacteroidales bacterium | reverse complement strand
GGAACGAATTCTTCCTTGAAAGCAAACCCTCTTCTGCCATATTGCACGTGAGCGGTCTCGGCAACAGCAACTGCCATATTAACGGCCGTCGGCTGAGCGAGGACGTGTTGGGCCCCGCACCTTCCTGGTATGATTCCACGGTTTATTACCTGAGTTTTGACGTTACTGAGATGCTCCGCAAGGGCAATAACTGCATTGCGGCGGAACTCGGCAACGGCCGCTATACGGGTATGCGCAGTCCTACGCGCAGGATGCATCCGGTTTTCGGGACGCCTGTACTGTTCTGTGAATTGCATCTGAAATATGACGATGGCAGACAGGAGGTGATTTGCAGCGGTCCCGACTGGCATGCCAGCGACAGGGGACCGGTCACGAGAAACAACGAATATGACGGCGAAGATTATGATGAACGCCTTTCGTTCGGAAACTGGACAAGCCCGGACTTCGTTGAGGATGAGAGATGGAAGCCTGCCGACGTGCTGCCTTCTCCGAAGGGCGTTCTGCGGCAGCAGACATGTCCTACCATCAGGGTTCAGGATACCTTGAAACCCCTGTCAGTCAAGCAATGTCATGACGGAAGGGTTATTGTCGATATGGGCCAGAATATGGTTGGCCGGATGCGGTACAGGCTGCGCGGTCACAAGTCCGATACGCTGGTGTTTCGATTCTCTGAGGTTCTTGAAGGTGATGATGACCTTTATGTAGAGAATCTGCGTTCGTCCGTCGTGAGGGACAGTTACGTTCCTGCATCCGATGGAATGTTCGAATGGGCTCCGGAGTTTGTTTACCATGGTTTCAGATTTGTGGAAATATCAGGTCTGGATTATCTTCCCGGACCAGAATCGTTCAGTGGCGAGGTCATCTATGACCTGATGCGGACCACCGGCAGTTTCGAATGCTCTGATACCATACTCAATGCGCTTCATCGCAATGCTTTTTGGGGTATCAGGGGCAATTACAGGGGTATGCCTACGGACTGTCCTCAGCGCGATGAGCGTATGCCGTGGCTGGGTGACCGTGCCACCGGTTGTTATGGAGAGGCTTATATCTTTGATAATCAAGCTCTTTATGAGAAATGGGCGAGAGATATGCAGGAAGCGATGAACTCTGAAGGGGATATGCCCGCCGTGGCACCGAGGTATTATGCGTTTTATGAGCACGACGTGACATGGCCTTCTGCCTTTATAAATACCGTTGATATGCTCTACAGGCATTATGGCAACGAGAGGGTTGTAGCTGAAAGATACGACGCGATGAAGCGCTGGGTCGAACGCACAAAGGCAATCGGTATGGTCGATTCCGTGATGGTCAATGACAATTTCGGTGACTGGTGTCTTCCTCCGGAGGATATCAGTTTCATCCACTCCAAGGATGCTTCACGCAAGACGTCCAAGCCTGTTCTCGCCTCCACCGTCTTTTATGACCAGCTTCTGAAGTTGGCCTCTTTTGCACGGCTGCTCGGTTATGATCAGGATGCGGAACTGTATGAAAGGGATGCCAGGAATCTGCGTAAGGCGTTTAATGATAAGTATTTCGATGAATCGAACTGTATTTATGACAACGGTTCGGTGACTTCAGGTCTGCTTGCTCTGGGGCTGGGTCTTGTTCCGGACGCGTACAGGCAGAAACTCGCTGACAACATTGCCTCGTGCACCATGAACCGATGGGGTGGACACGTTAGTTGCGGCGTGCTTGGCATACAACATCTTATGAGGGCACTGTCAGAAAACGCTTATGCCGATCTTGCATACTCTATAGCCTCTTCGGATACATATCCGTCCTGGGGATATATGGTCAGCAGAGGCGCGACTACGATATGGGAACTCTGGAACGGTGACACTGCCGACCCGGCTATGAATTCGCGCAATCACGTGATGCTTCTCGGAGACCTCATAATCTGGATGTACGAATATCTGGGCGGTATAAGACCCGCTGAACCGGGATTCCGCAGGATTGAGGTGGCTCCTCTGATGCCTGAGGGGCTGGAGCATGTTGCCGTGACTTACAAGTCACCTTGCGGGCCTGTCAGCAACCGATGGGAAAGGAAGGACGGTGCTTTCCGTATGCAGCTTTCTGTGCCTGCCGGAGTGGAGGCCATTGTACGACTTCCTTTCAAGGCCAAATGCGGGTCTATGGTTTCCGATAGTTTTGAACTTGGTTCAGGGAATTATGAATTTTTTGCAAATTATTAATATTTAAATGCTTATGAAGAAGTTACAGATTTTGTTAGCTTTGGCTGTGGCGATTTTGGGATCGGCCGCAAATCTTGATGCCGCAAAGATCAAGATGTCAAAGGAGACTCTTCTTGACAAGGTCAAGGGAGGTTGGGCAGGCCAGACCATAGGCTGTACATATGGCGGACCTACCGAGTTCAAATGGAAAGGCGAGATGATTCCGGATGGCCAAGAAATCATTTGGAACGAAGGCCGCATCAAGCATTATTTCGACCATGGTCCAGGTCTCTATGATGACGTTTATATGGATCTTACCTTCGTGAAGGTATTTGCAGAAAAGGGACTCGATGCCAATATCGATGATTTTGCGCAGGCCTTTGCCTATACTCCATATCCGCTCTGGCACGCAAATCTCCAGGCGAGGGTAAACATTTTCCGCGGACTGAAGGGCCGTGACATCGGTTATTGGGAGAACAACCCTCACGCCGATGACATCGACTTCCAGATTGAAGCTGACTATGCCGGACTCATGGCTCCTGCAATGCCTAATGCCGCAGCATTCTACTGTGATGACATCGGTCATATCATGAACTATGGAGACGGCTGGTACGGAGGCGTGTATGTTGCTGCAATGTATGCACTTGCATTCCAGTATGATGATATCCATACCATCGTTAAGGAAGCGCTCAAGACACTTCCGGAGCAGAGCCGCTACTACCGCTGCATAGCTGACGTCATCCGCTGGTATGAAGAGAATCCTTCAGACTGGAAAGCCTGCTGGGCAAAGTGCCAGGAGAAATATACCGATGAGGTTGACTGTCCTGATGAGCCGGGTAGCGAATTCCGCATCGATGCCGTCATCAACGGTGCATACATTGCCATCGGTCTTCTCTTTGGTGAGGGTGACTATTTCAAGACAATGGATATCTCCACCCGTTGCGGACAGGATTCAGACTGCAACCCTGCATCAGCAATCGGTATCCTCAGCACAATGATAGGTTACAGCAATATTCCGCAGGAGTATCTTGCCGCTTGCCACTTAGTGGAGGACAGACCTTTCTCTTGTGTTGACCTTTCACTCAATCAGACCTATGAGTTGTCTTATAACCAGGCACTTGAAGTTATCAAGCGCAATGGAGGAAAGGTAGGTAAGGATGATGTTGTCATCAAGGTTCAGAAGCCTAAGGCAGTACGTTTCGAGCAGAGTTTCCCTGGATACTCATACAAGGAGACCATCGGCATCGACAAGCATCTCAAGGATGGCGCGTGTGCTGAATTTACTTTCGAAGGCAACGCTGTCATAGTCAAGGGCCGTCTGCGCAACAGGCAGAAGGATAGCAAGTATGAGGCAAACGTAAGGATCGTTCTCGACGGAAAGGAATATACAGAGATTGCCGGTGAGGATTCTTATCAGTATCAGGACCATATCTTCCACAAATATGAACTTGCTCCAGGCAAGCACACTGTAAAGATTTCTGTCGACAATGTGCGCAATGACAAGCTCCTCTGGGTTGACAAGGCCTTGGTATATGCAAAATAAACCGCATTAGGGAGATTTGGGGCAACTGAAATCTCAGGGGTGACCGGTAAAAGTCTTTTGACTGCCGGTCATCCCTTTTTCTATTCAGAGAATCGTTTACATCGAACTACGCTTAAAATACTCTTTGCGTATAATCCGGCTTTCAAAGTCTATTCTACCCTCATAATATTTCGTTATGTCCGAATTTAGGAGTATCTTTGCATGATTTATACTTGATATGAGAAAGTACATTCTACTACTTGCATTGTCTGTCCTGATGTCAGCCGCAGGCTTTTCTGCATACGCCCAGAATCTTGTTAAGGTAAAGGGCGTCGTGACCTCTCAGGATGACGGACTCCCGCTGATTGGTGTTGCCGTAATGGCAGGTCCGGGAAACGGAGTCCTGACCTCGTTGGACGGGGATTACGAAATTGAAGTGCCTGCAGGAACCGAGTTGCTCTTTTCCTGCATAGGCTTTGAGGAAAAGCGGGTTATGATAACAGAAGACGGACCCGCCATACTTGACGTCGTCCTCAAGACCGAATCGCTCAAGATCGAGGATGCCGTTGTCATAGCGTACGGAGTACGCAAAAAGGGAACCGTGGCCGGTTCCGTGGCAACCGTCAAGGCTGACAAGCTAAAGGATACGCCGACCCCGGCATTCGATCAGGCGCTTCAGGGCCAGGTTGCAGGACTTACGGTACTTTCTTCCACCGGTGAGCCAAGCGCCAGCGCAACAATGGTAATCCGAGGCGTGAACTCCATCAATTCAGGTACGGCACCTCTATATATAGTTGATGGCGTGGCCATTTCAGCATCGGACTTCAACACCATCAATCCGTCGGATATAGAAAGTATGTCCGTACTCAAGGATGCCTCTTCCACTTCCATTTATGGAGCCCGTGCAGCCAACGGTGTGATTGTCATCACTACCAGGCGCGGCCGTGAGGATAAGCCAAGCGTGAGCTACAAGGGCCAGATGGGTGTGTCAAGCATAGCCTACGGAAATTGGGACCTGATGAATACTGCCCAGCGCATCCAGTACGAAAAGGAAATCGGTCTTAGCGACGGTCAGAACTATGATTATCTGTCCAAAACCGACGTGAACTGGCTCGATGCGGTGTTCAATGATAGGGCAATGCTTCAGAGTCACGAAATTTCGGTAGCCGGTGCTTCGGACAAAACCAATTACTTCATCTCGGGAGGCTACTATAATCAGGACGGTATCGCACCCGGTTCGTCCTTCGAGCGTTTCTCACTCAGGTATAATTTTGAGCAGAAACTCACCAAGAAACTCAGCGTAGGAATCAATACCAATTTCAATTTTCAGAACATTCAGCAGGCCGACGAAGGATCCTATACCCTTGTGACACCTATTTCAGCAGCTCGTTTCATGCTACCTTACTGGAATCCATTCAAGTCAGACGGCAGTCTTGCTTCGATCAACGACGGCAGCTGGAAGGGTCAGGGCCAGAATCCTCTGGAATGGCTCGAGAACAATCCTCTCAAATACAAGAAATACAAGGCCCTGAGCGTAGGTTTCGTGGAATGGAAACCGATTTCCAACCTTACATTGCGCTCACAGGCATCCATGGATTTTTCACATACGACCGGATTTAGCCAGTCGTACCCGAGCTATGCTCCTAATCTTGGGGAGGGAAGCGCCGCCCGAAGCAGCAGCGATACCCATAACCTGCAGATTTCCAATACAATAAACTACCGTTTCAACATAGGTGACAGTCACGAATTTAACTTCCTGCTCGGACAGGAGGGTGAGACCTATCATACCGAAGGATTCAGCGTGACCGGCCGCGGACAGACCAATGACCTGCTGACCGACATATCCTTTGCCACCAGGGTGACTTCCTGGTCCAGCTTTGCGGATGCCGACTACAGCAGAATGTCCTTCTTCGGGAGGGCGGAATACAGTTACTCCGACCGCTATTATGCTGAACTTTCTCTTCGCAGCGACGGTTCATCTCGTTTTGGAAAGAACAACAGGTGGGGTACATTCGGTGCCGTCGGATTTATGTGGAACATACGCAATGAAGAGTGGGCGGCAGGCCTCAGGGATGTGCTGAGTACCGCACAACTTGCGTTCAGTTCCGGCACTTCCGGCAACTCGTCCATCCCTAACTACGAGCATCTTCCTCTCATTGGAAGTACGGGCAACTATCTGGGAGACAGCGCCGTGGCACCAATACAGCCGGGTAATGAGAACCTTAGCTGGGAAAACGCCTGGACTACCAACCTCGCACTTCATCTCGGCTTGTTCAGCAGGATTAACGTCGATTTTGAGCTGTACAACAAAAGGACAAGCGATATGCTGATGTCAGTTCCGCTTTCCTACGCAGCTTCGAACGGATTTGGCTACAAATGGGACAATGTCGGCGCCATGGTCAACAGGGGAGTTGAACTCAATGTCAATGCTTATCTCATTGAGCTCAAGGACTTTTCCTGGAATCTTAACTTCAATGCCGGCTACAACCGCAACAAGATTACCGAGCTTTACAACGGCGTGACCGAGTATGAGCGGGCCAACACCAACACCAAGCTGGTGGTAGGACACCCTCTGGGAGAATTCTACCTTAACCGCTTTGCCGGCGTGAATCCTGCCAACGGTGACGCGCTCTGGTATGACAAGGACGGCGAGTTGACGAACGAGTTCCGCGCGGAGGACAAGGTGATGACCGGCAAGAGCTTCTATGCGCCTTGGCAGGGCGGATTCGGTACGGCCCTGCGATATCGCAGGCTTTCGCTTTCGGCTCAGTTCAGCTGGGTTGCGGATAGATGGATGATCAACAACGACAGGTATTTCGACGAGTCTAACGGCCGTTTTGCGACTTATAACCAGTCGTCAAGACTGCTTGAACGATGGAAGGAACCGGGAGACGTCACTGATATCCCGAGACACGGAATCTATACCGAATTTGACAGCCGTCTGCTTGAGGATGCTTCGTTCCTGAGGCTGAAGAACCTTATGCTTGCATACGACTTCAGTCATTTCAGACTCTATATACAAGGACAGAATCTGTTGACATTCACCAAGTTCAGTGGTCTTGACCCAGAAGGTGCAAGCAATATCTACTCTGCCCAGTACCCGATGGCACGCCAGTACACCCTTGGTCTTGAGTTGAAATTCTAAAGCGTGATTGTGATGAAGAAAAAGATATATAATCTGTTATTTACACTTCCTCTTCTTTTCGGAGCCGTTTCCTGTCTGGAAAAGATTCCGGGAGACTATGTCCATACGGATGACGGAATGCAGACCCTTACCGATGCGGAGGAAACGGTCAATGGCATATATACCGGGCTTATGAGCGGAGCCCTCTATAGTGGATATCTCGTGCTTTGTCCTGACATTCAGGCAGATCTCGTGTATGCCGTTCAGGGCAATTCCAATACATACGGAAACATTTGGCAGTGGGACATCCTGTCGACCAATTCCGAAGTGGGTTCTGTATATGCCGGACTTTATAGCGTGATCGGCTGCTGCAATTACTATCTTGACAAGGTAGAGGCGCTCAAGGCGTCACTCATTGACGATGATCAGATCGCTTCCCTTGATGCCCTCACCGGTGAGGTTCATTGCGCGAGGGCTCTATGCTACAGCGAACTTGTAAAATGTTTCTGCAAGGCTTATGACCCGGCTACCGCGGCAAACGAACTCGGAGTTGTCCTGAGGACAAAGTACTATGAAGAAGAACCTGCTGTAAGAGCCAGTCTGAAAGATTCTTATGAGTTTATCATTTCGGAACTCGATGCAGCGGTATCCCTGCTTGACGAGGAGTACAGCACCTACAATGCCGTATATTTCAACAATGCTGCCGCTCACGCCCTGCGTGCAAGGGTTGCGCTTAACATGCAGGATTGGGACAAGGCAATCGAAGAGTCGTCCTTTGTAATCGATTCAGGCATATTTACCCTTGCATCGGTAAAGACAAAGTACAGTTCCACTCAGACTATGCTTGACTTTATGTGGACAGGGGATGCTTCATACGAAATCATAATGAAGCTCGGCTACACTTCCACTTCATATGGTTCAGCGCAGGGTTCGGTGTTCCTGAATTTCAACAGGGACTATACCTATTACTATCCTGACTTTGTCCCGGCGGCCTCCGTGATAAACAGCTACGATTCTTCCGACGGACGCTACAACGCCTATTTCGCTGAGCTTCAGACAGGTTACAGTCACGCTCTCAAGTGGCCTCTGCTGGTCAAGTATTACGGTAACTCGTCATTGCTCCAGCAGAACATATTCCACGTCAATATGCCAAAGATACTCAGGCTTGCGGAACAATACCTCATAAGGGCTGAGGCATATTGTCGCAAGGGTCAGTACTCAAAGGCAAGTGCCGACCTTACGACATTGAGACAGAGCCGTTACACCAGCGGGGGAGTCGCAAGCGTCAATGAGGAAAACTGGCTTGATTTCATCTCTGCCGAAAGGGTGAGGGAACTCTTTATGGAAGGATTCAGGCTCAATGACCTGAAGCGCTGGAACAGGGGATTTGAGCGTACCCCGCAGACTTCCTGCCAGCCTGAGGGCAGTTCGCTGAAGGTATCTTCCTCCGACCCTCTCTTCGTATGGCCTATTCCACGAAACGAAATCGAAGCACCTGGCTCCGGAATTCTTCCTAACGAAAGCAACAGATAAGATATGGAAAAGATATTGCATAAGGCTTCAGTTGCAGCATCGGCATTGGCAATTCTGTCCCTGCTCCTTGCTTCCTGCGGAGAGCGTGACGGATACTATTCCGATGCGGAATACATAATGTTTGCAGATACGGCAAAGGCATACGCCGTTCTCAACGACGGGTCCTATATCAATGTCCCTGTCGTGGCTACGACCGTGTGTGACCACGACCGTGTCGTAGGTGTGGAAATCATTGACTCAGAAAGCACTGCAGTCGAAAGCCTGCATTACACGGTCGAGTCCAATACCCTTGTCATTCCTGCCGGAAGCAACAGGGCGGACTTGCACGTCAAAGGCCTTTACGACCATCTTGATGCAGGCAAGAATCTCTCGATTACGCTTGAACTCATAATCCCTGACGAAAAGGAATTTGGGATCTACGGTCGCAGGACAAGGGTCGAGCTTGTGAAATGCTGTCCTTTCGACATCAACCAGTTTACAGGCTGGTGCGTTTTCTCTTCGACCTTCCTCCAGTCTTTCTCAATTACCGGAGGATATCAGAGACTTGTAAGGACCGAGGTATATCCTAACAAGCCAAATACCATCATATGCCGCAATCTCTTCAAGCAGGGTTATGACGTTACTTTGACTTTCCATCCTGAAGACCCGCTCAATCCGCTTGTTACCCTCGAGGAAGGTCAGACGGCCAGCGACGAGGCATCATTCTTCGGAACGGTGCACGGTGACAACCGAATTCGCGTGAGAACCAGCGCTATGTCGCCGTCATACTTCTACTCCTGCGGCTCATATCTCTTCGTATGGATGGAAATGTATGTCAAGGATCTTTCCGAGACTGTGGGTACCGTAGGCCATTTCTACAACGTGCTCGAGTGGATAAGCGACGAGGAAATGGAGAGTCTCCGGAATCAGGGAATGCCGATAGAATAACTCACTAATTATAACTACAATGTTCAGTACTAACATTAATTTCAACAAAACTCTGACGCTTCTTGCCGGACTCGGTCTCCTCGCCGTCTCCTGTCAGGAAAAGAATCCGGTTGTAGAAGAGCCGGTGTTTCCGACTGCTGTAGTCAGGGAAACACTCAATGCAGGTGAGTCCAAGGAGATTTCCTTCGATGCAAATCTCGATTGGGAGGTCTCTGCAAGCGGAGAAGGTCTTATGACCTATTTCTGGATTGACGACGCCGGTATCAAGGCTGAAAAGGTCAAGGGCAGCAAGGGCGTCCAGACTGTCAAGGTGGTTTTTGCTGCCGATGAGGAAATAGAGATTGACCGCGTTTGCACGCTGACACTTTCTATGTCAGGCAAAAGCGCCGTCATTGCCGAAATAACACGCAAGGGACTTGGAAGAGAGTTTAACGTATATCCGGTTCTCTACGACGGAGGCTTCGTAAAGGATGACAACGGAGAGTATGTGCTCGACACAACTCCGGCCGAATCACTGGCTCTCGTACGCGACGGAAGTCAGTTCTATACCTATGCGGCCGTCGTCTCCAATATCGACTGGGTGGTTTCACTTCCGGACTGGGTAGCCTCCGAGCCGGCTACGGGCGCTGCCGGAAAAAACGTAGTCAAGCTTTCTGCCGACCCGTCACGCCTTGACAACAGCTTCATTTCCGGCAAGGAGGGCAGTCTTGTATTCTTTGACGCCGCTGACGAGGAATATTCAAGGAATATTGCCGTAACTTTCCCTGCAATAGGCTCTTATGTTGAGCAGGAGAGCAACTCCTCTCTTATCTTCAACAAGGAAGGTCAGCTCAAGATGCCTTCAGGTTCATTCGGTGACACTCCTTCCATCCATTATGCAGTCGGTACCCGCGGCTTTGTCGTAAGGGCTCTCGAGTTTACTTCTGAAGGCTGGCACGCTCTCGAGTATGCAAGTTGGGTAAAGGCATCTGTAACTTACAAGAACGAAAGCGACCTCATTGCCGACGCAACAATCGAAATAACCGTTGATGCCAACGAGGGTGCTCCGCGATGTGCAGACATCTTCCTCTTCCCTGTGGAACTTGCTGACGTTGCGGCTGATGCAATCTGCGACGAGAACAGCTCCGAATGTGCATTCAAAGCGGCATACGCTCCATACTGCATCGGTCGTCTCGAGCAGGGTGGCGTTGAGCCTGACTATATCAGTTTCTCTGCTGACGAAGAACCTTACATGGCAACGCTCGCAAGACAGACCGAGTCCTGGCTCTTCAACGAGTTTGAAACCTCACAGGTATTTACGCTTACCTATACCGACAAGTTCTCGGAGGCCGCCCTCCAGTTCGACAAGGCATTTGCAAGGTACGAAATTTACGACTATGACGTTGCCATCGTAAAGGATGAGGCAAACTTCTGGCTCACTTTCAATCCGTTCGCAATGAACAAGAAGGGCAAGGTTTATATGGAGCCTGACAAGTTCAAGAATATGTATGCCGAGGCAACAGAGTCATTCATAGTATTTTATGATGACAAGGACGCGATCCTCGCAGTCCTCGACTGCTTATATGACGGCAGCTCACAGGGCGGCGGCGAGCAGGGAATCATATCCGTGACTTCAAACAACGCTTCCGTCGAGACCCTCGATGCAAGCTCCGAAATCTACCAGGCCCTCAGTGCCGAGTACTCTACCGACAAGGTTTACAAGGTCACCACTTCAGACTACAAGCTCACTCTCCACTCCGAGCTTCCGTTCTCCAACGTCCTTCTCCGCAGCGGCTTCCCTCCGTTCGGCCAGATAACCGACGGCTCCTTCGAGGCCGAGGCCTGGACTGCCAACGACATTATGGTTTGGGTAGGCGAGAGCGTCAGCGAATACTCTGCCGCCATACTCATACTCAAGGATGCCAACAAAGTCAACTTCGCTGTCGTTTATCTCGAATTTGACCCATCCGCTGCCGGCGCAACCGCACCTTTCCGCTTTGCATATCCGGACTACGTATCCGGCGCGACCCTGAGCCAGTACACCGGCTCGATGCTTTCCGCTATCAAGGGCGAATTCTACGGTATAGACGAGAGGAACATCTACGAGCTCAAGTACACTGCCGCCAATCCGTCAATGGCAATGATTGAAACTCCGGGTATCCCGTCCGGTGAGGCTGCCTGGAACAATTGGGACGATGCAAAGGGCGGTCCTTCAGCTGATTACTGGCTTGGATTCGAGATGATGTCTTCTACTCAGATGCTCGTATTTATGTCAGAAGCCGGAAAGACCGACTATTTTGTATGGAAGGACAATATGGGTATGTTCAAATACGTGCTCATCTGTACTCTCGAGTTGAAATAATTTTTTAGGAATCATTTATCAATGAAGTTCATCAGATTCTCTGTCATATCCGCACTCTGCCTTGTTTCGGCTCTGTGCCTGAACTCCTGCAAGGCCGACCCTGAATATGTCGGACAGGAGTACGGATATGTGCAGTTCAAGCTTTACAAGGAAGCGTCATATTCCAAGGCCGTCGTTCCGGAACTCGATTATCTGGGCGATGCCGGAAAAATTCTTGTCGTGCTCCAGTACGGGGATGTCAGTCTCAGCCAGACTCTTACCCTCTCCGCATCGGGCGCGCAGGCGGCCGAATTTGGCCTCAGGAGCGACAAGCTGAAGCTTCTTGCAGGTGAGTACAAGGTGCTGTCATTCACCTTGTACGACAAGTTGGACAATGAGTTGTACAAGGGTAACTCTGCCGGGGAATTTTCGGTTACCGGCGGAGGCCTTGTCTCCCACGACATAACGGTTGACGTAGTCGCGAGAGGCTGGGTGAGGTTCTCCCTAGTCAAGTCGTTTGAAGCTAAAAGCAAGGCTGCAACTAGAGAATTTACCTTCGATGAAATTTCATACGTTGACCTCACCGTCAAAAATGCGGTGACGGGCGTGAGGACCGCTTTCAAGGGGCTGCCGGCAGAATTTGTCAGCGGCTTTGACGACAGCGGCACCAAGCCGGAGGGCTATTCCACGACCTGGGTCGAGTGTGACACTCTTGTCAGCATAAAGGCGGGAGACTATGTCTTTGACAGCTACACGCTTTATGACGAGGACAAGAAAATGCTCGAGATTGCCCAGGCCGCGGATGCTTCCGGATTCAGTATCGCGGATAATGCCACGACAGAGGCTTCTGTTGCCGTAACCCTTAGATATTCAGATAAATATCTTCAGGATTATTTCGCTCTCAAGGAGGTTTGGGAATCGCTTGACGGTCCAAACTGGTATTATCACGGAGAGGACTGGCCGAAAGGGGCGAACTGGGATTTTAACAAGGATCCTGACCTCTGGGGTGACCAGCCTGGCGTTCAGCTTCATCCAAACGGAAGGGTTGCGCTCATCAATATCAGTGACTTCGGCTTCCGCGGTGACCTTTCTCCGGCAATCGGAGAGCTTTCCGAGCTTGTTGAGCTGTATCTCGGAACGCATAATGACTACAACCAGCTAGAATATGATCCGGGCATCACGTATTTTGCAAACGACGCGCAGAGAATGAAGGCCAGCAAGGAGTATCTCTCCCTTCTTCACCCGCTTCCTCAGCTCTCCGAGCCTGTGGCCCGCGCCCTTGCAGAGCATAATGAGAAGATTCCGGAAACTGCTCTGTATGATTTATATAAGGAAGATGAACTTATAGAAAAGGGGACAGGGGCAGATAAGTTGCGTCCTATGGATACCGTTCATGGCAAACTGTGCAACGGTCTCCGCTCCCTGCCTGATGAAATAGGCAAACTTACCAAACTCGAGTCTCTTTACATCGCAAACGGCGAACTTGAGACTCTTCCGGAGTCGATGAAGGGGCTGGTTTCCCTTACCGACTTTGAACTTTACAATTGCAGCCGCATGACAGAATGTCCTGATGTCATAGGCGAACTGCCTGCACTGGTGCTTCTCAACCTCGGAAACAACTCCCAGTGGGATGCCGATCAGTGCTTCAAGGCAATCAAGATGCTCTCTGAAGGTCCTTCGGCCCCGACTCTGCAGATTCTCTACTTCAACATCAACAAGCTTTCCGTACTTGACGGTGAGGCTATAGGAAAGATGCCGAAACTGAGTCTGATGGACTTTTCTAACAATGACATTCAAGTGGTTACCGCTCCTTTCGGTGCCTCGAGCGCCCCAGTACAGCTGTATCTGGACCACAACCATATCAGTTCACTGCCTGTGGATGAGAACGGACTGTTCTGCAAGACCGATGACATCGAGACTTTCTCTGCGACATATAACGAGTTTACGGAATTCCCGGACATCTTCGACTCAAAGAGCATTTATATCATGGGTTCCGTCAACTTCTCGTTCAACCATATTTCACGTTTCCAGAATCAGGGCAACGGCTACAAGGGTGTTAACTGTTCAACCCTGACTCTGAACAACAACCCTGAACTTACAGTATATCCTGCCTGTCTTGTGGAGTCGGGTTCGATAATATCAAACCTTTCGTTCAGGGCCTGCTCTCTCGAGACTATCCCGGAAGGTTCCTTTACGGGCGAGACATCCAAATACATTAAATCTCTCGACTTGTCTTACAATCATCTCAGCGACCTTCCTTCCGAGTTCAACGCGGTAAACGTTCCATACCTTTACGGTATAGACCTTTCTTATAACCGCTTCTCTTCGTTCCCTTGGGAACCGCTTGACTGTTATGGACTTACAGTATTTGGAATACGCGGCCAGAGAAATGCGGCGGGCGAACGCTGCCTGTCAGAGTGGCCTACCGGACTTTACAACCACAAGGGTCTGAGAGGATTCTACATCGGTTCCAACAATCTCGGAAAGATTACGGATACCATCTCCACTCTCATCTATTTCCTCGATATCAGCGACAACCCGGAAATCATTTTCGATGCCAGCGATATCTGCGCCGCTTACGCCAACGGACTTTATTACCTCATATATGACAAGACTCAGGACATACGTTCCTGCGAATACATAGCTTTGGATTGATATGGGACATAGAATCATAAATATTGCAGTATATTCCGCCATCGCAACATTCGGAGCGCTTTCCTGCGTGCATCCGGAAGAGATAAGCTTTGAACTGGATGCATATTCAGTAGAAATGCCTGCCTGTGGCGGAACCAAAACCATTGCCCTGGAATCGCCGCAGCAGTGGGTTGCAAGAAC
Organism: Bacteroidales bacterium; assembly: GCA_004556005.1. Lineage (GTDB taxonomy): Bacteria > Bacteroidota > Bacteroidia > Bacteroidales > UBA932 > Cryptobacteroides. Next base: position 9,131 of record SFJA01000027.1, on the reverse strand, counting down.
CCAGGAACCCTGGATAACAGTATCTCCAGCCAACGGAAACGGTTCCACCGAGTGCAGCATCATTGTCGATTCTGCACTGTCCGCCACCGCGCGAGAAGGAATCGTCCGTATCGAACTCATAGGTTCCGGTGAGAGAAAGGACATCTCTGTGAAACAGTCAGGCTTTGATTATCAGATAGTTTCAGAAAAAACCGGAATAGAGATAGACAGCTATGCCGACTATGGCAGCCGCAGTTTCGACATAACGGTCAATACCAACGTTCCATTTGAGATAGTCATTCCTGATGAGGCTGCTTCGTGGCTCAGCTGCAAGGCCGGCAATCTTGAACTTGACAGGGGATTGCGTCCACGCAACGTTACCCTGCATTTCGACTGGGACGTCAACTTCGTTGAAGAGCCGAGAAGCGCCGAAGTGCTTCTTCGTCCAAAGGACACTTCCTTGCAACTTTCCCGCAATGACAATATCGATGTAAGACAGCACGCAGCTGAACCTATCGAGATTGGCATCAAGGGCGACTCCCTCTCACTTATCGCAATAGCAAGGGCACTCAAGTGCATGAGAGAGTTTGACACGAACGAAAGGATGGAGTACTGGAGCGGAGTCACTGTGTGGAAATCCGGCCCGAACAAGGGCAGGGTGCGTTCTGCAAGCTTTATCCTCTTCGATACCAAGGAAGGTCTGCCTTATCAGGTCCGCAACCTCACCGCGGCTGAAAATCTATCTTTCTTTGGAAATGCAAATACCTTCCTCAAAGACCTCGATCCGGGAAACCACATTTGCGAACTCACTCAGCTAAAGCGTCTTACGGTGAGTGCGTACGGTCTCGTATCACTTCCTGAATCATTCACCAAGCTCAAGAACCTCGAATACCTCGACCTCAGCGGAAACAATTTTACCAGGCTGCCGGAACTTCTCAGCAAAGAAAACTTCCCTAAACTGCACAGTCTGATACTCAATGCAAACCAGCGCAGCGTGGTTTATGACTTGAGCAACACCAACAAGACAGACCTTGGCGGATTCATTGACGAATGCCTTTATGACGACAAGGGCAACAGGACTTTCCCTCGCCGTTTCCTTGCCTGGGAGAACTTGGATACTCTCGTCCTTTCGGTGAATTATCTTCAGGGAACTCTTCCTGACTTTGAGGATGATCCGCAATTCCCTCGCTGGACTGCCGAAGAAGTCAATGCCTGCGACACGCTTCCTCAGAGGCTTATAGGCCTGCCGAAGGTGCTTCCTAAGGCCGGACGCTTCTCCATCAACCTCAATCACCTGACGGGTACCCTGCCTGACTGGCTGCTGTATCATCCGTCCCTGGACCTCTGGATACCGGACCTGCTCGTATTTGAACAGTACGGCAAGGATGAGTTTGGAAACAACTGCGGTTTTTCCAATACTCCTGCAAACCTTGACTACTACTACAAGGAGTATCCGAAGAAGAAGTATAACCCGAACAATACAAAGAATTGATATGAAACTCAGATATTTGCCTGCACTGTTACTGTGTGTTGCCCTGATTGCCTGCAGCAGGCAGGAAGCGGAAACGGAACTGCCCGAGCCACCGCGTATCGTCATTCCCGACGATGCCGTACCGGGGCAGCTGCTGGTCAGATTCGATGACAAGGTGGCAGAGATTCTTCGCAATGCCGGACTTACAAAGAGCGGCCCTATGGCCTCCCTTCCGTGCAGCGGCATTCCTAGCGTGGATGAGGTGCTTGACCTGGTTGCCGGCTACTCCATAGAAAGAGTATTTCCTGTCGATTCGAGGACTGAGGACAGGGCGGAAAAGTCAGGTCTCCATCTGTGGTATCTGGTTCGTTTCAGTGAAGATGCGGACCTTGCACAGGTTGCCGCAGACCTTTCCCGTCTGGGCGAAGTCAGCACTGTCCAGCTCAACCGCACCATCAAAAGGGCTGACAACGCCAAGGCACTGCCTTTCAGCCCGGAAAACCTGAGCCGTGCTGCAGCGGAGGGCTATTTCGACGATACTTATCTGCCTTTGCAGTGGCATCTTGTCAACAACGGAGATCTCGGACCTGACAAGTTCGTAGCCGGTGCCGACGTCAATGTGCGCAAGGCATGGGATCTTTGTACTGGTGACGCATCTGTCGTTGTAGCTGTCCTCGATGAGGGCGTGGATGTGACCCATCCAGACCTCAGGGATGCTATGTGGGTCAATGACGGGGAGATATGGCGCTCCCACGATGACAATGACGGAAACGGCTATGCCGGAGACTATTACGGGTACAATTTTGCCCGCAATTCCGCAATTATCAACACAGACAACATTCACGATACAGGACACGGCAGCCACGTTGCCGGAGTAATAGGAGCCACCAATAACAATGGGCTGGGCATCAGCTCTATAGCTGGTGGAAACGGCAGCGTCCCGGGTGTAAGGATAATGTCCTGCCAGATTTTCTCGGGCAATTATGCCGGAACCGTGCTTGACGAAGTCCGTGCCATCAAATATGCCGCAGACAACGGTGCCGTCATACTCCAGTGCAGCTGGGGCTATACTTCCGGAGCCGCAAACGCATACGAGTGGCAGCCGATGTACACTACCGATGAAGAGTGGATTGACTACAACCCATTGGAGTCCAGGGCTTTGGACTACTTCATCCATAACGCAGGCTCTGCCGGAGGCGTAATCGAGGGCGGCATTGCCGTCTTTGCAGGCGGAAACGAATCCGCTCCTGCCGCAGGCTATCCGGGCGCCTATCCTGACTTTGTCTCAGTAGCTGCAACAGCTGCAGACTTTACTCCTGCCATATATACCAATTATGGTCCCGGAACTACAATCAGCGCACCGGGCGGCGACCAGGATTATTATTACGAATACGGCTCCGGTGAAACTGCCGGCAGTCTCGGCTGCGTGTTCTCGACGCTTCCGACCACGATTGCCTCTGAAGGATACGGATATATGGAAGGTACCTCCATGGCCTGTCCTCACGTTTCCGGCGTGCTTGCCCTTGGAATTTCCTATGCAAAGCAACTCAGGAAGCATTTCAAGGCTCAGGAACTCATAGACCTTCTCTACCAGACCGCTACACCAATAGAGCAGTTCTGGGATATTGATAATCCCAAGCTTTATTACAAATATGTAATTGACCTCGGGCAGAATTATCTCAGCAGCATAGACCTTCATTCCTATGCGAAGCGCATGGGCAGCGGTCAGGTCAATGCCTATGCCTTCCTCAAGGCAATAGAAGGCTCAGGGGCGGAAATGACTTTCCCTAACGTCTATGTAGCCGTTGACGGCAGTACAAGGCTCTTGCCGGAACTGTATTTCAAAAATGGCGCGCAATGCACCGTCAAGGTCGAAGATTCTACCGTCGCTAGCGCTGTCATTGAGGGTAAGTATCTGGTGGTCAATGGATTGAAAGAGGGTCAGACCTCGGCGTCAATAAGCGGCGGCAAAGACTCCTACAAGTTCATCATCACCGTCCGTAAGGGAGCTGCCGGAAACGGCTGGCTATAAGGGTCTCTTGCCATGTCTTCTCTGAAGGTCATACCGATTGTGATTCTTTCGCTCCTCTCAGGTGCGAGAGTTGCCTGCGCCCAGCTCAAGATTCTGGACCGGGAGCAGCTGCGCGTTTCGGTATCTCCCGCCAAAAGTGCAGACTCCAGCAGCATTGCCTTCCGATACGAGCGTCTCGACGGCATAAGGATACGGGAGGACGGGGGAGTGCAGCAGTATTCTTTCCCTTTCGTCAACATTGCGAATTCTCCCTTGACGATCACCGCAGTCACTGGCAACTGCAGCTGTATCAAGGCCTTTCCGGCCAGCACCTGCGTCCAGCCGGGCGAGGCCTCCGAGATCAGGGTCCTATACGACCCACTGGGGCATAGCGGACAGTTCAGGCGGAGGCTGCTGGTTTATACCGCATCGGGGGACAAGCCCGCAGCCGTTCTTGAAATGAATGTCGTAGTCGAGGCTTCCGACCCACTGTCTGCAGATTATCCCGTTTGTTTCGGGTCACTGCGTCTGCGGCGCGCATCCATAGGATTTTGCAGGGGCGTTCCATCGGTGGAAAGCATCAGGGTCGTAAATGCCGGACACGCTCCTCTTTCCGTCAGCTGTGAAAGCGCCTTTCTGCCTGATTGTATCAGTGTCAGCCCGTCCGTGCTCCGGCTTGAAGCGGGCGAGGAGGCGAAACTCACCGTGAGCTACAAACCAAGCGGCTCGGAAGAGTATAGCGACCGAAAATATCAATTGAGATTGAGGGGGACAGGAGTTTCTCCCCGAAATGCTGTAATAGAATTGAAAATAAACATACCTAAATAATGAAGAAGTTCTTTTCACTCATCGCTTCAGTTTCTGCCCTGGTCATCCTTGCCGTTTCGTGCGGGGAGAAGGAGCCGGTCATAGAGTATCTTGAAGTCAACAAAAACAATATCAGCGGAACCTGGTCCCTCAAGGAATGGAATGGAGCTGCGCTGAAGGAAGGCAGCTTTCTCCGTATGGAACTTATAAGGGATGACGGAACCTTCCGGATTACCGAGAACCTCGATTCTTTCGAAGATATTCCGAGAGTGGTCACGGGCCGTTACAGCTTGGAGAATTACGACGATCTCGGTGCCGTGATAAGCGGAGATTACGACCACGATTCGGGATTCTGGACCCATAGCTACGTCATCCGTGACCTGACGTCTTTATCTATGACCTGGATCGCCGTTGATGACGAGAATTTTGTGCAGGTTTTTGAAAGGTGCTCGGAATAAATTGCTATATTTGTAGGCTATGGAACTGAACAAGATTTACAATCCCTCCGAAGTGGAGGACAAATGGTATGCCTGGTGGGAGGAGCATCGCTGCTTCCACTCTGAACCTGACGAACGCGAGCCATACACTATAGTAATCCCGCCACCTAACGTGACCGGCATCCTTCATATGGGTCACGTTCTCAACAACACGCTGAACGATGTGCTGATACGCAAGGCGAGGATGGATGGCAAGAACGCCTGCTGGGTTCCCGGCACGGATCACGCCTCCATCGCCACCGAAAGCAAGGTCGTAGCTCGTCTCAAGGATAAGGGAATCAGCAAGGAAGACATCTCCAGGGAAGAGTTTTTGAAATATGCCTGGGAATGGAAGGAGGAGCACGGTGGAATCATACTTCAGCAGCTCCGCAAGCTCGGCGCGTCCTGCGACTGGGAGCGCACACGCTTCACGATGGAGCCGCAGCTCACAGAGGCCGTTATTGCCACCTTCTGCCATTTCTACAAGAAGGGTATGATTTACAGGGGAGTGCGAATGGTCAACTGGGACCCTGTAGCTCTGACCGCAATATCCGATGACGAGGTCATACACCGTGACACGAAGAGTCATTTCTATCATCTCAAGTATTATATCTCCGACGGCAACGGCAATCCTACCGACGATTATCTAGTGATAGCAACCACCCGTCCGGAAACCATTATGGCGGATGCGGCAATCTGCGTCAATCCTAACGATGAAAGGCATTTCCGCCTGCACGGCAAGAAGGTACTTATTCCGCTCATTAACAGAGAAATACCAGTTATTGAGGACGACTATGTGGAGATGGATTTCGGTACGGGATGCCTCAAGGTCACTCCTGCGCACGATGCTCACGACTACGAAATAGGCCTGCGTCACAATCTGCCTGTGATGGAGATTATTGACGACCACGGCAAACTTAACGAAAAGGCTCAGATACTCGTGGGCGAGGACCGATTCGTGGCAAGAGAGAAGATAGTCGAAATGCTAAGGGAGTCCGGAAACCTTGTAAAGGTGGAAGAATACGTTTCCCCAGTCGGATACAGCGAGCGTACCAACGCCGTCATCGAGCCTAAGCTCAGCGCACAGTGGTTCCTGAAGATGCAGGACCTTGCAAAGTCAGCTCTCGAGGCTGTCGAGTCAGGCAAGATCAAGTTCATCCCGGACAAATACATCAACACCTACCGTCATTGGATGGAAAATGCCCGTGACTGGTGCATCTCCCGTCAGCTATGGTGGGGCCAGCGCATACCTGCTTACTATCTGCCTGACGGAAGCGTGGTTGTAGAGGAGACTCCGGAAAAGGCTCTTGAGGCAGCCAGGACGATCAATCCTGACATCAAGGCGGAAGACCTCCGTCAGGATGAGGACGTACTCGACACCTGGTTCTCAAGCTGGCTCTGGCCAATCAGCGTGTTTGACCCTGCATATCCGGGTCATCCCGAGCACACTCCAAACAAGGACCTTGCTTATTATTATCCTACAAATGACCTTGTTACGGCTCCGGATATCATTTTCTTCTGGGTTGCCAGGATGATTATGGCCGGCGGAGAGTTTATGGGCGACGTTCCTTTCAGAAACGTGTATTTCACCGGAATCGTGCGTGACAAGCTCGGACGCAAGATGAGCAAGACTCTCGGAAACAGCCCTGATCCGCTTGTGCTCATAGAAAAGTATGGCGCTGATGCAGTGCGTCTCGGCATGCTGTTGTGCTCATCTGCCGGCAACGACATACTTTATGATGAGTCACAGATTGAGCAGGGACGCAATTTCTGCGGCAAGATCTGGAACTCCTGGAGGCTTGTATCCGGCTGGAATGTCGATGCTTCCGTTCCGCAGTCAGAGTCTTCACGCCTCGCAGTGAAGTGGTTTGACGACCTTCTTTCAAAAACGATCGAAACCGTTGAGGATCATTACTCCAAGTTCCGCATCAGCGATGCCCTGATGGCAATTTACAAGCTCTTCTGGGATGATTACTGCAGTTGGTACCTGGAACTTGTAAAGCCTGCATACGGTGCGTCCATTGACGAGGCGACCTATCAGGCCACCAAGGGATTCTTTGACAAGTTGCTCCGACTCATCCACCCTATAATGCCGTTCATCACTGAAGAACTGTGGCACGCGATGGATGAATCGCGCGAGGGAGAAACCATTATGTATGCAAGCGCTCCAAAGGCTGCTGCATACGATTCCCGCTTCCTCGACCAGTTCGAACTCGCCCGTCAGATAATTGTCGGAGTGAGGGGAGTGAGGGCAAGAAAGCAGATAAGTCCAAAGGAGGCGCTTCGCATACGCATCCAGGGTGAATTTGACGCTGAACTTCTTCCTGTTGTATCAAAACTTGCAAATATTTCCGAATTTGTACAGGAGGTAAGTGGCGGGGCCGTGAACTTCATTGTAGGTACGCTCAAGGTTGACGTTCCTCTTGAAGGCCTTGTTAATACTGAAGAGGAAAAGGCCAAGCTGCTTTCGGAACTCGAGTATCAGCAGCGATTCCTTGCCGGCGTGAGGGCAAAACTTTCCAATCAGGGTTTCGTATCGCGCGCTCCGGAAAAGGTGATTGCCCTCGAACGTGAAAAGGAAGCCAGCGCGCTGTCCAGGATCGAAGCTCTCGAAGCATCGCTCAAAGCACTTGATTAATTGATTTACAATATGTTGACTTATCCGCTTTTCATCGGAACAACCGAACTGATCATTATTGTCGTCATTGTACTTCTTCTTTTCGGAGGAAAGAAAATCCCTGAATTGATGAGGGGACTGGGCAAGGGCGTCAAGAGTTTCAAGGAAGGCATCAACGAAATTGATGACGAGGTCAAGAAACTCGACGATGACAATTCCGGCAAAAAAAGCGAAAAGTGAGTTCTGCTGCCGACGGCAAGGAGATGAGCTTCTGGGATCATCTCGATGAACTGAGGGGGACCATTATCCGCTCGGTGGTGGCGGTCTGCATATCTGCAATATTGGCATTCTTGTTCAAGGATGCCATATTTGCTTTTGTACTGGCACCCTGCAAGCCGGAATTCTTCCTCTACAAAATCTTGAAGTGGAACTTGAAGTTGGACCTCATAAACATCGAGTTGTCAGCTCAATTTATGGTCCATCTCAAGCTCGCTCTCTTACTCGGACTGATAGTGGCTGTGCCTTATGTGATATGGGAGATATGGCGATTTATATCCCCTGCGCTCTATCCCGCCGAGACCCGTCCGGCAAGATGGGTGTTTGCGCTGGCCTCTGTATTCTTCTACCTCGGAGCAGCTTTCGGCTACTGTTTTGTCCTGCCCGTATGCTTGAATTTCTTCGTGAACTATTCGGTCAGTGACGCTGTGGTCAACACAATCAGCCTGTCATCATACATCTCCATGTTTGTCTCGATGGTACTGCTGATAGGTCTGGTCTTCGAGTTTCCATTGGTTGTGATTCTTCTGAACCGCCTAGGGCTCCTGACCCGCAGTCTGCTCTGCAAGGGACGCAAGTATGCTTTTGTTGTCATACTCGTTCTGGCCGCGCTTATAACTCCATCGGATCCTTTCTCGATGCTGGTTCTTGCCGCCCCTATGTATCTGTTGTATGAATTTTCAATACTCTTTTCGACGCTGCTTCCGTTCCCGGGGCATTTGCCGCGGCTGAGGTGCCATACCATACTCTGGATGCCATCAACTGGCCTGACTCCTACCCTTACAAGCCGGATGTACGCTTTGCCGCAGCTCACACTTCCGATGCCATCCTGCTCCACTACAAGGTCTCCGAACAGGCTGTCCTTGCCCACTGCTCGTCTGATCGCGAGAGTGTCTGGCAGGACAGTTGTGTCGAATTCTTCCTTTCCCCCGAGCCCGGAGACGGTTTGTATTACAACTTCGAATTCAACTGCATAGGCCGTATGTACGCCTGCGTAGGGCCCGACCGCAACAAACGCAATTTCCTCCCTGACAGCGCCTTTTGCGCAGTCCAGCGCTATGCAACACTTGGCGGGAATCCTTTTGAAGAAAGGAAGGGCGGTTACGATTGGGAACTTTCGGTTGTCATACCGGTACGCTGTCTGACCGCTCACGATATCAAGAAACTGGACGGCAGGTGTATGAAAGGTAATTTTTACAAATGCGGCGACCATCTTTCCGTTCCCCACTTCGTTTCCTACGCACCGATAAACGTTCCAAAACCGGATTTCCACCGCCCGGACTGTTTCTGCAAACTGGTATTTGAATGATTTCACTCGACGATATAACTGTAGCATACGGCAGCTACGTGCTGCTGGACAAAATCAATTTCCATATCAGCGAAACTGACAAGATCGGCCTGGTCGGCAAGAACGGCGCAGGCAAGTCAACCATACTCAAACTGATATGCGGTATCCAAAGCCCCACTTCAGGTCACATAGATAAACCTAACGAA
>SFJA01000026.1 GCA_004556005.1 Bacteroidales bacterium | reverse complement strand
AGATAGTTAGGGCTGTCGGCTTTGTGGACCTTAGTCGCCTTCACACCCTTGAGACCTTCTATGCTGACCTCGTATTCCGAGATATCTGGTCCCTGGATAAGCAGCTGTAGTCCGGTCTTCATTCCGGCCCACCAGCAAGGAGGTTCAACTCTTGTGATCTGGTCCTTTCCGGCATCTGCTATTCCCGAGACGTCGGTCCCACCTGCACAGGAGGCCGTCAGCACTGCAGCGGCGGCAAAAATCAAATGTATCTTTCGCATATTCATATGGTTGTCTAATTTTTAACAAGTATCTTCCAGCCCCACGGAGCAAGGGTCATACAGCAATGACCGACCGGTGACATCGCATCAGTCCAATCAGAGGCATCTTCCATTCCGATTTTCTTGTAATCGTTTGAGAAATTGGCAATTATCATAAGGGTTTCATCCTCGTTGCTGCGGGTAAATGCAAAGATGTCCTCATCAACCCAGGAGGCTTCGACGCACTCGTAGCGTCCTCCCTTTTCTCCGCTCTGCAGCGCGCTGTGGCCGTGCTTCAGGGCACACAGATCGCGGTAGAAACGGCTTGCATCGCATTCGCACCAGCAAGGAACAGGATCCTTTTCGAAGAATTGGATACGGTGGTCGTAGCCCGTTTCCTGGGCTGTGTAGATGAGCGGCTGGCTCTGAGGCAGGGTGAATGTCAGCACCGCCATCAGCTGCGCGGCCTTTCCCATCCTCTCATACTCGCTTCCGGACCAGCTGTTCTCGTCGTGGTTGGACGTGAACATCAGACGGAAAGCCTCGCCGGGGAATTCTTCCGCGTATTTTTCCATCAGAGCCTTCAGTTCCGCAGCTCCTGCCTTACCCTGGGCAATCGCGTTGAGCAGGTGATGGCACTCCCAGGTGTAGCTTGCGTCAAAGCCGACCTCGTGCAACCAAGGCTTCTCGCCCTCCGCAAGGAAATACAGGGGCCTGTCGTATTCGCTTCTCAGTGCCGGAATGGTCTCGGCCCAGAAGTCCTGAGGCACTATGAATGCCATATCGCAACGGAATCCGTCGATGCCGCGGTCAAGCCAGAAGCGCATCGCATCGCGCACGGCATCGCGTACGTCAGGATTGTCGTAGTTTAGTTTCGCAATGTCGGTCCAGTCGTATTCGACAAGCGTATTGCCTAGAGAATCACGCATATACCAGTCCGCTGGCTTTTCCGTCACCCAGGCGCAGTCAGGTGAGGTATGGTTAGCTACGCAGTCGATGATAAGCTTGAGTCCGCAGCGGTGAGCCTCGGCGACAAACTCGTCAAAGTCCTCAAGCGTGCCGAATTCGTGATTGACGGACTTGTAATCCTTTATGGCATAATAAGATCCGAGTGTTCCCTTGCGGCCCTTTACGCCGATTTCGTGAATAGGCATCAGCCAGACTATGTCCACGCCCAGCTCCCTGAGCCTTGGCAGGTGCTCGCGGGCGGCATCGAAAGTGCCCTCCTCGGTGTACTGTCTGACATTCATCTCATATACGACGGCGTTGTAGGCCCAGCCGGCGTCGTGGGCAGATTCTTCGTTTGGTCTGCAGGCGGCTGCCATGGAAAGGAGCAGCAGGGAAGCAAAAATTGTCTTGCGCATATTATTTCAGTGTTATTGTTGCTGTTGCACTCTTAAGGCCTCTGGCCTCGACCTTTATCGTCGCCTGACCGGCTGATTCACCGCTTCTGACTATGCAGGTCAGTTTGCCGGAGAACAGATGCATATGAGGCTCCCTGAAGCTTTCCAGACAGCACGGATCTCCGTTTGCGACGGCTTCGAACGATGCCTGGCCTTCAACCTTTATCCGTACCTCCCTCGTGTCCACCGGAACAGGATTGCCCTTCCGGTCAACAACGCTCACGGTCGCATAGCATAGGTCTTTTCCGTCTGGATGCAGCGTGTCCCGGTCAATCTCCAGCTGTAGGGCATAAGGCTTGCCGGCAGTGTATATACGTTTCTCCATCACTGCATTGCCCTCCTCGTCATAGGCTACTGCACGGAGCTCTCCGGCTTCATATCTGACGTCGTTCCACATAAGGCGGAATCGTTCTGCGCAGAGGGTGCCGCCGTCAGCGATGCCGTGGCCTTCACTTCCGGCCTTGCTGCGTCTGCCCTGGCTCTTGCCGTTTATGAACAGTTCCGCGGAAGGATATGAAGTATAGACATATACGGGGGTTTGCTGGCCTTCCCTTCCCGGCCAGGTCCAGTGCGGAAGCACGTGAAGGGTAGGGGACTCTCTGTTCCAGATGCTGCGATAGAGCCAGTATCTGTCCTTAGGGATGGATGCAAGGTCGATTATTCCGAATACCGAAGAGTGGTTCGGCCAGGCATCCGTGTCATACGGAGAAGGCTCGCCAAGGTAGTCGAATCCTGTCCAGACAAACTGTCCCAGCATCCACGGCCAGTCCTCGTCTGCCGCGAAGTCCCAGTCAGGGATGTTGCTCCACAGGCAATGTTCCATATCGTATGACGAACTCTGGTGGTCAGGGTGCATAATGTCATGCCCGCTCACGACAGGGAAATGATATATGCCGCGGGAACTTACCGTAGAAGCGGTCTCGGACCCGAGAATGAGTCCTTGAGGAAGAAGCGGGAAGGCCTGCAGGTAACGGTCAGTCTTGTAGTTGAATCCGGCTACGTCCAGAGCGGCGGCAAACCCGTTGTTCATTACGGCGTCAAACTGGTCCATTCCGCAGGTGACAGGTCTGGTAGGGTCAAGACGGTGACAAATGTCCTGAAGGAACATTGCGGTCTCCCTTCCTCCTTCCGCCCACTGTGAAGGAACCTCGTTTCCTATGCTCCACATCACCACGGAAGCGTTGTTGCGGAAGTGTCTGATCATATTGACCATATCCTTTTCCGCCCATTCGTTGAAAAACCTGTGGTATCCGTTGCGGCATTTCGGCACGTCCCACTCGTCAAACGGCTCTACCATAAGCATAAAGCCCATAGAGTCGCATAGTTCGACAAGGTCTTCGGCCGGCATATTGTGTGACGTGCGAATGGCGTTGCATCCCATATCCTTGAGCATCGAAAGATTATGTCTCAGTGCCGAACGGTTGACGGCAGCTCCGAGAGGCCCCAGGTCGTGATGCAGGCATACACCCTTGAACATCGTACGCTCTCCGTTGAGGAACATACCCTTTCCCGGCCTCAGTTCAAGTTTCCTTATGCCGAATACCACCTCGCAGCAGTCTTCCTGCACGTTTCCCGGACTGGAACTTATCTTGCCACGCTTTGGCCAGTGTCCCCATTCCGTATGTACCTGAGCTCCGCTGAGTATCCTCGTTTGTGCCTTGTAGAGCGTCGGGCTGTCCGGCGACCACAGCTCAGGTCCGTTTACCGTAATGTGCTGGCTGAGAGCAATTCCTTCCTGTATCAGCCTCGTGTCAACTGCGCTGCCGACAAGTGCCCCGTCCGGACCGTATATGCTGGTTTGCAGCGTTACCGCTTCTCCCGCGGCTAATCCTTCGACCTCGGTAATGACTTCTATATCAGCGCTTTCTTTACTTATTGAACTGCATCTTACGCAGCTGCCCCATACCGCTGCCCTTATCTTTCCGCTTTCCAGCAGGCGCACTTTGCGGTACAGGCCCGCTCCCGGATACCAGCGTGAAGACTCCTCCCGGTTTTCCAGCAGGACTGCGATTTCGTTTTCTCCCTTGTGTACGAGTCCGGTAATGTCAAAGCAGAAGGCATTGTAGCCGTAAGGCCATCTTCCTGCCTCTTCGCCGTTTACCAGCACCTGCGCTTCGCTCATCGCCCCGTCGAACAGCAGCCTATATGTCCTGCCTTCGGTGTCGTCCAGGCTTATGACTGTCCTGTAGGCGCCTTTTCCCATCCACGGCAGACCTCCCGAACGCCCGGTTTTCCAGCTTGCGGTCTGCTCGCCGTTCTGCACCACGGCAACGTTCTGCAGGTCGTTCGCGCGGTCGAAAGGCCCCGAAATCGCCCAGTCGTGAGGAATTCGGACTTCCTCCCAGCCCTCGCATGCGTTCAGGTCGTAACCCTTGCGGAACTGCCACGTTTCCAATTCGCTTACCCGCGTCGTTCCCTGTGCCTGCAGCTGCAGGGCGGAAAACAATGCCAGGCAGATAAGTATGAGATTCTTGGTTTTCATTTGCAATAACCTTTTATGCTTTCGCTGCGTATCGTAAAGAAATTGTTGTTGCTGTCAAGCAGACGGTATTCCCTGTGATTGCTCCAGGAGGCGGGTTCGTCCTTTATGGACATATCCTCGCCGGTGTCGTTGCTTACGTGCTCCCTGATCAAGGACTGCCAGTCCTGTATGCGCGCCACACTCGCGTCACGCCCGAAATAAGGTTTTACCTGATCGGTAAGGCGCAGCAGTTCCTGACGGTAGGCCTCTCTATATTCAGGGATTTTCAATATCCTGTAAATCAATGGATTGCTACTGCTTCCCCAATTAAAGGGATCGTGCCTTCCAGAGTCGGAAATTACACCGCACGAAGCGCTGGTGCCGAGGGTGTTGTCATAGTCGTAAGGTATGAAATAAAACTTGTATTGGTAAGTGTCGTGGCTGTCGAAATACAGGTACCAGTTGTTCATATTGTTCCAGTAGTCATCCCACATTCCCACGCATACGTTGACGGCATAGGTCTTGAGCAGCAGTTCCACGTCACAGACCGTGGCTATCCACTGTTTGAAGCTTTCGTCGCTCTTGCCGTTGAGCTTGAGTATGAAGTCCTTTATCTGGGCTACAGCCAGATCCAGACTGTCCGTGCAGGTCTTGAGCTCGTAGGTATGTTCCTTTCCGTCGTCGAGGTCGGCTCCGAAATCGGCTCCGGTGGAGTTGAGGCTGGTTCCGTAGCGGCATTTCCACAGGAAACCGTCCTTCTTGCCTCCAAGTTCTTCCTTGCGGACTTTCAGGTATTCGTCATCGATGGGCTCTATCATATTGTATATGCCGAAGTATGTCTCTTCAGGGTCGTTCCCGACGTGGATATACAGCTTGCAGTATGCAGAATGAACCCCGGTCCATACGCCCGCCCTCCTGAAGAGGTCGAAGCAATACGGTTCCCTCACGTAGGAAGGGTCGTCCTTGAACCACTTGAGTATCACCTTTCTGGCTCCGTGCAGCTCGTGGGCGTCGTCTTTTATGAGCTTGCGGAAGTTGACCTGGAAATGGCAGTGGTGCCAGTCCGTATTACCGCTCTGGTGCATCTGTCCGTTGCCGCCCTCTGGCCTTCTTCTGGAAGTGTTTCCCTTGAGTCTTACGGTAGCCGAGTCTATCACGCTGATTTCTCCCGCCTTGTCGTATGTGACCTTGCAGACGACCTGCTCCTTGGTGTTGCTGTCCCTGTCGAATGCCTTGAGCAGACGGTTCCACTCGCTTTCGCTGATATCAATATGCATCTCGGGCAGGACGGTTCCGTCATAGAGATATGCAACTCCGTCAGCCGCAGTGTATTTGTTATCCTTTTCCGAAGGCTTTACCTCGATCGGAGTCACCTCGCAGGATGCGAGGCAAAACAGTGCAAGTATCGATGCAAACAGTCTCGTTCTCATTCGCTAACGTCTTTCATCCAGTCGATTCCTTCGTGGAGATTGTTGCTGTCCGTGAAATCCCAGTATGAATTGTTTTCCCAGGTCGAGCCGTATGCCCAGTCTGCAGGATAGGTGTAAAGCTTCTTCCCGTGCCCGTCCGCATAGCCTGAAAGTTCGTCAGGAAGCGATTCCGTGCCCCAGGTGATAAGTCCCACACCGCCTCCTGCCTTGACCTGCTCCGCGAGGTTGCGCAGCCACTCGCGCTGCTTGGCCGGAGTGTAGTTCACGCTGTTGGCAGCGTCATCCCAGTCAGGGTAGTTGTAGGCATTGTCGCACCAGTCTCCCATCCATTTGCCGTTCACCGTGCCGGTGGTGAAGGAATAGGCGGTTTCAACTATCATCGAAGGTTTGCCGAACTGCCTCTTCAGGGCTTCGACTGTGGTTTTGACGCTGTTGTACGGGAGTGAGTGCCCAATGTCCTTGCCAGGATAATATGAAAGGGCAATTATGTCATAGTCCTTTCCGCCCGCCGCTTCTATGCTGCCGACATAAGACTCAGCCTTGGCAGGGTTTGCGATGTGAAGCGCAATTGCGCAGGAAAGGGAATTGTCAGAGGAGAATTTGCGCACAGCCGCAAAGCCCCGTGCAAGCAGGGCTCCGGTACGGGATGCGTCGTTGCTGCTCGCCGAAGGTTTGAGAAAGCCGACATTGACCTCGTTTCCAACGGCTACAACCGCCGGATACACACCTTCCTTGTACAGTTTGTCCAATGTGCCGTAAACCCATTCGTACAGAAGGTCTCCCACCTTGGAGTCGCTCTGTCCCTTCCAGCTTTCGGGAATGTTGTTGTGCGATACCGTCGATCCGCTGAATATGTCATAATCAGGCTTGAGGGTCAGAAACACCTCCAGCCCAGCCGCCTTTGCCTTTTTCATATCGGCAAGAACGCGCTCGTAGCTCTGCCAGTCGATGTTGACCCCGTTGTAGCTGCCGAATCCGATCTGGTCAAGCTGCAGTCTTACGATGTTGGCTCCGTGCTTCTTTACGGAGGTGTAAGGGTCGCTTTCCGCTCCGTTTTCCCTATATACGAGGCCCACGTCCTGCATATAGGACGCGAAATACATGGTAGTGCCTTTGTAGAACTTGTCCAGGCTCGGTTTGATGACTTCCTGTTCGTTGTTCCCGTTGTTGTCATCACCTTCGTCAGAGTCCGGTGCGGGCTTTGTGCACGAGCATATCGGAATCAGCGCCAACAATGCCAATAGTTTGATATTCATACGAATCATATTTAAAAGTCAATGAAAAGTCTGAATTGTCCCGGTTTGAGGCTTATCGTGCTTTCCGGGGTCTCGCCGCTCTGCCAGTCTTTCCAGTCGCCTGCCGGGAGGGTATGGCTGATATCCTGCTTTCCGAAGTTGCCGACCACGTGGAAACTCTTGCCGTCAACGCTGCAAAGAATGGTCTTCTTTGTTCCGGAAGGATTCCAGCTGAATTTGGCGTCCTGGTCAAAGAAACGAGGATTGTCGCGACGGAATCGGAGCAGCTTTGAATATGTGTCATAGAGTTCCCTGCGCTCCTTCTGCGACATATACTTGTCAGTGACAACAGGCTTGCGTCCTGTCCTGTCGTTGTAGTTGATGGAGTAGTCATAGCCGATTTCGCCGAACTGCCATATCATCTTCGGCCCTGGAACCGTCAGGAAGAATGCGGCACAGGCGCCGGCCCTGCGCATTGCAAGCGCAAGAACGTCGTCGTCGGACCCGGTCTCAGGTTCCTCAGGCCTCTTGCCCGGAGTCATAAGCCACACCGTAGCCGCATCAGGGCAGAAATAAATGTCGTATGAACCTGCAGCCGGAACTGCCATATCCTGGGAAGACGAGCCGAGAGTCATCTCGTATCCCTTGTCGAGAGGCAGCTTGAATCCCTTGCTGGAAGCGCCCCAGTTGTATGCGTCGTTCCACTCGGAATTGCCCCTGATCTTGAACATGTCTGTTGCGGTGAAGCTTACGTTTTTCGCAACGTAGAACGGCCCGTCGGAGCCCATCGCGATATCAGCGTCGCTGCCCCATCCGGTGAGGGTGCCGCAGATGCCCCAGCTAACGTCATCGGCGCTCGCGGTCGCACCGTAGCAGATGCGCTCCTCGTCGTGGCTCTCCATATAACCTACGAATCCGCCGAAAGGAGCTGTCGACCATATATTCGAGAAGTTGCCTCCCGAGCCGGACATCGCGTTGCGGAATTCGCCATTGACGTTCCTCCACAGCTGTATGTCGTGCTCGGCAAGCACCTTTTCCTCGTCCCAGTCGGAAAGGTGCTCGAATATGACCGCAGCATCCGGATTTACGGAATGAATGTAGTCGGCATAGTCTTCGAGTATGTCCACCCTGCTCTGGTCGTATTTGCCCCATTTGGCAACGTCAGGGTCGGTCTGAGTCTGGGTGAATCCCTTTGTGAGGTCAAACCTGAATCCGTCAACCCTGTACTCCTCAAGCAGATATCCGAGGCTCTCCTTTACGGTCTGCCTGACCATCTGGTTCTCGTGGTTGAGGTCGTGATAAACGTTGTAAGGGTGCGTAGGATACATGTTGAACCAAGGATTGTTCTCGGCAGTGCAGCTCAGGCTGCTGTCCCACCACATCTTTGCCCAGCTGTGGGATCCGGTGGTGTGGTTGTAAACGACGTCGAACAGCACTGCAATGCCCCTCTTGTGGCATTCGTCGATGAACTGCTTGTACTGTTCCCTCGTGCCGTAAGCCTTGTCGAGGGCGAACCAGTGGTTAGGGTTGTAACCCCAGCTGTCGTTGCCGTCGAATTCCTGAACCGGCATAAGCTCCACTGCATTTACGCCGAGGTCGCTGATGTAGTCGAGCCTTTCGAGCGCGCCTGCAAGATCTCCGCTCGGCGAAAAGTCGCGGAGGTGCATCTCGTAGATTACCAGGTCCTTGCGGTCTTCTATCCTGAAGTCTTCAACCTGCCAGTTGTACTCGTCCCTGTTGATTTTGAATGCCGATACGAGAGCTCTCGCATCCTCCGGGAATTCCGGAGCCCAGGAGATGTATTTGTCATTCCACTGGTCATAGACTATTTCGGTGTAAGGGTCGCTGATGCGGACGTCTGTGCCGCTCTGGGTGCCGAGCCTGTACTGGAAACGGTATTCCTTGTCAGGATCAAATCCGCTTAGGCTTATCCACCAGCATCCGCTTGCCTCGTCCCTTTTCATCGCCGCTTCGGAAACCCTTTCCCAACCGTTCCAGTCACCGACTATGTAGCAGTATTTGTGACAGTTGCCCCTTGTGTCCCTGTCATAGAGCACGAAGGTTACGCTTCCGTCCGGCTTTGTGTTGATGCCGTAATGAACGTCAGCAGGCATAGTTTCCTTGACGACAGGGTCTGGGTCGAACTGTTCCGGCTGGTATTTGTTGTCGGTTACGCTGCAGAACTGGTCGTTGTCGTGGCTCTTGATGTTGCCGTCTTCTGAGCGTACGATGATGGCTATCATATTGACCGGGGTTTCTCCGGAACCGAAATACTCCCTGATGGACGGAGTGAGCTTAAGCTCCCAGTCATTGTCCCCGTTTTTCTTGAAATGTACCTTCTCGTCGCTTACCGCCCATTCGCAAGGTACGAACATCCACTCTCCCTCTACCACGACTCCAAGATGTCCGTAAAGCTCTCCGCTGTGGTTATAGAGCGGATTGCCTGCCTGAGGCCTGAACCTGATGGTACATTCTCCATCGGCATCCGGAACTTCCGGTTCCACGGATATGCCTGATGCGGGGTCGGGATATACTATTTCTGCAGGAACCGTTCCTTCTCCTTTCTGAACGACTCTGACAATTGCAGGACTGAGTGACCCTGCTGTAATGCCTATGGTCGCTTCCCTGAGGTCTCCGCCAATGTTGGACTCTGCAGAAAGGGATATTGTAGCGCTTCCGCTTCCCCTGATCATCGATGCCTTGCACCAGTTCCCCTCCTGGCTGATCTCAAGCGACCAGTCTCCGTCGCAGCGTACAATCACGTTTGAACTGCCCCCGTATGCAGGGATTTCGACATCCGACGGGCTTACTGACAATGATGAGGGTCCTTTGACGCAGGCTGCGCAGAGAACCGCCAGCACAGATAGTACGATGATTCTTTTCATTTTCTGTTCATTTTTATTTACTGGAAATTGGTGGCCCGGTCAAGAGCCACCAATCTATTGTAACGCCGCCGGACTCATCCGGCCGGCGGCGCAAAGTGCATTATAAAGCAGCTGAAACGGTAATCTGTTCAGTAGCAGGAGCATACACTACGTTGTACAATCCTGCGCCAGGAGATGCGATGTTAGATCCCCCATTCTCTACTGCGAAAGGAGTGTCGAGGGCTGCGAAAGTGCCTCCGCGATTGACGTCCCAGCCTCCGTTGAAGCGTATCTTCCATTCTCCTCCGAGGACTGCATTGTTGTAAACGAAGTTGCCTTCAGCATTCTTGTGCATAAGGAAGTCGGCTCCCCAGCCTGTAGAGAACACGTCACCGATGAGTCCCCAGGTCTGGCTGATGGTGAGTTCGTCCTTCGCTGCATCATAGACAAATGCATAGCAGCCTTCATCAAGCTTGATGTTGCTACCGCCGTCGGTTACTGCGAAAGGAGTGTCGAGGGACTCGAAAGTGCCTCCGCGGTTTACGGTCCAGTCGGCTCCGAAACGGATCTTGCACTCTCCGCTGACCTTGCAGGCGGCTGACCAGGTGTTCTCACCTGTCTTGTGCATGAAGATATCCTTGTCCCAGTTGCTTCCGTCAACCTGGCCGATGATTGACCAGCTGTTGCTTACGTTCTGGATGTTGACTGCCTCTGCAGCAGCATAGTAGGTAACGACATATTTCTCGCCAACGGCAGGAACTTTGATGTTGTCTCCGTTATTGACTACTGCGAAAGGAGTGTCGAGGTCAGACAGAACGCCACCGCGATTCACATCCCAATTCTTGTTGAAGCGGAGTTTGAATTCACCATTGACGGTGACTACAGGGCTGACCCACAGACCCGGGCTGGTTTCAACCATATCAACGTCAACCGACCACGTGGTGTCATCATTGATGACGCCGATGAGGGACCAGCCGCTGACATGCTCGCTTATGGTTATTGTACCCGCGTTGGTATCATAAACCACATCGTAAGAGCCTGCAACCTGAACGGCGATGTTCTTGTCGCCAGTTGCGAATGCAGTTCCCAACTCCGGCTTGTAAACATCATAAGGATTGGTAGGATCAATATTGGAAACGGCGTTGGCTTCAGGACCACCTACGCTTGTTGTCCAAGCGTGATCCTTGCGGATCTTGAATTCGTCTTTCTCGCCGAGTTCCAGACCATCGATTGTCCATACGCCCGCCTCTTTCTCGCTAAGGTCGTAATCGACGTCCCAGTTGCTTTCGCCAATCTTACCGATGATTGACCAGCTGTTCTCCGGCTCCGGCTCCTCGGTTGACATACCTGGCTCTTCCTTGCCATACATAGATGTGCTGAAGCTGTACTCCATCTTGTTGAGATCGAGATAAATGCGGTAAGAGCCGGCTTCTACAGGGATGTTACCTCCTCCGACAGCGCAATCGAGTCCCCAGTTAAGAGTCCAGTCATCGTCACATGTAAACTTGAGCTCAGAAGCTTCGCTGAAGGTGTAGTCGATGTAGAAACGGTGCTTTGCTCCGTTGTACTCCATCTTGGTGTTGGCATCAGCCTGGTTCCACCCGTTGAAGCCTCCGACAATTCCTACGTTGTCAAAGCCGTAAATCTTGCTTATCACGAGGGATTCCTTGTCGAATGACCACTTGTAGAACCTCTTGCTATAGCACTTGATGTCCTTTGAACCGCCTGAAGAGATGAGAGTAAAGCTGGCAGCTTCCGCTTCTTCGGCCTGTTTCTCACTACCCCAGTTGCAGCTGTCATCCCATCCTGCGATACCGGTGAGCTTCCAGCCTGATGCGGCTTCGGTTCCGTAGTCGATGAGACCCTCGAAGGTCTTTCCATCCTTGTTGTAATTGTACAGGTACTGATATACCTTGCCGTGATCCCAGGCTCCGATTGTTGCGCTGGCTCCGATAATCCAGACGTGCTCGTAAACGTCGACGTCATTCAGATCGGCATTGTAAGCAATGAAGGAAGCGCTGACCTTTTCGGAATTGATTTCGGTTCCGGCGACTGCACCACCCTTGTCTGTGCACAGATATGCCGTGAGCCAGAAATCGAGAGTGAAGGCTTCGTCTGCAACGCCACCGTGGTTGAGAACGAATGAGTTGAGGTCCTTCTGCTTGATGGAGATGGTGTTGTCACTACCGATTGTAGCTGTAATCTTGTCGCCGGCCTCGGCTCCCGAAGCTGCCGCGTAAAGAGTGTATCCTACAGGAGCGGTAGCACTGAACTGTGCTCTTTCGTAGTTGACGACAATATCAGCTCCGTCCGCGTCAAGAGTTGCTCCCTCGAAGGTTTTCAGAACAGGTGCAACGGTCTGACCCGGATCTATCTGTACCAACTGCTCCGGCTCGCAGGAAACCAGCGCAGCTCCGGCAAGCAGTGTGAGTGCTATTGTATAAATCTTTTTCATTTGTCTTCAATTTTGAAGTGACTATTTATAACCTTCGTTCTGGGTAAGGTTGCCGTTGGCATTGGTATCACCTGAAGTAAGAGGGTAGAGGTTGTATTTGCTGTCAACCGCCTTTCCTTCATACTCACCGCCCTTCCACTGCCACAGATACTCGTCCGTGGTGAACTGGCCGTAGCGGATGAGGTCCTGACGGCGGACGAGCTCGAATGCAAGCTCCCTTGCCCTTTCGTCAAGAACGTCCTGGAGAGTGTAGGAAGCAACAGTGTTTATGCCGGCCCTCTCCCTGACTGCATTGAGAGCTTTTCTTCCGTCTTCTTCAGAAGCACCGCCCCTCTTTGCGCACTCTGCGAGCATAAGGTATGCATCAGCTACGCGGAATACAGGGAAGTCGGTGTCAACGAAACCGTTGGCCTGGGCTGCGCTGCCGTCGTGGTTGATATTGGAGAACTTGGTGCTCTTGTAGCCGCCGCCGGTAAACTCGGAGATTACAGGAATGTCCTTGCCGTATCCGGTGTAGAACATTGCCCTGACATCGCCCTCGCTGAACTTGTCAGCGTGCTGAGGAGTAACGGAAAGACCGCCCCAACCTGATGAAATTCCTACGGTTGCAACGTCCATATCGCCACCTGTAGAAGCGAAGATGATGTAGTTGGTGGCACCGTATGAACGGATGCTGATACCATCCTGAGGAACAGCGAAGATGATTTCGTCTCCGTTGTATGTGGTGTTCCTGGTGCAGAGGTGGTTGTCGGCGCAGAACAGATCTGAATACTTGTCGTGGAGCGCATACTCTGAAATAAGGGAATTGCAGAGTTCTGCGCACTCCTTGAAGTAGTTGGCATTGGCTTCTTTCCAGATCTGGGCATTGAGGTAAAGTTTTGCAAGAATCATCTGAACGCTTCCCTTGTCGATCCTGCCGTATTCGGTCTTGCCTGCTGCAGGAAGGGCGCTGCCATTGAGAAGGTCCTGGCACTCGCCAACCATCCACTCCCAGAGAGCTGCGCGGCCGATCTGCTTAGGCGCCTCGGAACCTACGGAATTCTCCTCGGTAAAGAACGGAACGTTTCCGAAGAGGTCGATTGCGTGGTAGTAGCTCAGCAGACGCAGAGCCCTTGCCTCGGCAATGTACTGCTCCCTCTTGTCAAATCCTTCGATTGTGGTAGCCTTTGCCTGACGGATGAATTCGTTTGCAAGTCCGATCTGGAAGAATACCCTGTAGTAAGCTGCTGCAACGAAGGTATCCGATGTTGACCAGCAGAGGTTGTGTATGTCATAGAGAGTCTGGTCGTTCCAGCAGCAGACGGCCTCGTCTGTAGAGAGGCACTGCAGATGGAACATCGCACGCAGGTACTGGCCGTAACCTCCGTCCACACCTGAGATGTCCGGACTTGAGTCAGGACCGTCGGAAGCGGAGCATGCGAGACCCTGGTAAACCTTTGCGAGGAGCTGGTTGTAGGCCTCCTGCGAATTGAGCACATCTCCCGGAAGGACCACGTTCGGGTCGATAGGAGTCACGTTGAGGTCTCCGACGCAAGATGTAAGCAGCGCAAGTGATGCTGCTCCTGCCGTAAGAATTCTGAATATCTTTTTCATTTTTGAATCTCCTCCTGATTAAAAGTTGAACTTAAGACCGAGGATGTAGGTACGAGGACGAGGGTACAGGTTGTTGTCGATACCTGAATAGATTTCAGGGTCGATTCCGTCATAACCTGACAGGCAGGCTACGTTCTGTACGGTCGCAAATACGTTGAGTCCCATAGGACGGGTCTCCTTGCCGAAGGTGAAGTGGCGGGAGAGGGTGATGTTGTCAAGTTTCAGGAATGAAGCGTCCTTCACATACATATCGCTGAAGTACTGCGCGTTTGTCCTGAAGTTGGTGTTGAGGGCTCCTGAGGTGCAGTTTCTGATGAAGCTGTTGGTCCAGAGGTCGGTAAGGAGCTCTCCGTTGGAGTGGATGTTGTCATAGACGTAGTTGCCCACTGAAGCGTGTGCGGATGCCGCGAGTGTCCACTTCCTCCAGCTCAGTTCGGTGTTGAATCCGAAGGTGAAGTCAGGAGCTGACTTGTGGTAGCAGTACTTGTCGTTGGTGTCGATCTTGCCGTCATTGTTGCGGTCGACGTACACACCTTCAAGAGGCTTGCCCTCCATATCGTAAACCTGCTGGTAAACGAAGAATGAGTAAGGGGCATATCCGGTCTGGTGCACCTGGATGGTGTTTCCGGTACCGCCTGAGATTCCACCGGTCTCGACTCCGTAGTAATCTGCACGTTCGTCATCGGTGGTAAGTTTGGTTACGACGGTCTTGTTCCAGGCAACGTTGGCTCCAAGTTTCCAGGTCCAGTCCCTTGTATCTACGGCAACGGCGTTGATTTCAAATTCCACACCGGTGTTCTGAAGGTCGCCGATGTTTGCGTCGAGATAGTTGGTGAGGTTTGAACCGGCAGCTACAGGAGTCCAGTTGAGGAGGTCCTTGGTGTAGCGCTTGTAAACGTCGAAGGTACCGTAGATGCGGTCGTGATGGAAACCGTAGTCGAAACCTGCGTTCCAGGTCGTAGTGGTCTCCCACTTCAGGTCGGCATTGTATCCGAGCGGAGTGATCGGAGCGATGATCTGGCCTCCGAAGATATACATGCTGGCGTTGGTGTTGTTCTTATAGGTAGCCAGTGTAGGGTAGTCTCCGGCATTGAGGTCCTGCTGTCCTGTCTGTCCGTAGCTGAGACGGAGCTTGAGGGCTGAAACCTTGTCGCTGTCCTTGAGGAATCCCTCGTTCTTGATGTTCCATCCGAGTGCAACTGAAGGGAAGAGACCCCACTTGTTGTTCTGGAACCTTGAAGTACCGTCCCTACGGAGAGTTGCGGTTACGAAGTAACGTCCGCCGTAGGTGTAGTTGGCGCGTCCGAAGAATGAAACGAGGAAGTATTCGCTCTTGCTGGTCTTAGGAGTTGCAAGCCAGTAGTCGGATGCGGTCTCCTCCGTTCCGTCAGCCTTGTACTGCTCGTTGAACGATTCGGTGTAGTAGTGCTGCCAAGAGTAACCTGCCATAAGGTCGACGGTGTGCTCTCCGAACGACTTGTTGTAGTTGCCGTAGAACTCGAGGGTCTGGTCGAGCTTCTTCTGGCTGTAGTTGGTGTGATAACCTGAAGCGTGTCCGTCACCTGCCTGCTGTGAGGTGGAGTGCATTGACTGCTCGGTATTAGGGGCCACGTCAACGGTGCCCTTGGAACTCGTGTAGTCGATACCGAGGTTGAGGTTGAGACGGAGGTCCTCGAATCCGTGGATCTTATAGTCGATCTGGGCGTTTCCGAGGAAGCGCTTTGCGTTTGCAAGATCCTTCTTGTCATTGAGGAGGGCTACAGGGTTCTGGCTGGCCATGGTGTTGCAGTTGCTGACCTTGAACTGGTCTTCTCCTGTCTTTCCGTAGTTCCACCATGAATATCCGTTGAGACCGTTCTCGTCATATACCGGCTTGGTAGGATCGTACTGCACGGCCTGGGTGATGGCATCGGTATTGGCAAACCTCGTGTCCATATTCATACCCTTTCCGTTGAGGTTGATGGTGAGGTGCTTGTCAAGGAGAGAAGGCGCGAGGTTTACAGAAACCGTCTCACGGTTCATATAGCCGGTCTTGAGCGTTCCCTGCTGGCTGAGCGCGCCTACGGATACGCGGTAAGGCATATAGATAGCCTTCTTGTTGATCTTTCCTGAGATGGAAATGTTTCCTTCATAGTTCTGCGCGAGCTGGTAGATCTCCCTCTGCCAGTCTGTGTCAGCATCGCCGAGAGCCCTGTAAGCATCGGAATCCTCTCCGGCATAGCTGATGACCGCTTCGCGGATCTCGGCTGCATCCATTACGTTGACGAACCTGGTGTTCTGGCTCAGCGAAGCAGTGAAGTCGGCATCGATCTGAACTGCGTTGGTTGCATTGGCGCCTTTCTTGGTGGTAATGAGGATGACACCGTTCGAAGCCCTTGAACCGTAAATTGCAGTTGCTGACGCATCCTTGAGGACGGTGAAGGTCTCGATATCGTTAGGGTTGATGGACGACAGCGCATCTGCGGTTCCGCTGATTCCTGAATTGGAAACCGGCAGACCATCGATGACGATGAGAGGGTCGTTCGAAGCCTTGAGTGAAGAACCTCCGCGGATACGTATGGTCGAACCGGAACCCGGAGCACCTGAGCTAGGAGTGATTACAACGCCCGCTGACTTGCCCATAAGCATCGTGGCAGGGGAGGTGACAACACCCTTGTTGAGCTGATCGGCCTTTACAGCTGAAACGGAACCGGTCATATCGCTTTTCTTGACGGTACCGTAACCGATCACCACAACGTCCTCGAGCAGTGTTGCATCATCTTCGAGGCTGATTGTTGCAGGAAGCTTGGAAGCCTGGTAAGAAACGGTCTGATATCCGACGCAGCTGACAACGACAACAGCTTCGGGACCTGATACCTTAAGGATGAAGTCGCCTTCGGTACCGGTGATGGTGCCGTTCATCGTGCCCTGTTCCATAACGGTAGCTCCTATTACGGGACCTATGGCATCTACGACTGAACCCTTGACCTCATAGCTCTGTGCGAACATAGACAAAGACATTGCGCAGCTAAGCGCAAATCCTGTCAGTACTGTTACAAATCTTTTCATGAGAATCTGGTTTGAATGTTATTATAGTATTGATGAATAGATTATTTCTTCTCTTTCACGTTCAGCACCGCAATGCTGCCGCACACAAGCAGCGCGCCGGCGAGTACAAGCATTGCCGGCTGCGATCCGACCGCCTTGAGCAGCAGGCCACCGATGGCTGCGGCAACTATCTGCGGAAGGCAGATAGTGCAGTTGAAGAGTCCGAGGTATTCGCCCATGTGTTCTCCTGACAGCGCATTCGTAAGGATGGTGAATGGAAGTGCGAGCATTGCAGCCCAGGCAAAGCCGATGAGGAAGAATGAGCCGAAGAGAAGATACTGGTTGTGTATGAATGCAACGGAAATGAAACCGGCTGCTCCGAGCACGAGGCTGACGATATAGGCGAGCCTGTGGGACTTGAAGCGCGGAAGCAGGGCAGCCCAGAGTATGGAACCTACGGCCTGAACGGCGAAGAGCACACCGACCCAGTTACCTGCCGCCTGATAGCCCTCGGAAGTCACGTCGGACGTATTCCATACGTTGAGGGAAACGGCCCCGTTGGTGTATGTCCACATATATAGGAAGGCCGCCCAGCAGAAGAACTGTACCAGACCCACTGTCCAGAACGCCTTGGGCGCATTGACCAGAAGCTTGACTATGCCCTCCTTTGGAGCGTCGTCCTTATTGAGGGCGATGCCGTGGAAGCAGGCATACTCCTGAGGAGTCATTTCCTTGACCGTCAGGAAGGTATAGAGCACGCAGAGTATGAGTATCGCGGCTCCCGAGTAGAAACTCCATTTCACCGAAGGAGGAATCACTCCCTCAGGGGCGGTGTTGCATATTCCTATCCAGGTGAAGAAGATAGGGAAGAGATATCCCACGAGGCTTCCCGCATTGCAGAGGAAGCTCTGTATCGAGTAGGCAGTACCCTTCTGCTCCTCGTTGACCATATCGCCGACCATCATCTTGAACGGCTGCATGGCCATGTTGATGGAAGTGTCGAGGAAGATGAGGGAGAAGAGTCCGAACCACATCGCACCGTTGATTCCGAGGAAGAGCCTGGTCGAGAAGTTCAGGCTGCCGGCATTCGGAAGAAAGACCATCACAAGCACTGCCACGAGCGCGCCGGCCAGAAGATATGGCTTGCGGCGTCCCAGGCGGCACCAGGTGCGGTCCGAGAACTTGCCTACAAGAGGCTGCACTATCATTCCCATCAGTGGCGGGAGTATCCAGAAGAAGCTGAGCTGGTGCGGATCCGCACCGAGGGTTGCAAAAATGCGGCTTATGTTCGCGCTCTGAAGAGCATAGGCTATCTGCACTCCGAAAAATCCGAAGCTGATATTGAACATCTGCCAGAACGAAAGTGATCTTTTTGTCGACATTGGTTATCCTTAGTGTTGCGAACTGCTAATCTACATCAATTATATGGAAAGGAAAAACCGCCCGCGACGAATGGCGTCGTTTATGGGATGAAACGGCGATTTTTCTTGACGAACATTTGGGATGAAAAGGCTTTTTTGTAAATTTGAAGCTGATATGAACGATTTGAGAAATCACCTCATCATTTTGTCATTCGCAGCCCTGCACGGAGCGATGGCCCTGTTCTGCCGAGCCATAGGCGTACAGGACGAGCTCATCCTGACCCTGCTGACGATGCTGATGCTCGCCCTGCTGTGCTATCACAGGCGCATGGACATAGAATTCACTGCCGTCGCCATAGTAGTCGGCAACCTCGTGGGATATGCACTCGGACTGGGGTTCGTAAAGCTGACGGGGCGATTTTCCGAGGTTGTGAGTTCGCCCTGGCCGGCAGCCATCTCCACTGCGGTGACCACCCTCATACTCGGATACCTCACAATCGCGACGACCTGTTTCCTGGCTCCGAGCGACAGGCACAGAGAAAGCAAATACGACATTATATGGATAGTCGGAGCCATCTCGCTGGTATTCCTCGCAAGGCTCACCGTCATACTCCTCCACAGGCGCAACATACTTGGCAACCCTCAGTTCGGCGAGGGCATACTATACTTCATGACGAGCTGCGTGGCCCTGATGTTCGTGCTCTTCGCCTTTCTGGCAAGCTACACCCTTTTAGCCAAGCGCAAGACGGAAAAGGAAATAGAAAAGAGGCATCTGGCGCAGTACCGATATATGAAACTCAGCCAGCAGGTCAACCCGCACTTTCTCTTCAACTCCCTCAACATACTCGACGGCCTTGTCACCGAAGGGGACAGCGAAGCCGCGAGCGTTTACATCCACAAGCTCGCCGCCCTGTACCGATATCTGCTCAAGAACGAGGACGAAACCCTGGTGAGGCTGCGCGACGAGATGGAGTTCGTCGACAAATACATTGACCTGCTCAAGGTCCGCTTCCAGGATGGGATGGAGGTCACCGAGGACATAGATCCGTCGTCCCTGGGACGTATGGTAGTCCCATGCTCGGTCCAGCTGCTCATAGAGAACGCCACCAAGCACAACGCCGCCCTCGCCGGTAATCCGCTTAAAATCAGAATAACCACAGACTCCGGAAAGATATGCGTCAGCAACACCCTGCGTCCGAAACTCAGCCCGCCCAATTCCACCGGACTGGGGCTCAAGTACATAAGTCAGCAGTACAAGGACCTTTCCGGCAAAGAAATAACCATCACCCAGACCGATGCTGAATTCACGGTCATATTGCCACTGTTATGAATGCACTGATAATCGAGGACGAGAAAGTCGCCCAGACGGCGCTTTCCCGCACTGTCAGGAATGAGTTTCCTGACATCAACATAGTCGGAATGACGTCCTCCGTACAGGAGAGTGTGACTTTTCTGAAGAACCTCACCGGACCACTCGACATCATCTTCATGGACGTAGAGCTCTCGGACGGTGACTGCTTCGAGATTTTCCGACAGACCGAAGTCGATGCCAAGGTCATAATGACCACTGCATATGACAGTTACGCCATCAAGGCCTTCGAGGCAGGGAGCGTGGATTATCTGCTCAAGCCAATAGACGTAAAGGACCTCCGCAGGGCGGTGGAGAGGTGTCGCAAGAACACGACAACCCCGGACATAGCCGCGCTTCTCGAAGCTTTCAGGCGGCCGGTCCGGGAGTTTAAGGAAAGATTCATAGTGAAATTCAACGACAGGATAGTGCCCGTCAAGACTTCGGAAATTGCATATTTCTATTCCGAAGACAAGTACAACTATATCGTCACTACTGGAGGAGCGGTATACATCGCGGACAGGTCCCTCGACGAGATCGCCGAAGAACTCGATCCGCACTCCTTCTTCAAGATTTCGCGCAGCTGCATAGTCTCTCTCGGAGCCATCATCAGCATCACCAAGCTCGTCGGCGGACGCCTCCAGATCAGCGCGCGACCGAAACCATCCTTCGATATGGTAGTTTCACGCTCACGCTCCGACGACTTCCTTACCTGGCTCGAACGCTGATCCGGCGCTGCCGTCGCGCCTTATCCGCGATGCGAGTCGCGGATAAGGGCGGCGATATCTGCGTTGAAGGCATCAGCGGCGAGCAAATCCTCCAGACTTATATGCATCCTGTAACGCCAGTAGTACGGGCATATTGCCGGGACGTTGATGCGCTCATCGGCAGGATTGCCCTGATAGCGCAGCTCAGCCGACATCGAGAGCCAGTCCTGGAGAGGCAGTATGACCAGCATCGCAGGAGAATGGAGATGCTGTGAGATAATCCTCTTGCAAACCCAGTCCTCGCAGAAATATGGAGCCGCTCCGCTGAACCCGAGCATCTCGTTGAAGAACCTCTGGCTCAATGCCCTGTCTTCCTCCCACCATGCCCTGATAGGGGACATATCGTGTGTGGATGTCGTGCAGACGCAGTTGTAAGGATACCAGGCAGGATTGGCAAAGGTCTCGTCCGGATTCTTCGGCATCCTCTGAACCTCGAGCGAAAGTATGTTCATCTTTGCCATGACGTCCGGAACGCAGGCCGGGATCATTCCGAGATCCTCGCCGCAGGTCAGCATATTGCTGCTGCCGAGCAGGGCTGCAAGCTTGGTGATGGCCGTGTTTTTCCAAAATTCGTTGTGCCTGTGATAGAAATAGTCATAGTACAGGCCGCCGAGCTCCCTCTGCGCATTGATGCGCGGGTGATACCAGCCGGGACGCCGCGGGTCCTCCACGAAACAGTGCATCCTGTCGCCGTAGCCCCAGTTGCGTAGCTCCTCTCCCGAATAAGGAAGCGCCGGTGAGAAATGACCCTCCAGGCCGCTCTTCTGCGGAACCGGAATCTCCCAGATACGGAAGAATCCGAGTATGTGGTCTATCCTCAGAGCATCGAAGTATTCGTTCATCTTGCGCAGGCGGCTGGTCCACCAGGCATAGCCGTCCTTCGCCATCTCGTCCCAGTTGTAGGTAGGGAATCCCCAGTTCTGGCCGTCTGCGGAGAATGCATCAGGCGGTGCTCCGGCCTGTGAATCCATATTGAACAGCTGAGGGTACTGCCAGGCATCTACGCTGGTACGGCTGATGCCGATAGGCAGGTCTCCCTTGAGTATCACGCCCTTGGAATGGGCATAATTCCTTACCTGACGCAGCTGAGCGTCGAGATGGTACTGAACGAAGCAGTAAAAATCGACTTCCTTCTTGTGCTTCTTGCAAAATGCCTCGACCTTGCCTTCGTCATAGACTGCCATATCCTCCCAGTTGGAAAACTCGGCCGTGCCGTATATGTCCCTGAGCACGCTGAATGCCGCATAAGGGAGTAGCCAGTATCTGTTCGCAGACAGGAACTGCCTGTAAGCCTTGCGCTTGCAAACCTTTGACCAATCAGCCTCGAAAGCCTTGTGCAGATATGCATTCTTGGCCTCGTTGACCCTTACGTAGTCAATCTTTTCAAGCCCGTTGAGCTCTTTCTGAAGCTTGACAAATTCCTCGTTAGGAACGACTCCGGCGGCCTGCAGGTTGATGAACTGCGGATGCAGCGCAAAAGTCGAGTTGGCGTTGTAAGGATAAGAATCCATCCACTCGCCGGTCATCGTCGTGTCGTTGATCGGCAGAATCTGAATCACGCTCTGACCCGTTGCTGCCGCCCAGTCAACCAACTTCGCGAGATCGAGGAATTCTCCCACGCCGAAGTCGTCCCCGGAGCGCAGTGCAAAGACCGGAACTGCAGTGCCGGCGCCCTTCCAGCCCGGAATGTCCGACCAGCTGTCGGCGATTTCCCCGGCAGCGCCGCGACTCAGGCTGTGCGCACGCCACTCGTGACGGGTAGGGATGCCGTCCGTACGGACTTCGTAATAATATTCGACGTTGTCTTCGTTTCCGAACAATTCGTTCTCATCGATTTCTGCAGACCATAGTTCGCCTGCTTCGTATTCCATTGCCCACGAGCGTTCTCCTGAGCGCAGAAACAGGTTCTCTCCCCAGCGGGTTTTGTATCCAACTTTGAATTTCAGCATAGTAATATTGGTTATTATGGTGCAAAAATAGCAAAAAGAATTGCAATACAATGTGTATATTTGCAGTCTATGGCAGTAATTGGGATATTTGACTCCGGTTCTGGGGGTTTGAGCGTGCTGCGGGAGGTCGTTGGACTGGCTCCCGGGGCGCGGTGTATCTATTATTCCGACAATGCCAACTGCCCTTACGGAGACAAGAGCGTGCAGTTCATACGAGAGCGCAGCCTGGCGGTATGCAGGGAGCTCGTCGGCAGGGGGGCCGACGTCATTGTGGTTGCCTGCAATACGGCGACGTCGGCTGCAATCGGGCAGCTCAGAAGCAGTCTTGACCTTCCTGTGGTGGGACTTGAACCTGCTGTAAAGCCTGCAGTGGCGATTACCCGGAGCGGAGTGGTTGGTGTCCTTGCCACAGCCGCCACGCTCAAGGGGGAGAAATACCTGGAAAACCGGCAGCGCTATGCTGACAGAGTACGCATAGTAGAGAGGGTAGGCCGCGGATTCGTGGAACTTGTCGAGTCCTGCCGTCTTGATGGAGATTATGCTCGCAAGGTGGTTTCGGACAGCCTCCAGCCCCTGCTGGACGAGGGCGCGGACGTGGTGGTGCTCGGATGTACTCATTATCCTTTCCTCATGCCCCTGATGGAAAGCATCGCGGAGGAGCAGGGGAGGAAGGTTCGTTTCCTGGACCCGGCTCCTGCAGTTGCACGCCACCTTATGGAAGTGCTCGGGCAACACGGAATCGATCCCGCAGACGCGCATCCGGGAGTGGAACTGCTATCCTCCGGTCCGGACGATAGCTTGCGCAGGCTGTACGAATAGAATTATTGTTTGATGGTCAGTCAGGAACAGACAAAAGAACTTCGCGCACGATTCGAAACGCTCGGAAAGTGCCTGGACATACAATCGAAACGCTCTCAGGTCGCAGCGATGCAGGCGGAGAGCGAGGCTCCATCGTTTTGGGACGACCCCAAGGCGGCGGAGAATTTCATGAAAAAGATGAACGGCGTAAAGTCGTGGCTGATATCGTATGACACGATAGCCTCGGCTCTTGACGACGTTGACGTGCTTATGGAACTCGACCCTGAAGGAGAGGACATAGACCAGGCTTACGCCGACG
>SFJA01000096.1 GCA_004556005.1 Bacteroidales bacterium | reverse complement strand
AATTATTCTCAACTCTATATTTCAAATCCTTTCCCTTGGATTCGACTGCAACAGTTGCAATCTCCGACTCGCTCGGTTCAGGGAAGCCGTCGACAAATTCAGGAATGTTGTATGACTTGAGGAATCTGTCATAGAATTTGCCCTCCCGCTGAGGCAGCGCAAATGGCTTGCTGGCTTTGCCGTTTGCGTCTATGTGGCTGATATAAGGCCTGGTATAGAGACCGTCCATTCTGCGGCTGCTGAAGATTATCCATCTGCTGTTGCTGCTCCAGCTATGATAGCTGTCCACGTCCGCGCTGTTTGCTGCAGACATATCCACACGCCGACCGCTCTCCAGATCGATCATCACCAGGTCGGCATCCTTGTGCCAGATAGGGAAACAACCGTATTCCGACACGGTCAGCAGCAGGAATCGCCCGTCCGGCGAAACTCTGGGAAATACCGCGCTGCCACCTTCCGCCTTCGCGCTGAAAAGGGTGTCCACCTTCTTACCGAAGCTGTCGTTTTCGGGGGAGAAACCGACCCTGCAAATGCTGTATCTTATTTTTTCGTAATCCTGTGGCACGACCTGCCTTGCTGAAGAGCAGTAATAGAGGAAGCGGCCGTCGGGCGAAAAGGACGGGAAGGTCTCGAGCACTTCTTCCTGCCTGAGGAAAGGTGCCGAGAACAGGCAGTCGTTTTTGATGTTGTAAACCACCACGTCCGAAGCACCGTCAAATACCTCGACCCTGTTGCGCTTGGTGGAGTGGAACGACTGCATTATGTCATTGACTGAAAAAGCGATATGCTTTCCGTCCGGGTGCCAGTATGGGTAAACCACGGCAGAAATGGTAGAGTCCGTCTTTGTGTTAAGCTTCTCTACCAAAGATCCTTGAATGAGATAAGTACCACCGTTCTTGGCCCTCATATGGAACATCATCTTTGTGTGGTCACGATTGCAGAACGAGTGGCAGTTCATACAATTCTTGTCCGTCGCGGTGTTTCTGATAATCTCCCTTTCTTCATAGCTTCCGAGTTCCCTGCAATAAATGCCCATCTCGTTCCAGGTAACATAACCCGGCTCGATGAGCCGGTATGCTATGTGACTGTCTATTTCATCGTTGCTCAGATAAATAACAAAAGGTCTGTAGGAGACTCTTTTTCCGTTGACTGAAGCATTGACGGTCACTTCTATACTGTCTGCTTCGGAACACAGCCTGCGCCAGTCCTGCAACTTCAGGGCACCCCTTGAGTTATATTGCTGACCGTCTGCACGCCAGAGGACAGAATGGACCTTGCCTCCGTCCTTGAGCACAAAACTGACAGGCGCTATGCTGCGGGGGATAGTGACCTCGCAATAATCCGGACTGATTGCGGGACAAACGTCAATGTGTTCGTAAGTTGCGTTGCAGGCGGACGCAAGCAGGCAACACAGTGTCAGGGTCAAAAATGCATTGTGTCTCATCAGTTGCCGATTTTCATCAGATAATACCAGTAAGTGTCCTTGTATCGGTCCATATTCAGACCGTTCTGCAACCTGCCAAGGAAGTTTTCGTATTCGCGGAATACGCTCCTGTCAACGCCGAGCTGCTTCCAATACGAAGGTCTCAATTCCGAAATCATACAGGCTGCCTGTGCAAAAGCAGACGGCAGTTCTGGCATGGCAGGGGTGCCGTAGAAACGGTCCATAAGTTCGCAGAAATTGTCTATCTCGTTGTCCAGCAGGTACATTATCCCAAGATACTGGATTGTGTTCCTGTGTTCCGGATTTGCTTTGATGATGTCTTTGAGGTCCTCATCCAGCCCTCTTGCCGTTGAAAGGAAGTCCCGAGTGGGAATGCAACGTCGCTTAAGCCCCAGTTCCGGGTCTGCAGAAACTGCCTCGTCGTTGTGCACAAATGAACTGTATTTGTGCACAAACTCCTTGTCTTTCAGTAACTTGAGATATTTTTCCGCCACTTCGTGAGCCCCGTAGATCAGATTGGTCTTGACAAGTATCTTCATCATATACTCGTCACGTGAACCTTTGCAGAGCACCATAGTTTCGAAAGCCATACGTTGGGCCATGGCTATGTGTCCCATCGAATAGTAAATCTCGGCGAGCAATGCTCCGCTCTGATAGTCTTGAGCCCATTCGGGAACTATCCCGCCTGATCCCGCCTGGGTATAGGCGAATGCTTTCTCGGCTAGCAACCCCTTTTCGGCAAGTGCCAGATTGACGCGTGCAGTCTCATTGTAATATACTGATACTCCGTCAGTTCTGTATTCTGCAAGAATAGCGTCCCAATTATGCTCCAGCAAGTCGGTGTCGACCCCGTTTGAAGAGCAGGCGGTAAGCAGAAACGCGGCAAATAAAAAGTTTCTGAATCTCATTGCGTATCGGCTTGAAAAGCAAAAATAGCAATAACGGATGTTTGTAATTTGGTTTAATGGTCGTAAATTAGCGAAATGGAAATCTATGACGCCATAAAACGGCTTTTCAACGCCAAAGACGGGTAACGTGGATTACTTCTTGTCCTCCGGGGAGGCCGCAGAAGTGACCTTGAAGGTAATCACGTCCTTCATCTGGAAAACACCGTCGTCGTCCGCCGTTTCAAACATTACGTTGAAGGTGTAAAGCCCGTTGATAGGGTCGTAAGCGCTCTTCAGGGCCTCATTCCCGGCAAGTTCGTTGTAGCGTTCCTGGTCTATGACGAAAATCGGATAGTACGAAGCGTTGAGGCCGACCCAGGACTCGCATACGGCAAGGCTGTCATTAGGGAAATGGTAGAACTCTAGACCTCCGATGCCGCTGAAAAAGCCCGGAATGTAGTACTGGTTCTCCTTTTCGGTCGAATATAGGACAAGGTCCTTCTGTTCCACTCCGAAAGCGGTTGAGAATCCGTTATAAAGAGCAGTGCATCCGTCAAGTTCGTTTCCGTTGCCGGGGTAGGTGCCGCCGCCGTTTGGATTATCTTCCTCACAGGAAACCGCAGCAAATGCGGCAAAAGCTGCTATAACAATGTAAAACAATCTCTTTTTCATACTGCTAATTTAACTTGATTTATCAAATTATGCAAAAACAATTGACAATTACCTTGCTTCTGACCCTTCTGGCCGCTTCGTCTGCACTCGCTCAGCCCAGGTTCAACTATGTCGAACCTCAGGACGAACTTGTACGTTCAAGGATAGAGGACTGGCAGGATCTCAAGTTCGGACTCTTCATCCACTGGGGCACGTACAGTATGATTCCAACCATTGAATCGTGGTCAATATGCCCAGACAAAAAGGAATGGGTTTACAACTCAAGACCTTACGACGTTGATTATTTCGATTATGTCAACTACTACGAAAACTTGTACAAATCCTTCAACCCTGTCAATTTCGATCCCGACCGCTGGGCCGAAGCCGCAAGGGACGCGGGAATGAAGTATGTTGTATTTACCACCAAACATCACGACGGATTCTGTATGTTCGACACTCAGCAGACGGATTACAAGGTGACTTCAACCGATTGTCCTTTCCACAAGAATCCGCGCTCCAACATAGCCGCGGAGGTGTTTGAAGCATTCAGGAACAAAGGTCTGAAGGCAGGTGCATATTTCTCCATAGCAGACTGGCACTGCGACAATTACTGGTGGAGACATTTCCCTCCTTATGACCGTTACATTAACTACGATCCTGTCAAGTTCCCTGAACGGTACGACGGCTTTGTGGACTTTATTGACGCTCAGGTTGACGAGCTGACTTCCAGCTACGGCGATCTTGAACTTATGTGGCTGGACCTCTGTGAAATTAGTGAAACCTACACTATCAGATACCCTTGGGAAAGGCTTGCAAGAACCGCCAGAACAAACCAACCGGGACTTATTATGGTCGCTCGCGGCACCCACGGCGAATACGAAAACTACTATACGTCGGAACTGAAGATTCCGCCTACCGTTCTTGACTATCCGTGGGAAGCATGTATGACGCTCGGCCGCTGCTGGGACATCTGCAAGGACCCCTGCTACAAGCCGACTTCGCAGGTGATAAGGATGCTCGTGACCATAGTCGCCCGCGGCGGCAACCTGCTGCTCGGAGCCGGTCCGGGTCCCGATGGAGAATTCTACGACGAAGTCTATCAAAGGCTTGCTGAAATAGGCGATTGGATCGACGTATGCGGTAAGGGCATCTACGGCAGTAAGCCGGCGGCTCCTTACCAGCAGGGCGAGGACATCTTCTACACTCAGAAAGACGGCAAGCTCTACGCTTTCTATCTGTACGAAAGCACTGAGGCTCAGGACAATTCTTCCGTCTCGCCCTCGACCCCGCAACTTCCGTCAGAGCTCGTTCTGGAAGGCCTCGACCTGAAGCGCGGCAGCAAGCTGACTATGCTCGGCAGTAGGAATTCTCTCAAGTGGGCATCCCTCCCCGGCGGGTCGGTGCGCATACTCATACCGGAGAAGCTCCGAAGTAACCCGCCAAGCAGATTTGCCGTCTGCCTTGAGATTGACAGGAAGTAAACGCGCATTTCAATGCAACAGAGAGGGTGACTCCGCCGAATAGACTGAAGTCACCCTCTCTTTGATGTCAATTGATAAACTTACTTTCGGATTCCGCTGCAGCGGGTGGTATATACCTTTCCCTTGAGCTT
>SFJA01000025.1 GCA_004556005.1 Bacteroidales bacterium | reverse complement strand
TGTCCGCTACCCTGAGCATTTCCGGGAAATACTTGCCTATTTCCTCCTTTTCGAGGTCCACGAGCCCAAAGCCTCTCAGACCCGGAGTGTCGATGATGTATCCGTCCCTGCCGCCGTGCAGAGGGTACATTTCGTATAGGGAAGTGGTATGCCTGCCCTGGAGATGACTCTCCGATATGCTGCCGGTGCGGGGGTTGAGGGAAGGGTCCAGGGCCTTTATGAGGCTGGATTTGCCTACGCCGGACTCTCCGCTGATGAGGCTGACGCCTTCGCGGCATACCTCCTTCAATTCTTCCAGTCCTTCTCCGCTTACGGTTGAGGTCGTTATCACCCGGTATCCGGCTCCCCGGTAGATACTGAGGAAATTCTCCACTCCCTCGGGGTCCTCTTCGGCGTAGAGGTCCATCTTGTTGAGGACGATTACCACGGGAATTCTGTACACCTCGCAGGTCACCAGTATCCTGTCGAGGAAAGGCAGCTTTATGGCAGGGAAATAGAGGCTGACTGCCAGCACTGCACGGTCAAGGTTGGCGGCTATAACGTGCGATTGCCGGCTGAGATTGGTGCTGCGTCTGATGACATAGTTCGTGCGTGGCAGTATCTTGCTGATTATGGCGGGGTTGCTCTCGTCGGGGATTCCGCCCTCAGGCAGTTCGTAACAGACCTTGTCCCCGACTGCGACTGGGTTGGTCGAACTGCCCGCGCCGAGTCTGGTCCTGCCTCTGAGCACCGCCGGAAACGGCTGCCAGAGGGGAAGTTCGCTGAGCAGGAAGTGACTGCCTGCATTTTTGACTACTGTCGCCTCTTTCATACGGCAAAGATACAAGATATTTACTAAATTTGCATTCTAATTCCATTCTGCTATGATCAGGACCTCAGACATAGATGCCGCTTTGGAACATATGTTCGGCAACATCTCCTTCACTTCGGAGCCGACAGGGCTTTATGACCCGCTCAGGTATATGATTGACATAGGCGGCAAACGCATAAGACCGCGGCTTTGCCTGCTCTCGTATGCCCTTTTCAAGGACCGTCTGGATGAAGAAGTGTTTGAGCCGGCTGCCGGACTCGAGGTATTCCATTCGTTTACTCTGATTCACGATGACATAATGGACCGCTCCCCGCTTCGACGCGGAAAACAGACCGTGTGGCGTAAATGGAATGAAGATACCGCCATTTTGTCAGGTGACGTAATGCTCATCGACGCCTACAGGCGCATGTCTTCGGCTCCCGAACATTGCCGCTCTAAGGTGATGACACTTTTCAGCACCACGGCAGCCCAGGTATGCGAAGGACAGCAGTACGATATGGAGTTTGAAAGCCGGGACGACGTCGGTATGGATGCATACAATATGATGATAGGCCTCAAGACGGCGGTGCTGATAGCCTGCTCGGCAAAAATGGGTGCCTTGCTTGCAGGCGCGTCCGAAGCGGAGTGCGATGCACTGTATCGCTTTGGATATCAGATAGGAATGGCGTTCCAGGTGGCCGACGACTATCTCGATGCATATGGCGACGAGAAGGTGTTCGGCAAGCCTATCGGAGGCGACATAATCAACGGCAAGAAAAGCTGGCTGACCGTCCGTGCATACGAGGCAAGTCCCGAGCCTGAGTCTTTCGTGCGTGCATTTACCGCTGCAGCTGAAACTGAGGAAGCCAGAAAGGCCAAATTCGAGTCCGTCAAATCCATCTATGACAAGCTTGGCGTGGCCGCTGACGCTCTTGCAGAGATAGAAAAGTACCATTTGTCTGCAAAAGAGGCGCTTCGCGGCATAGATGTTGGTGCAGAAAGACTATCTCTTCTTTATGATTTTGCGACATCGCTCGTTGGGCGTGTCAGATAAGGGATGAAACGTAGTATCTTCCTCATATTTGCAATGTTGTGTTTCGGTGCGGCATCTGCCGTGGCGCAGAATCCCCGTGCCGTTATCAAGGCGGTTTATAAAGGTGACAGCCTTTCGACCATTGCTCCGAAATACTTCAAGGCAAAGACCAGCAATCCTGACGGGGACCCTTCGATGAAACTTATGGATGCGGTCTATCTCAACGCCGCCGACTCATCCATAAAGGCATATTACATATATTGTTCAAACAGGGCTGCAATAGAGAGCAACAATGAAATTGCAAAAATGCTCAAGTCATTGCAGCTCAGGCTTCCTGACGTTTTTTACTCCATAGAGACGGCAAGCGCTTCGGAGGTGCTCCGCATTGATCGGGAGCCAGTTTATGACGAATACATTGCAGTCGCATCTGACAATGCCCATTCTTCTCTCGACGTGCTTGAGCGTGCAAGGGAGAATTGTGCCTACGATGCGGTTATGTCTGCAATCAGCATTGAGGAGTGTGACCGTTTCCTCAAGAAATATCCCGATGCCCTGCAGGAGCACTCGTCAGCCGTAAGCGAACTTCGCACGGACTTACTGTTTGACGAGGCTTCACGCTCTACGGACGAGAAGCTTATTTCCTCATTCATAGAGTCTTATCCTAAGTACGCGAGGGTGGACGAGCTGAAGGCTTACCTTGCCGACCTGAATTATTCAAAGGTGGCAGGCAGCACCGACATAGAGCTGCTCAGGCAGTTCGTGACAGCATATCCTATGCACAAGGGCAGCGCGGCAATAATGGAAAGGTTATCCGAACTTGAGTATAAAGTATTGGATATCAAGAATATAGATGCCGTTGAGAGATTCTTGGCAACTTATCCTCAGTCTTCTCATTCCGCATCCCTTAGGCAGTACGCCGAGTTTGAACGTATGATATACCGCTGCAACCTGCAGGAGGTCTTTCAATACATAGGGATACACGGATACGATGCATCATACCCGCGCATAGTCAAGGCCGTTGCAAAGAAACACGGAGCCCTGATACTTACTCCTGACATAGGATATACCGATTGCGTTCGCTTTGTGGACAGCAGGGGAAGGGTAGGTTTCTGGGATATGAACGGTACGGTGGCGGTCCAGCCGAAGTACGAAATATGGGGCGCCGACAAGGCGGCATTCAGCTACGACAACGCGTTTTCGGGCGAATTCGTCAAGGGCCGCAACGTTGCCCTGGTCAAGAACAACGGCCGCGTAGGCCTGGTCAACTCGCAGGGGTCGGTGGTAGTCCCGGCGCGTTCGCTGGGCGGGTTTATCGGCGAGAACGTGACGCTGCTGCTCGAGGAGGTTGACAGCCTGAAGGGCAGGCAGTACGTGTGCGAGAGGTATTCGCTTGCAGGGGGCAGTCTCGGAAAGGGCGTGTACAACGTCCCTTCCGCACGGCACAGGCGCAGGGCAGAGTTTAATGACGGCGTGCATCCGGTTCCGTATGCGCTGTGGCTCAATGACAAGGCGGCGGCGAGCCTGGAACGCAAGGACTACCTTCGCATCCTGACCCGCGACGGGATTTCCATGGGGCTCAAGCTCAAGGGTTCCGAAAACGGTCTGTACGCGTATAACGACAGATGCATTTCTACCGACAAGGGACTTGTCAATACTTCCAGCTGGTCGGTGATGGGTCCTGACCCTTATCAGGCTCACGGCTATCTCAAGGAAGGAAGGATTCCTGTAAAGAAAGACGGACGCTGGGGCTATCTGGATGCAGATATGAATCAGGTCATCGCCCCGACATACCGTGCTGCTTCCCCGTTCTGCGGCGGATCCGCACTGGTGACCGATCCGGATCAGGATATGCTCATCGACAGGGACGGAATGGTCATTTTCTCGGCGCCGAGGATTGTGAGGATCATGCTAGGAAACGCGGCTTCTGCTGAATGGGATCACTATGCATTTTATCTCTATTCGGACGGAGAGGGCCGTTGGGGCGTGGTTGACAGCGCTGCCGATGTGCTGCTTGAGCCTTTGGGCGTGGATGTTGATGCACGTACCGGACTGGGAAAAGTGTGCTTCGGGGCTGACGGGCATCTGGAGTGCACCGTTGACGGGAAGGTCGAAAAATACGAAACAATCAAACTGCTGACAGGATTACATCAATGAAGATAGTATTTGCAACCGGAAACGTGCACAAGCTGCGCGAGGCCCAGGAGATACTCGGTGAAGGATATGAACTTGTAACTCCGGCCTCCCTGGGCATTACAGAAGAGATTCCTGAAACGGGGGACACGCTCGAGGCCAATTCCCTGCAGAAGGCTGAGTTTC
Source organism: Bacteroidales bacterium (assembly GCA_004556005.1). GTDB lineage: Bacteria > Bacteroidota > Bacteroidia > Bacteroidales > UBA932 > Cryptobacteroides. The sequence continues at coordinate 19,628 of SFJA01000025.1, read as the reverse complement.
TGCGCGACAGGGCAGGCGATGCCCTTGCCTGCTTCGCTGACGATACCGGACTGGAAGTGGATGCTCTCGGTGGCGCTCCGGGAGTATATACTGCCAGATATGCCGAACTTGTGGCCCGCAGGGAAGGTCATCCCGATCCGACGGTAAACCACGATTTTGCTGCAAATATGGATACTCTTCTCTCTGAGCTTGCCAAACTAGGCCCCGATGCCCCGCGCGCAGCCCGATTCAGAAGCGTGGTTACTCTCATCGCGGGCGGAAGCGTTTATAGCTTTGAGGGTGTTATGGAAGGCCGTATTGCAGAAAGCAAGGCCGGATGCGGAGGATTTGGTTATGACCCTGTTTTTATCGCTGACGATTATCCTGACCTTACCGTTGCGGAAATTTCCGAAGAAGCAAAGAACGCCATTTCCCACAGGGGAAAGGCGCTCAGGGCAATGGCTGAGTGGTTACGCGCTCACCCACTTGTAGATCTTGTCACCCCTTCTGAGTCTGCCGTCAGGGCAGATTGACGGATCGACCGCTACCGAACAGCGTTCCCCCTTGCGGGCGCTTTCGGTGCTCTTGAGATTGACTCTCATATCGCTCACGTCAAATTCTACCACGCCTGTGGTGGCTCCTATCGCCATCACGCTGTCTCCGATGCATAGCGGCTGGCTCTCGACGGCAATCTCCACTACTCCTATGCGGTCGAACCAGTTGGTTACCTTGCCCACGTAAACCTTCTTTTTGGTGCTCTGCGAACCGTAGACCTCGCTCCACTGTCCAAGATATGCTCCCTGATAATAGCCGTCCCAGAACCCGCGGTTAAATACTTCGGCAAGCTTTTCCTTGAGTCCGGCCCCCATCTCGGCGGAGTAGCTGCCGTCGCAAACTGCATCCGCTGCCTTGCGGTAGCACTCTGTACATCTCTTGACATACTCTGCGGACCTTGCACGCCCTTCAATTTTAAATACCTTTACGCCACTGTCTATGATCTTGTCCATAAACTCTATGGTACAAAGGTCCTTGGGCGACATTATATATTTGTTGTCGATGTTCAGCTGCTTCCCGGTATCAAGGTCGGTGACCTCGTAGCCCCTGCGGCAGACCTGATAGCACGCCCCGCGGTTTGCCGAGGCTCCGTAGGTATGCAGACTGAGGTAGCACTTGCCGCTGATGGCCATGCAAAGGGCTCCGTGGGCAAACATCTCTATGCGGACCAGCCTCCCGGAAGGTCCTGTAATGTGTTCTTTTTCAATGCATTGATGTATTTCCTTCACTTGGTCCAGGGTCAGTTCCCTCGCAAGGACCACCACATCGGCGAACTGCGCGTAGAAACGCACTGCCTCCACGTTGGAAATGCTCAGCTGGGTGCTGATGTGCACCTCGAGACCTATGCTGCGGCAGTAGCTTATTGCTGCCATGTCGCTGGCTATGATTGCATCCACCCCTGCCTCCCTTGCGGCATCCAGGGTCTCACGCATAGCCGCGAGGTCCTCCTGATAAAGGCATATATTGAGAGTAAGGTAGCTTTTCACGCCCGCCTCGCGGCAAATTCCGACAACTTCCTTCAGGTCTTCCGGCTGGAAGTTTCCTGCCGAATGTGACCTCATATTCAGATGTCCCACACCGAAATATACCGAGTCGGCTCCTCCCTGTATCGCTGCGCGCAGGCATTCGAAATTGCCCGCTGGCGCCATTATCTCCAGTTCCTTTTTATCCATACGGCAAACATACGCAAAAACCTGCAAATGCGGTACTGTCAGATGAATATTTCGTGCAGAACGTCAAGGGACCTGATGTTGATCTCGCAGCAGCAGTGATATGATATATATGATATCAGCCGCTTCGCCATGCGGTTGCGCAACTCCCCGTTCAGTGGTACGAGCATAGCCTCCGCCCAACTGCAGTCCAGCAGCGATTCTATCTGCCCCGATAGCTCGCCGGCAAATGGACGAAGAGCCTCAGCATCCGGCGTAAATCCCAGTACTGCAGCAAATTCCAGCAGCCAGCGCAGATGAAAATTGGCATAGCTGGACTCCATCGAGTCAAGCAATCTTATCGAACTGCGGCACCACTCGTAAAGCCCGGACTCTACAGCTCCGTCCCTGACGGTACGGTAAAGCACCTCGGCCATAAACATACTTATTGCCCCACGCGTCATGTCGGACCTTATCGAGTTGAGGGATTGGGTGCATTCCAGAGCATTGGCTCGCCACAGCTCACTGACGCGGCTGACGCTTATCTCCGCCTCGACAATATTCAGGGGCAAGGCCATCGCAAGATTCTGCCTCGTCGCTCCGACAAGGAAACTGCGCCTTCCCCACTCCGGGCTGAGCGTGTGAAGGACCAGCGACCTGTCTCCTACTTTTGTGCTGGCCAGTATGATAAATTCCGCTTTGATCTTCATTGTTTTATAGTTCTGAGACGTGCTTTCGGAAGCATCGGGAACAAAATTATCAAAAATTTCCGGTCTTGAGGCAGTATTTTGCATTTTCATTCGTTTATATGAACGGTAATATGTAAATTTGCCGCCCATTTGTAAATCTACCTTTTTGCAGGACAAATGAACGAAGCAATGATTGATATCGTAGTGCCGGTGTACAATGTCGAAGCGTACCTGAGAAGGTGTCTTGACAGCATTTTGGCGCAGACATACGGATGCTGGAGAGCAATTTGCGTGGATGACGGATCTACCGATGAGAGCACCGCCATCCTTGAAGAATTTGCCTCGAGGGACAGCCGGTTTGTAATCATACGCAAGCCGAACGGAGGCTTGTCCGATGCCCGCAACGTCGGGATGGAGGCCGCTACGGCAGAGTATCTGATGTTTGTCGATTCGGACGACTTTATTCATCCCCAGACTCTGGAACTGGCAATCGGACTTGCCCGCAGGGACGGTTCCGACATAGTAAGCTGGTACAGGGACGCTCTTTACCGCAACATACAGGTCAAACTGCTGAAACTTCTCGGAAAGGACATCCGCAAGGCAAAACCCTGGAACTGGAATTTCAGGTACGATATTAACAATGTAGATTCGCTGGTGACCGACGACCTTATCGGACATTGCTCCGACTGGAATCATCCTGACCAGGACAAGGTCGTGAAGCACTGCTATGTATGGCGGCATCTTTTCCGCCGCGAGGCCATCGCCGACGTCAAGTTTATTAAGGGACTCAAATACGAGGACATTCCCTGGTGGTCCACGGTCATTCTCAAGCCTTTGAGGGCTACCATAACCAGGCTTCCTCTATACTATTATACTCCTAACCTGGACTCCATAACCAAGTCCACGGACTATTCTGTCAGAGTCCTGCACATTCTGCACGGATTGGGTACGACATTTGATAACTATACCCGCGATGCCGACCGCAGAAGTATGCATTTGTGGAGCCACAACATCAAATGGGCAATATTGTGCGGAATTGCCGGGCGCATCAACGTGCTGGCTTCAAGACCAGAGGCAAAATCCGTAACTGCAAAGCTTGCCGAACTTGACTCCGGACACTTTTTTGATGATGCTCTGACAAAGAGGGAGTTGTGCGCACAGAAGGTTTTTCTGTCCTTTCTGAAAAATCCTTCCGCCTGCGCCACCCTTTAGCCTGCCCCGACAACCCGCGCGATTCTTCTATGCAGTCTATGCTTGCGTGAGGCACCGAATTTTTGTACTTTTGTAGAGTTATGAAAAAAATTTGTACAATCGCCGCCTCCCTGCTTGTCTGCCTGGCCGTGTCGGCGCAGTCACGCAATTTCAATCTCGGCAAGTGGACCGAGATACACGCGTCCATACTCAAGGAACTCAACCGCTCCTATGTGGACACCCTGCCTCTGGACCGTATGGAAAAGGAAGGCATAAACGCAATGCTTTCAGTTCTGGATCCTTACACAATCTATGTCCCGGCAGAGGACAACAAGGACTTTGAAATGATGATCAGCAACACCTATGGAGGCATAGGAGCTGTAATCTTCAAGCCTGACGTGCAGGGCAACGTAATAATCAACGAACCTTACGAAGGATCTCCCGCTCAGCGGAACGGCATAGTCTGCGGGGACCAGATCATTTCCATAGACGGAGTGCCTGCCAAGGGACTCACTTCCTCTGACGCGAGCTCGAAGATGAGGGGAGAGCCTGGTACAAAGGTGGTGCTCAAGATGCTCAAGCTGCGCACGGGCGACACCGTGGACGTTGCCGTTACGCGCGAAAAGATTCATCTTCCGGATGTTACGTATAGCGGAATGCTCAATGACAAAACCGGTTACATAGCCGTGACAGGCTTTTCGGAAGGTATGGCGGGGCAGGTGCGCAAGGAGGTAGTAAGGCTCAAGAAGGAATGTGGAATGAGTTCACTAATACTTGACCTGCGCAACAACGGAGGCGGATTGTTGAACGAAGCAGTTGATCTGGTTTCCATATTTGTACCGGAGGGCTCGCTTGTAGTAAGCGCCAAGGGCCGTGCGGAAGGCTCCGACTATACCTGCCTGACAAAATACAAGCCTGTCGATACCAAAATGCCGCTGATGGTTATGATCAACTCCGCTTCAGCTTCCTCTTCGGAGATTGTTGCCGGATCGCTTCAGGACATGGACCGAGCCACCATAGTCGGCAGCCGATCATTCGGCAAGGGCCTTGTACAGAGCATCAGACCGCTCCCGTACGGAGGCCAGCTCAAGGTCACCACAGCCAAATACTACACCCCTTCAGGCCGATGCGTGCAGGCTATCGACTACGCGACCCGTCGCGAGGACGGCAGCGTATCGCACATACCCGACTCGCTCACTCACACCTTCAAGACTGCATCCGGCCGCACGGTACGGGACGGCGGCGGCATCACCCCGGACATTGAGATCAAGCCGAAGGAGTACTCACGTATCAGCTTCTCGCTGGTCAGAAGCGGGGTTGTCGAAGAATTTGTCCTTGACTATGTCTGTCGTCACGAGAGCATTGCGGAGGTGGACGAATTTGTGCTGGGCGATGAGGAATTTGACCGCTTCGTGGAGTTTGCGGCGGGCAAGGAGTTTGATTACCGTTCGTCAGCGCGCACCTATTTTGACTGGATGAAGGACGAGATCGGCAAGGACGGTCTGAGCGAGTCGCTTGCTTCGGAACTCGAGGCGCTGGATAAGGCGCTCACGATGGAAAAGACGCAGATGATAAGGCTCAAAAAGGACGAGATAGTGCCTCTCATCGAGCAGGAAATCGTTGTCCGCTATTACTTCCAGAAGGCCGGAGAAAAGCTCAGGATCCGTTACGACGAAGAACTGAAAAAGGCGCTTGAACTTATCTGACGGGCGTTTCCGTGTGTTTAGGAACCCAGCATCAGAAGAATTATGCCTCCGAGCATTAAGGCCAGTTCGACGGCCTTGCTCCGGAGGCCTTTTTCTTTGAACAGCAGACCGCCGGCAAGGAAGGTAATGAGTACGGAACTGCGACGGATCAGGGATATCACCGACAGCATTGCCCCTTCCTGCTTGAGGGCCAGGAAATAGAGGGCGTCGGCGGCGGTAATGAAAACTGCAATCAGCACGACGGTCCAGTCGGGCTTGAAGCGGGCGAATCCTTCCTTTTCCCTTATCTTCATGATTAACAGTATAATGCCCAGGATGATGCTGATATAGACATTGGTCCAGCTCTGGACAAACAGCGGCTGGAGCGAACCGCTGAGTATGTGCTTGTCATAGAGGGCGCTTGCGGCTCCCGTAATGACCGAAACTATCATCCAGAACAGGCCGCTGTTGTTACGGAAACTGATTCCTTCCTTGCGTGTGCTGCCCCGCAGCATCCAGAGCGAAACCAGCACAAGCGCTACGCCGCACCACTGGAGAACGTTGAGTCTCTCTCCGAAAAGTATTATCGAAAAGGCAACAACTATCGCAGGCCTGGAAGCCTTGATGGTGCTGACTGTTGTAATAGGGAGCTTTTCAAGTCCTATCATTCCCGAAATCCAGGAGCTGCTGACGAGAACTGCCTTGATAATCAGTGTTATATGGTCTCGCAGACTGCCCGCGCTCAGAAAGGGGACGAGGAAGAGAGTCGAAAGGAGGGTAGTGCTGAACAGAACCCACATCACTCCGTTTTTGCGGAGCGCCTGCTTCTTGGCAACGTCATAGCTGCCGAGCAGGATAGCGGACAATAAGGACATCCAAAGCCACATAATGCAAATTGCTAACTCAAATAATCGGTCAAAATTAGGAAAAAATCATTAAATTGCGGGGATATTTTGCGTTGGAGATGGAACAAAAGAAACAGGACTTCATCAGCATCAGAGGAGCAAGGTCGCACAACCTCAAAAATGTCGACGTGGATATACCTCGCCGCAAGTTTGTCGTGGTTACGGGCGTGAGCGGCAGCGGCAAGTCTTCGCTTGCTTTCGATACTATATATGCAGAGGGGCAGAGGCGTTATCTCAATACGCTTTCTCCTTATGCCAAGCATTTTATGGGCATACTGGAAAGACCTGATGTAGAGAGTGTTGAGGGTCTTAGCCCCATTATCGCCATTGAACAGAAGACTACGGGAAACAATCCCCGTTCCACGGTCGGAACCATTACCGAAATCTCCGACTTCCTCCGTTTGCTTTATGCCAAGGCATCAACGGCGTATTCTCCGGTGACGGGCAAGCCTATGGTGCGCTATACCGACAACCAGATTGTCGATATGATAATGACAGGATTCCGCGGTCGCAAATGTCTGCTCCTCGCACCTCTGGTCAGGGGTCGCAAGGGTCACTACAGGGAACTTTTCGAGCAGATGCGGAAGAAAGGATTTACCCAGGTGAGGGTTGACGGGGAGATTCTGGAACTCAATGAACTTGAGACCGTTGACAGATACAAGGGACATTTCATAGAGCTTGTCGTGGATAAGCTCAAGCCGGGGGACGGCGACGAAAAGCGGGTGAGGGCCTCGGTTGCGGGCGCGCTCAACATCGGTCGAGGCTCGGTAATGATTCTTGACTACGAGACCGGCAAACTCCATCATTTCTCAAAGCATCTGGTGGACCCGGAAAGCGGGATCTCGCTCCAGGAGCCTGCGCCACATTCGTTCTCGTTCAACTCTCCCGAAGGCTATTGTCCTCATTGCAAGGGACTTGGCAGCGTCGTGGATGTCAGTATGGACCAGATAATACCAGACAGGACGCTCAGTATCAATGACGGTGCGATTGTACCTCTCGGCAAGTTGAGGTCCAATCGCAAGTCGGAGATTGTCAGGTCCATTGCCCGCAAATACGAATTCTCCGTATTCGAGCCGATAGGTGGGCTGCCGGACGACGTGGTAAGCCTGCTGGTATTCGGGTCCAACGAATTGTTCCCGATAAGCAACGGAGGGGAGGTCGAACTGACGGACTGGCCCGGTGTGGTCGAGGATATCGAGGACAGGGTGGTCTGCCCGGTCTGCGGGGGTACCAGGCTCAAGAAGGAAGCGGAGTGGTTCAAGATAGACTCGCTTTCCATCACCGAGGTAAGTGCTATGGAAATCAGCGCGTTGAAGCATTGGATAGATGACCTTCCAGCTAAGCTGACGGGAAGGGGACTCGCAATTTCGGGCGATATTCTCAAGGAGCTTTCCGACAGGGTGCAGTTCCTTCTGGATGTAGGTCTTGACTATCTCAGCCTTGACCGTCCTACCGCATCTCTGTCGGGTGGCGAGAGCCAGCGCATACGACTTGCAACCCAGATAGGCTCCAAGCTCGTGAACGTAATCTACCTGCTGGACGAGCCTTCCATCGGACTGCACCAGAGGGACAACCGCAAGCTCATCGCCTCGCTGAAAAAGCTCAGGGACGAAGGCAATACCGTGATTGTCGTGGAGCACGATACCGAGACTATGCTCAGCGCCGACTGGCTGGTCGATGTCGGCCCGGGCGCGGGAACGGAAGGCGGCAGAATATGTTTCAGCGGCCTGCCGGAGAATTACCGCAATCCTGGTGGCGGCGGCACGGGCGCCAGCGCTTCGAAGGACGGCTGCGGCCCGCAGAATTCGACTACACTCCGTTATCTTCTCGGTGAGGACGAGATTGCGGTTCCGGAGCAGCGGCGGACGGGTTCCGGCAAGAGCCTGGGCATTTTCGGGGCTCGGGGGAACAATCTGCGCTCGGTGGACGTTTCTTTCCCGCTCGGATGCCTGATCGGGGTGAGCGGAGTGTCCGGCTCGGGCAAGTCCAGCCTTATCAACGAGACGCTGATGCCTGCCCTCAAGTCACATTTCTACAATTTCAAGGGCAAGCCTCTGCCTTTTGACAGGATTGAGGGACTGGAAAACATAGACAAGGTAATTGAAATAGACCAGAGCCCCATTGGGCGCAGCCCGCGTTCCAATCCGGCGACATACACGGGAGTATTCTCCGACATAAGGGAACTCTTCGGGCAGACCCCGGACGCAAAGGTCAGGGGATTTACCGCCAGCCGCTTCTCCTTCAATGTTCAGCAGGGTCGATGCGAGGACTGTAAAGGAGCCGGTATCAAGGAGATAGAGATGAATTTCCTGCCTTCCGTGCACGTGGTCTGCGAGACCTGCGGAGGCCGTCGTTACAAGGAAGACACGCTCGCGGTCAAGTATAAGGGAAAGAATATCAACGACGTGCTGGAAATGACAATTGAAGAGGCGTACGACTTTTTCAGTTCGCATCCGGGAATCAGCGCAAAGCTCAAGGCGCTCGTGGACGTGGGCCTTGGGTACGTGACCCTCGGACAGTCGGCGCTGACCCTTTCGGGAGGTGAAAGCCAGAGGATGAAACTGGCTTCCGAACTTTTCCGCAAGGCGACTGGAAACACCCTTTATATGCTCGATGAGCCGACTACGGGTCTGCACGCGGATGACATCAAGGTTCTCCTTGGCGTGTTGCAAAGGCTTGTGGACCAGGGAAATACGGTAATAGTGATAGAACACAATCTCGATGTTCTCAAGAGTGTGGACTATATGATAGATATGGGGCCGGAAGGTGGCCGCAGAGGTGGCTGCATTATCTCGCGGGGCACTCCCGAACAGGTTGCGCAGGACCCCGCTTCAGTAACAGGACAATACTTAAAAGAAATACTATGACAAAGATTGAAGCAGCAAGAAGAGAGTATTCCGACTGGTCTTCGGCCATAGGAATCCGTTCAATGGATGATGTCAACAGAATTATTGCCGAGGGCAATGCCATAAAGCTGATAAACTTGTGCGAAGCCCGTCAGGAAAGAAAATATGCCGATGCGGCTGACGAGGTGATGTGGCACAGCGACCGCGCACGCATCGTGATGATGTCTGGCCCGAGTTCCAGCGGCAAGACCAGCAGCTCGCTCAGGATTGCCCAGCAGTGCCGCGTGCTTGGGATTACCCCGAAAGTGATAGAACTCGACAACTATTTCGTGGAAAGGGACCGTACCCCGCTTGACGAAAACGGCAACAAGGACTACGAGGCTCTCGAGGCGATGAATATCGAACTGCTCGGCCAAAACCTCAATGACCTGCTTTCCGGCAAGGAAATCATAGTTCCGAAATTCGACTTCGTGAACGGAAAGACCATATTTGACGAAAGCCGCAGGATGAAGCTTGAAAAGGGCGATGTGCTCTTTATGGAAGGCATACACGCCCTCAACCCGGCTCTCACCCCGTCCGTGGATCAGAACCGCATCTTCCGCATCTACATTTCCGCACTTTCGGCGCTCTCTACCGGAGACGTGCATAACTCCACGACTGACAAGCGTTTGCTCAGACGCATAGTACGCGACAACCGCACCCGCGGCATAAGCCCTGAAGAGAACATCCTCCGCTGGCCAAGCGTCCGCCGAGGCGAGATACGCAACATCTTCCCTTACGAGGAAAACGCCGACGTCGTGTTCAACTCAAGTTTGCTCTACGACCTGCCGCTGCTCAAATATTACGCCGAGCCGCTGCTCTACGCCATCGCGGAGTCCTCGCCGGCATACGAAAAGGCCCACGAACTCACCACCTTCCTCACCCGCATCACCGCCCTCCAGCCGGCCGACATCGCCGCAATCCCTCCGACCTCGATTATGAGAGAATTCATCGGCGGACAGACGCTCTAGGGTATGCTTGTTGCAGTATCGCTATAAAAACTTGATGTTATGGACAAAGGCAAATTATTCAGCGGTCTTGCCATAATGGTGGGACTGGTCGTGCTCGGACTGATGATTCCGAGGGCTGTCAGCGTGTACAGGTCCTATGACCGCACGGTTGACGTCAAGGGTTTGTGCGAAAGGGAAGTCAAGGCTGACCGGGTAATCTGGCCAATAACCTACAAGGTTATGGCTGACGATATCAGGTCCATCTACTCCCAGCTCGACGGGAGCGTTGCCACGATCAAGGACTTCCTGCTCTCCGGCGGCATCTCCGAGGACGAAATCAGCGTTTCGGTACCTTCCGTTTCCGACAAGCTTGCAAACGAATACGGCGAGAACCAGCGCACTTTCCGCTACATCGCCAAGAACGTGGTCACCGTATGCACCGACAAGGTTGATCTGGTGCTCGCCCTGATGGCCAGGCAGTCCGAACTGCTCAAAAAGGGCATAGTCACCGAATCGAACGACTGGGAGAACAGGGTCGAATTTTCCTACGAGGGTCTCAACGACATCAAGCCGGAGATGATAGAGATTGCGACTATGAACGCGCGCGAGGCTGCGCAGAAGTTCGCCAAGGACTCCGGCAGCCGTCTGGGAAAGATAAAAACGGCCAACCAGGGAACTTTCTCCATAGTTGACCGGGATAGCAACACTCCTTATATCAAGAAGATACGCATCGTTACCTACGTTACTTACTATCTGAAAAACTAGCGGTGTCGCTGCTAATGGATTATGCTGACGGGCTCCAGATTTTCGGGGTCCGTCTCTTCTTCTGCCTCGCCCCAGGGCTCGAGGAAAGGATTGCCCGTCCTTTCGCGTCCTATGCTGGATGAAGGGCCGTGGCCGGGGAATATTTCAATTGACGGGTCGAGCCAGATGAGCTTTTCCATTATGGACCTTATTTCGTCGTCATAGTCGCCGAACATAAGGTCGGTGCGTCCTATGGTGCCGGCAAAAAGTGTGTCTCCGGTAAACATTACTCCTTCATCTTCAAGTAGATAGCAAACGCTTCCAGGAGAGTGGCCGGGTGTGGTTATAACCTTCAGTTCCATACCTGCGGCGTTGACGGTATCGTTGTCCGCGACATCGGTGCTTGTGAAACTGATGTCCGGGCCCTTTATGCCAATCTGTGCCGTCCTCTTGCTGTCGGCTTCCATTACCTTGCGCTCCTCGGAGTGCATATATACGGGGATGCCGTAGCGTTCGCTGAGCTCCCTGGCGCCGTATATGTGGTCCATATGTCCGTGGGTGAGAAGTACCGCCTTGGGAGTGAGCCCGTTATCCTTGAGCAGACCGAAAAAGGCGTCCGATTCGCTCTGTTTGCAGAATCCCGGGTCGATTACTATGCATCCCTGCTCTGCCGTCTTCCAAATGACATAGCTGTTTTCCTGAAATAGGTTGAATGAAAAATGCCTTATGTACATAATTTGTTTTTATAGCTGATGGCAAAATTACAAAAACATTTGCTAAATTTGTGTTTTGATTGGAAACTTGAGATGCATATAGGCGTAGCAGGCAATATAGGTTGTGGAAAAACCACGCTCACACGAATGTTGTGCGGGCATTACGGGTGGACTCCGAAATATGAGTCCGTTACATATAACCCGTATCTGGAGGATTATTACAAGGACATCCCCCGCTGGTCGTACAATCTCGAGACATATTTCCTTGCGCAGAGGTTCAAGGACGTGCTTGAGATTTCCAAGTCCGACGAAGTCATAGTCCAGGACAGGACCCTGCTGGAGGGCGTGAGAATCTTTGTGGAGAACAACCGCGAGCAGGGCAACCTGAGCGAAAGGGATTACGACACCTATATGCAGCTGTTCAACCTTATGATGTCTATGGTCAGGCCCATAGACCTGCTCATTTATCTGAGGTCCAGCGTTCCGCATCTCGTCTCTCGTATCCAGAAGAGGGGTCGCGAGTATGAGCAGAGCATTACCCTGGAGTATCTGCAGGGGCTCAACGACCACTATGAAGAGTGGATAAGGGCTTATGACGGCAGGTTGCTGATCATCGAGGGAGACAACCTTGACTTTGAAAACGTTCCCGAGGACTTTGCCCGGATTACGGATCTTGTTGACTCGGAACTTTACGGACTGTTTGAAAGGTAACTGAACCAAACCACAAGAATATGCATATAGCGATTGCAGGAAACATAGGAAGCGGCAAGACTACGCTTACCAAGATGCTGGCGGCGCACTACGGTTGGACGCCGAAGTTCGAGTCTGTAGATTTTAACCCATATCTGGCTGATTTTTACAAGGATATGGAAAGATGGTCTTTCAATTTGCAGATTTATTTCCTCAACAAGAGGTTCAAGGACGTGGTGGACATCGCTCACAGCGACGAGGTGATCATCCAGGACCGCACCATATATGAGGATGCGCGCATCTTTGCACCAAACCTGCACGATATGGGACTTATGAGTTCCCGTGACTTTGAAAACTATTCCGACCTCTTCAACCTTATGATGTCTCTCGTCGGGACCCCGGACCTGCTCATCTACCTCAAGTCCAGCATCCCGAATCTCATTTCGCAGATTCAGAAAAGAGGGCGTGACTATGAGCAGAGCATTAGCATAGAGTACCTTACCGGTCTGAACGAAAAATACGACAACTGGATTAAAGACTACAAGGGAAACCTTCTGGTTGTCGATGCCGACAACGTAAAGTTCGGCAATCGTCCCGAAGATTTTGAGCAGATTACCAACATGATAGATGCCCAGCTCTTCGGTCTTTTCCCGCAAACCGACTAAAACTCAACATTTATGTCAGAAAGAATCACCATTATCGATTTTGTCAACAAGTACGCAGAGAAGTACGGTAATGACACTTTCCTTCGTGAAAAGGTTGACGGCGTCTGGACCGAGACCTCATTCCTCAAAACACGTGAAGAAGGACGCATCCTTGCGGCAGGATTCATGGCCCTCGGGCTGCAGAAAGGCGAAAAAGTTTCGCTCATTTCCGAAGGCCGCAACCTGTGGGTGCTTACGGAGCTCGGCATCCTGTTCGCCGGAGCAGTAAACGTGCCGCTGTCATACAAGCTTGAATCGGATTACGACCTGACCTTCCGCATCAACCACTCCGACTCCCGTTTCGTGGTTTCTTCGGAGATGGAAATTGAAAAGGTGCGCAGGGTCATCGACAAATGTCCTGCGGTAGAGAAGGTAATAGTATTCGACGATATCCCTCTCAAGGATAACGAGATGAGTATCAAGGAGCTGCGTGAGATGGGCCTCCGCTATCTGGAGGAGCATCCGGGTGAGCTTGAAAAGCGTATGGCATCCGTTGGACCGGACGACTATGCAAACATCAGCTACACCTCCGGAACAACCGCGGATCCTAAAGGAATTCTCCTGACCCACCGCAACTACACCGCCAACGTGGAGCAGGGCAACTCGGTGATTTCCATCGACAGGGGGGACGTGATGCTGATAGTACTTCCGCTCGACCACTGTTTCGCCCATGTGGCCGGATTCTACACGATGATGTTCCATGGAGGAAGTATTGCAACCGTTCCGGGAAAGACCCCTACGGCCCAGCTCCGCAATATGCTTCCGACAATGAAGGAGGTGCGTCCTATGGTGATGCTCAGCGTTCCGGCAATCTCCCGCAGTTTCAAGAAGGCAATCGAGACCGCAATCAAGGCAAAGGGTCCGACCGTGGAGAAACTCTACAACTTCGCGCTCAAAAATGCAATCGCATATAATAAGGAGTATTACAACAGGGGAGGCCTGCAGTTCTGGCGCAAACCTCTCATGGCTCTCTTTGACAAGTTGATCTTCAAGACTATACGCGAAACCTTCGGTGGCAGGATGAAGTTCCTCGTGGGTGGTGGCGCATTGCTTGACATCGAGCTTCAGAGGTATTTCTGCGCAATCGGAATGCCTACCTTCCAGGGCTACGGACTTTCCGAGGCTACTCCTATCATTTCCGCCAATTCTGCGGGTCACGCACGTTTCGGTTCGTCCGGACGTACTGTCAAGCCTATGGACATCAAGATCTGCGATGACGAGGGTCGTGAGCTTCCTGTAGGCGAGACCGGCGAAATAGTAGTTCGCGGCGAAAACGTGATGGCGGGCTACTGGAAAAACCCTGAGGCTACTGCCAATACCGTAAAGGAGGGATGGCTCCATACCGGTGACCGCGGATATATTTGCAAGGAAGACCATGACTTCCTCTATGTTACCGGACGCTTCAAGAGTCTGCTCATATCTTCTGATGGAGAAAAATACAGCCCTGAAGGATATGAGGACAACCTCGCCGTTACGTCAAAGTACATCGACAACGTTATCCTTCACAATAACCAGGATCCTTATACCATCGTTCTCGTTGTGCCTAACAAGGAGGCACTCAAGGCCGCGGCCGGAGACGACAAGGAGGCTCAGCTCAAGCTTATCCAGGCTGACGTCGATTCTTACCGCAAGGGAGGAAAGCACGCAGGTCAGTTCCCTGAGAAGTGGCTTCCTGCCGCAGTCGTAGTATGCGAGGAGCCTTTCACCGAGAAGAACGGACTTGTCAACTCTACCGCCAAAGTTGTGAGAGGTAAGGTTGAGAAGTACTTCGAGAAGAGGATAGAGTATGCATATACTCCTGAAGGAAAGCAACTTGTAAATCCACAGAACCTGTCTGCCCTCAATTAGAGGATAGGCGGTTGGAAAGCCAATAACCAATTAAAATTATAAAATGAGTAACAAACAAGTCAAACAGTCGTCCAATACGACACCTGCAATCATCGTGATGTTTGCGCTCTTCTTCATGATCGCATTCGTTACGAACCTCGCAGGTTCGATGGGCGTGGTCGTTACCGGCCAGTTCGGTGCTTCCAAGGCACTTTCACAGCTCGGAACCCTTGCCAATTTCATCGCTTATGCCTGTATGGGTATCCCTGCCGGAATCATCCTTAAAAGGAAGGGATATAAGTTTACCTCCTCTCTTGCTGTAATCATCGGTCTGTTCGGTGTTGCAGTGCAGTTCCTTTCCGGATATGTGGAGTCATTTGCAGTTTATGTTGTCGGCGCATTCATCGCAGGATTCTCAATGTGTCTGCTCAACATTGTCGTAAACCCTATGCTCAACACCCTCGGCGGTGGCGGAAACAAGGGTAACCAGCTCATTCAGTGGGGCGGTAGCCTCAACTCCATCGGCGGCACCCTCGCTCCTTATCTCGTAGGCTGGGTTGTCGGAGGACAGATTGCGGATGCTACCGTTGCAAAGGTTGCTCCGGTTATGATTCTTGCTATGGCTATCTTTGCCATCGCCCTTGTCGTTATCAGGCTTACAAATATTCCTGAGCCTCATATGGAAACCCCTGCCGACAGGGCTGCACGCCTTTCCGGCAACGTTGCGAAGGACAAGTACAGCCCTATGTCATTCCGTCATTTCGTGCTCGGTGCAATTGCCATCTTCTTCTATGTCGGAATCGAGGTCGGCATTCCTAATACCGCAAACGTATATTATTCAGGACTGGCAAACGTAGGCCCTGCAGTTGCCGGAACAATGATCAGCGGATACTGGCTCTGTATGCTCGTAGGACGTCTCGTAGGCGCATCCATCGGCGCAAAAGTCAGCAGCAAGTCAATGCTTACCGTAACTTCTTTTGTTGCGATCTGCTTCCTCATTGCAGCTATCTTCATCCCTGAGACCGTGAACGTTTCCGTGTTCAAGAACGTGATTCCTCTCTCATTCTTCTTCATAGTCATCTGCGGACTCTGCACCTCGATTATGTGGGGAGCTATCTTTAACCTTGCAACGGAAGGTCTCGGAAAATATACTGCAACGGCTTCGGGTATCTTTATGACCCTTGTTTGCGGTGGCGGTATCATCCCGTTCGTGCAGAATGCCATCGCTGACTCCGTAGGATCCATCAACAGCTATTGGTTCCTCGTGGCTTGCCTCGGATTCCTGCTCTTCTATGCGCTCATCGGATGCAAAAACGTCAACAAAGATATTCCTGTAGAATAGTATGAACAAGCAGTATGTAGTTGGTGTCGATGTAGGTGGTCAGACTACCAAGATCGGCGTTGTAGATGCAAGAGGCGACGTTTTGACCCAGACCGTAATCCGTTCGGACATTTACGGTTCGGATGCCGATGCTTATATCAAGGCTCTCGCGGCTGCCATCAAGGCTTGCATTGCAGAAGTTCAGCTCGAAGACCAGATTCGCGGAGTCGGAGTGGGTGCACCTAACGGGAACTATTATACCGGAGAGGTTGCATATGCACCGAACCTTGCCTGGGCTGCCGGTCAGGCCGTAAAGTTTGCCGATATGCTTACCGCACAGCTCGATGGCATCCCTGTAAGCCTTACCAATGATGCAAACGCTGCCGCAGTGGGCGAAATGACCTACGGAGCCGCCAGGGGAATGAAGAATTTCATTATGATTACCCTCGGAACCGGTGTGGGCAGCGGCATTGTGATTGACGGCAAGGTTGTTTACGGACACGACGGATTTGCCGGCGAGCTTGGACATACCAATGTCGTCCGCCATAACGGAAGAGTCTGCGGATGCGGACGTCAGGGATGTCTGGAAGCTTATTGCTCAGCCATCGGAGTTGCGCGCACCGCACGCGAGTGGCTCGAAATGAGCGATGAGCCTTCTGTCCTGCGTCACGTGGAAAAAATCACTTCCAAGGACGTATATGAGGCTGCCAAGGAAGGCGACAAGCTTGCTCTCAAGGTCTTTGACTACACCGGAACCCTTCTCGGAACGGCATTCTCCGACTTCATCGCATTCAGCGCTCCGGAGGCGATAGTGCTTTTCGGCGGTCTCGCGAGGTCAAAAGAATTCCTCCTTGAACCTATGCAGAAGGCTATGAATGAGAATGTTCTTGCTATCTGGAAGGACAAGGTGTCAATCGTATTCTCCAGCCTCAAGGAATCTGATGCTGCCATACTCGGAGCTTCAGCTTTGGCTTGGGAATTGTAGGAAATTTGCAAAACTATTTAATAAAAGATGAAAACAATTAAAATGTCATTGGTCCTTATGATGGGACTGGCCGTTGCCGCTTGTACAAATAACGGCGAAACAACGGAAACTGCAGAAGGTGAAGTTAGTGTTGTAGCTGAAAAAACCCTTAAGGATTACACCTCTTCAAAGGCGGAGATCGACTCAGTGAGCTATCTGCTCGGTATCAACTTCGGTTCATTCCTCAAGGCATACAACTTCGGAGATGATATCAACTTCAGCCAGGTTGTAAAGGGTATGAAGGATTTTCAGGCGGCAAAGGGTGATATGAACGACCCTGAGTTTGAAAAGCAGTTCAAGATTGCTCCAAGCAAGCTCAACGATGTGTTCAATGCATATCTTGAGAAGCGCCACAACTATACTATGCTCGAGAACAAGCAGAAGGAGGACAAGTTCCTTGCCGAGAATGCAAAGAAGGACGGCGTTCAGGTTACCGAGAGCGGTCTCCAGTACAGGATTATCGAGGCCGGCAGCGACGTCAAACCTGCCGCTACCGATACCGTATGGGTTAAGTATGAAGGTAAGCTCCTTGACGGAACCGTGTTTGACAAGACCGAAGAGGATGCCGAGCCTGTACACTTCACTCTCAACCGCGTTGTAAAGGGTTGGTCAGAGGGTCTTCAGCTCATCGGCGAGGGCGGCAAGATTGAACTTGCCATTCCTGCAAAGCTCGGTTACGGTGAGCGCGGAAACCAGAGGATTGCCCCTAACTCTACTCTTCTCTTCAACGTAGAGCTCGTAAAGGTAGGTAAGGTGGCTGCCGCTGAATAATCTTCAATCAAATAAACGAGAATGAGGTCGACCAAAGGGTCGGCCTCTTTTGTTTATGAGCGGAGCTCCGCTGTCCAAACCCAAGTCATTCCATTGAGAGTCACAATGTGCGTTGGAGGGGCCTGGAAGGGCGAACCTGGCGCTCGTATGTTTACTCGTCTTCGCTGTAGATGAGTTCCTCTTCCTCCTTGTCCTCATCATTTTCGTCGTCCTCGTCGTCATCATCGAGGTCCTCGTCGTCGTCATCGAGGTCATCGTCCTCGTTGTCCCTGACGCTTGCCGGTGTGCGTGGCGGAACCTTGCGGTAATCCTCCGGCAGGTCTTCAAATGCGACGTATCCGTTTTCAAATTCAAGAGGAACGGGACCCTTGACGTCCACGAGCTCCGGACTGCTGACATTATCGTCAACATCTCCTTCGAAAGTGACAATGACGCTCTTTTTGGACTTTATATCGTAAAAGTACACGAAGCTGCTGACTCCGGCCTTGATTGTATCCTGTATCGTTACGGTGTCAACCGTAGTGCCTGAACCCAGATCTATCAGCGCCCATCTGCCGACCACGTTGCCTGAAGCATCGAGGCCTTTGAACAATATAGGTTGATCGATGGGGAACTCGAGATCGTCCCTGAGCTGCTTGTGGAAGGTGTACAATGTGTTCTTCCCGTTAATGTGATATACCCTGTAGAATCCTTTGATTCCCGCAAGGGTTACTCTATACTGGCAAACCATATTGCGAAGGTACAAAAAAAACACTAAATTTGAACTTATATGACGACTAATGATACATACAAAAGTATTGCTTCCGCATCTGAGGGACTTTTCAAGGACAACGGCAGCCGTTTCATAGCGCTTGCCTATCCCGTGGAAAGCGAAGAGGAAGTAAGGGAAATAGTCTCTTTGCTCAGGAAGGAGTATCACGACGCCCGTCATCATTGCTATGCATACCGGCTCGGTGTGGACGGGGCAGTATTCCGTTCAAGTGACGACGGAGAGCCGTCGGGTTCTGCCGGCAGACCTATACTCGGGCAGATAGACAGCGCGGGCCTGAGCGACATACTGGTGGTGGTTGTCCGTTACTTCGGCGGCATCAAGCTGGGTATCCCCGGCCTCATACGCGCATACAAGACCTCTACCGCCGATGCCATTTCAAACGCCCGTGTCATAGAAAAAATTGCGGGAGACTGGTATGTTATCGAGTTTGACTACTCGCTCATGCAGCCGGTAATGAAGATGGTCAAGGAACTCGACCTTCCCTGCCGTGCGCAGGAGTTCGGACTGCAGTGCAGGATGGAAGTCAGGGTCAGAAAAAAATTAGAGGACGAATTCTTGGAAAGAACGGAAAAATTGAGTATTTTTAGAAACTTAAAACAGTAACCGATATGAGTAAAGTACACGTATTCAATGCCGGACCTTGTCTTTTGCCTCAGGTTGCAATTGATAATGCCTGCGCTGCGCTCAAGGATTTCGCCGGAACGGGCATATCCCTGATTTCCATTTCACATAGGACCAAGGAGTGGGATGCCGTTATGGACGAGTGCCGCGCCTTGTGGAAAGAACTTCTTGATATTCCGGAAGGCTATGAGGTCGTGTTCCTGGGCGGCGGCGCAAGTCTCCAGTTCCTTTATGTCGCTATGAATTATCTCGAGCACAAGGCCGCGTATCTCGATACCGGTGTCTGGGCTCACAAGGCTCTCAAGGAGGCCCAGGGCCTCGGAGAAGCCTATGCGCTTGCCTGCTCGAAGGATAGGAATTACTCTTATATCCCTAAGGGATACGAGATCCCTACCGATATCGACTATTTCCACATCACTACGAACAATACCATCTATGGTACTGAAATCAAGGA
>SFJA01000003.1 GCA_004556005.1 Bacteroidales bacterium | reverse complement strand
GCTCCGGCATAGATATCGCCGCGGACTCCGTGCTCCGGAGCGAAAAGAGCAACCAGTTTCACCTTGTTGGACTCGTGCAGTATATCTATGGTACTGCGCAGCTGAGAGTCGACCCCGGTAGGATTAGTCACAAGACCGATCCGCTTGCCCTCGAGAGTGTAGAATTCGTTTTCGACCAGGACTTCAAGTCCGGTTTTGACCTTCGGGGCGGCGTCGAGGCTGACGGGGACGCAGAGAAGGCCGCAAAGCAGCGGGATGACTGCCGCAAAGAGTATTTTATTTCTTGCCATATTGTTCATCAATTCTTTTCCTGACTGCGAAGGTGACAAAGACCGTCGCCAGGCAGCATATCATAACTATAATGAAAAATCCCGTGTAGCCGAGGGCTTCCTGCAGCCAGCCGGCAAAGATTCCCGGAATCATCATCGAGAGTGCCATAAATGCGGTGCAGATTGCGTAATGGGAAGTCTTGAAGCGGCCCTGCGAGAACCACATCATATAGAGCATATAAGCGGTAAAACCAAATCCGTAGCCGAATTGGTCAAGGGCAACGCAAAAATAAACGGTCAGCATATCGGCCGGCTGCACGATTGCCATATAAAGATATACAGCGCAAGGCAGCGCGAGACTCAACGACATAGGCCACAGCGACTTACGCAAACCCCATCGTCCTGCGGCGAGGCCTCCGAGTATGCCTCCTGCCGTGAGGGCGACGGTTCCGACCGTGCCGTAAACCAGCCCGCACTGGCTGGTGCTCAGGCCAAGGCCACCGTCCTGCGCGCTGTCAAGAAGAAAAGGAGTCAGCATCTTTACGGAAAAAGCTTCCGGCAGACGGTAAAGCAGCATAAAGACTATTGCGAGCCACACTCCGTCCTTGCGGAAAAAGCTTGCAAATGCGTCGAGCAGATCGCGGGCGATGGAAGAAGCGCTTTTCTTCTCGGAAGAGAATTCTGCCCGCGGCAGTATCAGGCTGTGATAGAGGGTGATGGCGGCAAGAAGGATTGCACAGGAGAAGAGCGTCAGCGACCAGGCGCGGGGTATGTCACCGGTTCGGGTCTCGAGCACTCCGGCTATCACGACCAGCACGCCCTGTCCAAAAACCGATGCGATGCGGTAAAAAGTGCTTCTGATGCCGACAAAGAGCGACTGCCTGTGCTCGTCGAGCGCTATCATATAGTATCCGTCCGCAGCGATGTCGTGAGTTGCCGAGGCGAATGCTGTCAGATAAAAGAGTATGAGTGTCAGCACGAAAGGCGACACTCCCAGCCCGGCTTGGATCTGTTCGGGTCCGGGGTGCGGAAGGCTAAGGCACAGAAGAAGTGTGGCTGCAGCCATAACGACCTGCATGGAAACTATCCACCAGCGCTTTGTCCTGATTATGTCAACGAAGGGGCTCCAGAACGGCTTGATTGTCCAGGGAAGATACAACAAGCTGGTATAGAGCGCGATATCACCGTTGCTCATCCCCAGGCGCTTAAACATCGTAACGGAAATCACGTTTACGATGAAGTAAGGGAGTCCTTCGGCGAAATAAAGCGTCGGAACCCAGAGCCAAGGTGAGGTTTTAGATTGCATAATTATCTGAAATATCGGTAATTACGGAGTCAGTATAATAATGGGCGAGAATCTGGCGGAATCCGTAGCCCTCGGACGCCATCACTGCAGCGCCTATCTGGCACAGACCGACTCCGTGTCCCCAGCCGCGGCCGTGGAGCACAAGGGTATCTCCTTCCCATTCCTCTTCGAAAGCTGAACTCTTGAGACAATCCCTGCTGAGAGCCTGTCGGATAGCGAGTTCCTTGCCGATGACGGCTCTTCCCCTGTCCCCGACGAGTTCGATCCGGACTATGCGTCCCGAGTCACCCCTCTCGAGGGCTTTGAGTTCCCTTATCGTACCCAGATCAAGCCCGGTTTTTTCTGCAACAATTCTGCTGAGCTCTTCTCTTCCACATCTATATTCCCAATTGTAAAAGTCCTCTGTTTCAAGGTCATAGTCATTGAGAACCTGTTCAAGCACGGCTTTGTCCCTGCAGTTGCACCAAGGGTCGGCGACGCTTTGCAGATAAGGATAATCGATGTCCTCCCAGCAGGCACTGTAGCGTTCCGTACGGCCTCCGCAGCATTTGGAGTAACGGGTATCGCAGAGCTTTCCCTCGCAGGTCAGCAGCATTCCCCAGGTCTGGTCAATTGCCCGTCTGCAGTCGTCTCCGGTGCTCATCAGGGTTCCCTGATAGCGTTGGCAGTGGTCATCCGCGCATACGTCATAATTCTCGTGCGCGACGCTTCCGCTCCTGCCTCCGGAGGCCAGGAACGCCTTGCGCTCCCTCATCCTCGCAATCACCCAGCTACGGGAAATAACCGCGTGTGCCTTAAGCAGTTCCAGCGATGCGCTCGGCTTCATCTCGGAAGAAATCACGCTGAGCAGATAATCTTCCAGACGTATGCGGTTGACTGCCGTAATCTTGTCTCCTTCAACGATAAAGCGCAGAGTTCCGGCGTATTTGAGCGTCCTCTTCCTCTCCCAATGGAAGCCTATGCCTATAGTCACGTCATGCAAAATGAAACTAGGCTCCGCAAACAGGGTGGAACGGGTCACGGCATCAAAATAGAGTTCATCATAGAGCGCTCCGTTGTAATTGATGCGTCCGTTGCTCCAGCTCACCTTCTGGCGGCCGGCACCGTCCGAAATTATTTCAAATTCTATTTCCTTCGCCGAGACAATTCCTATATCGATTTTCGGAGCCCGCCTGCGCAAACGATTGATTATCAGCTGTTCTTTCTCTTTGCTGATGGTAACTTCGGCAATCATCGCCTCCAGTTGGTCCTCCCTTGCCTTTTCAAAATCACTCTCGAAAGGAGCTACAAAGACCCCGGCCATATCCGCGGCTCCAGGACTTATCGCAAGGTGGTCCTCCCCTTCTGCATAATAGTGATGCGAACGGACGGCGCCGCGCATTATGACCATAGCCCGGAATTCGCCGTTACGGTACCTGCAGTAGAGGTTGAAAGGCGGTTCTTCGGTCATCTCCTCCGCCTCGCAGCAACACAGAAGCCTGTAGAACAGTTTGGTCAGCGACTTTGAGGTGTTTGCCTTGAGAGCAAAGATGCCGTTCGCGTAACTGTCGTAATGATAAAGACTTGCATCCTTATTGACCCCTATCGGAGCGGGCGGGTTGTCCAGAAAGGCGTCCACCGCGTCGCAAAGCGGCAGAGAGCCGTTAGGAACTGCCTGGAAATGAAGATGATCAGGCGCCGATGCACCGCTTGCAGGGCCGTTGTAAAAAACGGTAAATTCGACATATTTCCTGCAGAAGTCGAGCATATCCGGAAGATGGTGCCAGATGGCCTGCGGGATGTGCTGGTCGCGGGCGATTACCAGGTGCTTCGGGAAAATCGGAAACGGGTTGACCTGGATGTTGTATTTTCGGTTCTTTCGTCCGTCGAACTTGATGTGGAACTGTTCCGGCGGCCGGTTTTCGGGACAGAGGAAGCACTTTCGCGCCGCAATGCTCTCCGGGTCAGTCTCGGCAGTGGTCGAAGCCACCCTGCACGGGTTGAACTGCAGCAGCACCGCCTGCCCGTTGACGATCAGCCGACGCGTCCGCACCGTCTTGAGCGAGCGGAAATTGGAGGCAGCCATCGGCCATACCGACAGCTGGTCCCTGATGAATTTGCCAAGCTGTTTCATAGCAGAGCTAGAAGTTTATCGCGGTAACGGAGGAATTCGGACTCGAAAAGGGGCGTAAGCACTCCCTTACCTATCTGACTCTCAATCTCTTCCGGCGACCAGTAGCGACCTTCCGAGACCTCGTCCCGGTCCGGCACCGGCTGGAAATTCCCGACAATTGCGAACATATTCACCAGCTCGCGCTCAAGCTCCGTCTCCGAAATGTAGCTGTCGATGAATATGGGGTTAAATTCTTCCAGACCCAGCTCCTCACCGGCCTCGCGGAAGAGAGCTTCCTGGATGAATTCTCCGTAAGAAACGTGCCCGCCGACTGCGGTATCCCAGAGTCCCGGGAGCAGTTTCTTGCTGGCGGAGCGCTTCTGTAAGTATATCTGTCCGAAGCGGTTGACTATCTCGAGATGGACGACGGGATGCAGCGGGCGGAAGCACGAATGACAGTAGGCACGGCTTGCCTGGGCTATTACCCGGCCGTCGGGTTCGACTATGGGCAGCATTTCGCACGAGCGTGCCGCTGCGGCAGGTCCGGACTGTCCTGCGGTTCCGTTTCCGGCAGGCCCGGCCCCGGGACGGGTTCCATCCGAGTCTGCGCCGATGACGGGTGCAGTGTCTATTGGATATATGAGTTGTATCATTGTAAACGATTGATATATCAGTAGTTGATTATACGGAGCTCCTCCGGGGTATATAGCAGAGGATCGATAAGGTCCGGTGCTGTTCTGCCCAGAATCATAAACACGGCAAGCGCCACGATAACAAGGCCGAGGACCACAAGAGGCCATATCCACCAGCGTTTGGACTTGCCATTATCGGGCTCCGGGTCGATGGTCGTGGCCGCCGGCTGCTCGGCTTGAGCGGGCTGGTCTGAAGGAACTGGCTGCTCAGAGGAGCCCGGTTGCACTCCAACTTCGGGTTGCGGGTCGGAGGCAGGCTGCTCGACTTGAACGGGCTGCTCAGAGGGGCCCGGTTGCACTGCAACTTCGGGTTGCGGGTCAGCGGCAGGCTGATCGGCGGCAGGCTGATCGGCGGCGGGCTGATCGGCGGCGGGCTGGTCCACTTCGGCGGTGTCTTGACTGTCAGAGAGTTGCGTCGTCTCGGCCGGTTTAGGCTGTGCGGCTATCAACTCAGAGATCGAGCTGACGGCTCTGGCAAGTTCTTCGGACGAAACTGAATGAGTCTTGAGCGAAATCGGCTGCAGCGTTATGCCGTCCGGATAGATATCAAGATTCTCGTCGGGCACAAAAAAGAAGGTGTTGTCCTTTGTAGCCCTGAGCTTACCCAGGCCCGGAAAAATGATGGTCTTGCGCTCCTTGAGCACGCTTTTCATCTGGATCACATAGTCAGTGATGGTTGAACGAGCTTCTTCCTTGTCAGTGCCGTTGGACTTGGCATAATAGTCAACAAGAAGAGAATCAGTCGGATAGCCTCCCCTGAAACTCAGTTTCCTGTATGGAGGTGTGATGGAATAACCCCTGTCGCTGAAGGAAGCGGGTACAATCTCAGCAACGAAAGAGCCCATTCCGGGCAAACCCACACTGTCGTTTTTGACAATGAGTTCAGCAACCATTCTAGACAGAAGTTCTATATCCATACAGCAAAACCGTGCCTATTGAGCACAAAATACAAATTTAAGTATTTTTCGCCGTTTTTTCACTCGCATTGTCACATTAGTTATCGGCTGCACGACATACCCCATTTGATGGTCGTGAAACTTTTTTCGAGTCATTTCAACTTGATTTTAAAGAAGAGATTGTTATATTTGTAGAAGTTAAAGAATGAAAAAAGGCGATTGGATATTGCTGGGGCTGATGCTTGTCTCAGTTCTTGTCGGGATGGCCGCAGGACCATTCCCGGCGGGGGCTTTTGCATTTCCGGTCGGTGCTGCCGTACTGCTTGGCTGCATGGCCGGGTTGTGGGTTCTTTACAAGGAAAAACCTGATAGCGCATTCTGCAGATTCCTTTCCTCAGGGCATACAAGCATAGTCGTCATTGCAAACCTGGCAGTATGCTGCATAGTTCTCGGTCTAAACAAACAGTATGACCCACAGTCAGTTCCGGGAGGACACACGCTCGCTGACCTTCTGCGCATACATTCAGTGAAGAACAGCTGGTGGTTCGTCTGTGCCATCTGTCTCTTCCTTGCAAATCTTGCGATGGTGATTTTCAGGCATCTCAAGCGCTCGTCCTGGAGGTTCGTACTCAATCATCTTGGACTGTTCATAGCGCTTTCGGCAGGATTCTTCGGCAGCGCTGACGAGTCTGTTCTTCGCTGCATAGTCGGCAAGGGCGAGACTGTAACAACCGGATTTGACCGTTACGGACTGGAAAGGGCGCTCGGACATAGCCTGTGTCTGGAAGAATTTTCAATCTACCTTCGTCCGGACGGTTCGCCCCGGAACTTCGAGGCAGAAGTAAGCGTTGACGGAAAGCCGGCGGAGATAATGGTAAACCATCCTTATGCGGCAGGGTTCGGCGAGGATGTATATCTTGTTGATTATGACAAGAATAGCAACGATGTTTGTGTTTTTGAGATAGTCAGGCAGCCGTGGAAATACCTTGAATGCTTCGGGATTGTGATGATGATGGCGGGGGCTGCGCTCATGTTTGTGCAGGGTGCTGCAAAAAGGAGGGTGAGATGAGTTGGGACGTGTTCTGGATGTTTGCTTCCGTTGCCGTATGTCTGTGGGTAGCGGCCTCAGCGCTTGCTCTGTTCTTTGACAAGGGAGACCACGGAGACCACTCCCGGAAGGCATACGGAAGTCGTTTCAGTTCAAGAATCAGGACGCTTGTCATATCTCTGATTACGGTCGGGCTGATTGTATATGCCTCATTCATAGTCGGTTTCTGGATCAGTCTGGGCAGACCGCCGCTGAGGACTACGGGAGAAACGCGACTGTGGTACAGCTTCTTTATGATGATTTCCGCACTGATTACCTATTGCAGGTGGGGATACAGGTGGATTCCTTCATTCTCAACGCTTGTGGCTACGGTATTTGTCTGCCTCAACCTGTTCAAGCCTGAGATTCACGACGAGTCGCTGATGCCTGCCCTGCAGAGCTGGTGGTTCATCCCTCACGTTTCGGTCTATATCTTTTCCTATTCGGTGCTCGCGTGCGCATTTCTGCTTGCAATTGCAGGTATGGTCAAGCGCAGCGACCGTTTCCTGGAGCCGGCGGACACTCTCGTATATATCGGAATCTGCTTCCTTTCGCTTGGCATGCTGAGCGGCAGCCTGTGGGCAAAACAGGCGTGGGGCAACTACTGGAATTGGGACCCTAAAGAAACCTGGGCGGCTATCACCTGGTGCATTTACCTGATATACATTCACGCCAGACTGAGGAAAAAACAATCTGCAACTGCACTTTACATATTGCTGATAGCAGGATTCATTGGCCTGCAGCTGTGTTGGTGGGGAGTAAATTACCTGCCTTCCGCTCAGGAGAGCATGCACACTTACATTAACAATTAACATAATACCATTCAGTATGAAAACATCATCAAAGTGGATTATCGGAGTAGCAGCAGTGCTTGTTGCGGGGGCAATCACCTACCGCGCGGTCAACTCTGCTCCCGACAGCAGTCTGCCTGCAAACGGACAGATGCTCGCAGTCATCGAGGACGGCGGTTGTACCGACTGTCACTCAGCTGCGCCAAAGATGCCTTTCTATGCCAACTGGCCAATAGCCAAGACTTTGATTGCCAAGGACATAGAAGATGGTTCAAAGATGTTCGACATCGAACCTCTCATCGCCGCCCTCAAGAATGGTACGGCTCCCGGACAGGTTGACCTTGCAAAGACCGAAATGTGCGTTCTTGACGGCTCCATGCCTCTCCCTCAGTACTATCTCGTTCACTGGGGCTCCTCACTTACCGGAGCAAAGCAGGAAGTGATGCTCGAAGGCATCAAGGGTCTCAGGGCGCAGTTCTATCCTAACAGATTCGCCGCTGAAGAGTTTGCCAACGAAACCATCAGACCTATTCCTGACGAGATAGTGTTTGACGAGGCAAAGGCCAGGCTCGGAAAGGACCTCTACAACGACACGAGACTTTCCGGAGACGGAACCATCTCCTGCGCAACCTGCCACGCACTTGACAAGGGAGGCACCGACAATCTCCAGTATTCCGAAGGTATCAACGGACAGTTCGGAGGAATCAATGCGCCTACTACCTTCAATGCAATTTACAATTTCGTGCAGTTCTGGGACGGCCGTGCTGCAAACCTTGCCGCACAGGCAGCAGGCCCACCTACCAATCCTGTTGAAATGGGAAGCGCAAGTTTTGACGAAATCATAGCAAAGCTCAGCGCCGACAAGGAATTCAAGGCACGCTTCGAGGCAGTTTATCCGGAAGGCCTCAGCGAGAAGAATATCACTGATGCCATTGCAGAGTACGAAAAGACCCTCATCACCCCGGGTTCTCCTTTCGATATGTACCTTATGGGCGCAAAGGATGTCCTGAGCGAGGAGCAGATTGAAGGATTCAAGATTTTCAAGGAGTACAAGTGCGCTACCTGCCACGCAGGAGAGAATATGGGAGGTCTGAGCTATGAGCTTATGGGTCAGAGAGACAACTACTTCCAGGACCGCGAGACCAACGTTAAGTCAGGCCTTACCGACGCTGACAACGGCAGGTGGGCCCAGACCGGAGTCGAGCGTGACAGATACCGCTTCAAAACTCCTTCGCTGCGCAATGTGGCCCTGACCGCTCCTTACTATCACGACGGAAGCGTCCAGACCCTTGAGGAAGCCATTGCTAAGATGGCTCGTTTCCAGAGCGGAAAGAAGATGTCGGACGACAAGGTTGCAATGGTCAAGAGCTTCCTTGAAGCCCAGACCGGGGAACTCACAACTCCGCTTGACTAGTTCACGTAACTATTTGACAATCAAAGGCGCTCAATGGCAGGCAACAGCTTCCATCGAGCGCCTTTATTCTATCTGCATCCGGGGCACGCTGCGACGTCCGGTGTCTTGATTTAGTCCTTGCGCAGGCCGAGGAAATAGAGCATCGGGAAGATTTCGAGTCGGCCGAGGAGCATTTCAAAGGCGCTGGTAAACTTGATAAAGGCCGGGAATTCTGCGTAGTTTCCGCAAGAGCCGACTTCGCCGAAACCCGGGCCCACGTTGCCCATACAGGCAATGGAAGCCGTAACGCTGGTGGTAAGGTCCTGACCGCAGATCAGGTTGACTACAGCGAAGGATACTACTATTACAAGGTAGCATACTATGAACTGGAACACGTCATAAACCATTTCCTTTGGTTTGGCGTTTCCGTTGACTTTGATTAGGGTAACTCCGTGAGGGTTATGAAGATTGACTATATGTTGCCTGATCGCCTTCCCGGCGATGACGGCCCTGTCTATCTTCATTCCTCCGGAAGTCGAGCCTGAACATCCGCAGAAGAATGAGCAGAGTATGATGATGAAAATGCTCAGCCCTGGCCACAAAGTGGTATCCGCAGTGGCAAATCCCGTTGTGGAACTGATGGAACACACTTGGAAAAGGGCAGCGCGAAAAGCCTTTTCAAAAGAGTTATAATCACCTGACACAAGGAGGTTTACAGTTATAATCAAGCTTGATACGAGGGCAACTCCGAGGAAGCACCTTACGGTTTCGCTTTTAAACACCCTTGCGTGGTTGCCTTTGAGCATACTGACAAAGAGCAAGCTGAAATTGAGCGCAGCGAGTGTCATCGCAATGATGATGATATATTCGATAAGCGGGCTTTGGAAGGCTGCTATGCTCGCATTCTTTGTACAGAATCCACAGGTCGAGCAGGCTGACATGGCATTTGCGACAGCATCGAACCATCCCATTCCCGCCAGTTTCAGCGCTACTGCCGTGATTGCCGTGATTGCAACATAGACTATGAACATATGCTGCACGAACAATCTTTTCCCACCTCCACCATTGTCGCTTGCCATTCCGGAAATCTCCACCGAGGTCAGGACAGACTTTTCGGCGGTATTTGGAATGAGCATAGAGAAGAGGGTCACGATGCCTATACCGCCCACCCAGGAGGTCGCCATTCGCCAGAACAGCAACCCGCGCGGCAGCGACTCTATGTCATTGAGTATGGACGCGCCCGTCGTGGTAAAACCCGAAACCGTCTCGAAAAAGGAGTTGGCAAAAGAGAATTCTCCCCCGTACATCAGGAAAGGCAGCATTCCGAAGAGGCTGCCGCAGAGCCAGGCGCCGACGACGACGAAGTAGCCTTCCTTGACCGAGAGCCGGACGACCCGCGAGGTGAAGAGGAACGGGAAGCCGCCAACGGTCGCGGTAATTAGAGCCGAGTAGAAAAGCGGCATCATACTGTCGTCACCGCCGTAATATAGCGAAATCAGTCCCGATACCAGCATCAGTGCCGATACCATAAGCAGCGAGGTGCCTATATACCTGAGTATGTTTCTGATTTTCATATAATTAGAAATGTCTGTATCCTTCAAAGATTCTATTCTGTCCTTCCCATTCAAGTACCCGGGCGTCAGTTATCGTGCCGATTCGCGTAACCGGCAAACCGGCGGGAGAGAATTGGTCACCGGCAGTGAACAGCAGCTCGTAATCCTCTCCTCCGCACAGGGAAAGTTCCAGAGGGTCAAGGCCTCGCTGCTCACAGAAACGTTTGAACTGCAGGGACATAGGGATGAGCGAGCAGTCGATTGAAGCACCGGCGTGCGAGGCTTCGATAATGTGCGGGAGGTCAGAGGCGAGGCCGTCGGAAATGTCCATCATTGCGTGTACGCTTGGGTCCGATGCAAGCCTGACACCGAGCTCAACGCGTGGAACCGGCTGATAGTGACGCGATATGAGGTAGCTATAGTCGTCGGGGCAAACCTGACCGGAGTCCGGAGCTTGAGCTGCCGGGGATGCGGAAGAATGCTTACATCGATCCAGTATGCATTTTAGGCCGGCTGCGCTGTCGCCGAGGGTGCCGCTTACATATATGCCGTCTCCGGGCAGCGCGCTGCTGCGTTTGCGTGAGATTCCTTTTTTGCAAGTACCTGTAACTGTGACATTTATGCAAAGCGGACCTATAGACGATACTGTGTCGCCGCCGAGAAGCGGGCAGCCAAGGCGCCGGGACAGATGTATGTAGCCTTCAAGAAAAGCCTCTATCTTTTCAGAAGTGAAAGACGGGGGCAGGGCCATAGACAGGAAACTGCCGCAAGGAGTTCCGCCCATTGCAGCTATATCGCTGATATTCACGGCAATGGACTTCCATCCGAGCTGGTATGGCCTTATGTCGTCAAGCAGAAAATGAACTCCTTCCATCAGCATATCCGTACTGACCAGGGTCTCAAGATCCCCGTTCTGAGGCAACACGGCACAGTCATCACCTATTCCGAGCACCCCTTCAGGACTGACGGCCAGATGCTTGATATGCTCTATGAGTTCAAATTCCCCCATTGATTCAGCTGATTTTTCAAAAGAGCAAATATAGAAAAAAAACACCGCAACTCCATATTGAAATCACGGCTCGCAAAAGAGGAATGCGGAAATATAGCAAAAAAAGTGTATCTTTGCTGCGTATTGAGGTGACTGGAGGCTGCAGCCGCAGCTGTCCGGTTGAAAAGGGAACCGGGTGCAAATCCCGGGCAGTGCCCGCTGCTGTAAGTCCATTACAAGAGAGCCGCATTCGTAAGCCATTGTCCCTCAGGGGGCGAGAAGGCGCGGCGCAGGACAAGCCAGAAGACCTGCCTCATTATAATCCCACTTCATCGTCCCGGGGTCAGGACGCTAAAGAGAGGAAGAATGAAGATTCTGCCATTTTTGGAAACTGTCGGCGTCTTGCTGCTGCAGGCGGCGTTGTTGCAACCGGTCTGCCCGGCTGCAGCACAGTCTGTCGCAAGTTCCCGTAAGGAAACAGTCGCCCGGGACACCCTGACGGCAGGGCTTGTTGTCGGCAGGGCCGCCCTGACGGGTCTTTCGGTGCCGGCAAGGAGATCCGGCAGCGAGCAGTTCAGGAGAAGCGGTGCGCTTGCAATAGATGAGATCATCAAGGGCTGGGCAGGTGTAAGCGTCAGGGACTATGGCGGAATCGGAGGGCTTAAAACCGTGTCTGTCAGGGGTTTGGGAGCGCAGCATACCGTAGTTTGCAGGGACGGTGCCGTTATCGGCGACGCTTGCAACGGACAGGTGGACATATCAGCATTCAATTTGGACGGCATAGAAGAGTTGTCAATGAACCTTGGTATCGCAGACGATATCTTCGTGCCGGCGAGAACTGCCCTTGCTGCCGGCATCATCAACATTAAAAGCGCCGCTCCCTTGTTGGCTAACGGTCCCGTGGAGGCAAGTCTTAGGGCGACGGCGGCTTCGTTCGGCAGCCGAGACATTGCGCTGAGACTTGGTACTAGTCTAGGAAAGGATTGGTCTGCAAGCATTTACGGGACAACACTGAGTTCGGATGGAGACTATCCATACAGCATTGCCAACGCCGCCGGGCAATACAAGGGCAAGCGAGACGGGGCCGACTGCCGCAGGATAAGGGGCGAACTGAGGCTGCGTGGGACACTTGGAAAAAGGAGCAGGCTTGAGCTTGGCATCAGCGGATACGGCTCTGACAGGGGGCTGCCCGGAGCCGTTATTCTGTATGCGGACGCAGCGGAAGGTCGGCTGGAGGATAAGATGTTGAATGTCAACGGAATGTGGGAAAATGACAGAGAAAGTATCTGGCGGGTCAGGACCACGGCAGCATACAACAGGACAGCCAACGTATATACCGACTTTTCACCTCTTTACCCTGAAGCGCAGACGGACCACTATCTTCAGGAAGAATCTTCCTGCGGACTGAATGTAATGAGACAGCAGTTGGGAGCCTGGTCGTTCGGCCTGGCTCAGGATCTGATTTTCAATAGCTTGCAAAGCGACATTCCTTTCTGCCCGCAGCCACGCAGACTAAGTTCTTACACCTGCGCAAGCGCACTGATGCAGACGGACAAGCTGGTGTTAACCGCTCTGCTTCAATGCGTTGCAATCGGAGAGAGGACAGAAGGCGGAGAGGCCGCAGAGGGCAGATTCAGACTGTCGCCGTCCCTGAGCATTGCGTGGAAAGTGCTGGAAGGACTGACTCTAAGGGCTTCATGCAGAGACGGATACAGGGTTCCTACTTTCAACGACCTTTACTATGACCGGGTGGGCACAAGGACATTGAAGAGCGAAAAGGCCCTGCAGACCAACCTTGGCATAGGATACGAGTCAAGAATCAGGTCTGTGATTCTCAGGGCATCTGCGGACATTTACCATTATGAGGTCAAGGATAAGATTGTGGCGGTGCCTACTATGTTCGTATGGAAGATGCGAAACCTCGGCCGGGTAAGGATGACAGGATGCGAAATGAATGTTTCATCAAATGCAAAATTAGGAAAATCAATGATTTACGCCAATATTTCCGGGACATATCAAAGGGCGGTCGATATCAGCGACCCTTCGGCAAAGAATTACGGGCACCAGATTCAGTACACACCCGCGCTGAGCGGAAACCTCAACTTCGGATGGGAACTGGATGGAGGCCTGGGTGCGTCTTACAGCCTGCAGGCTGTGGGCAAGCGCTACTATCTTGCACAGAATCTGCCGCAGAATGCACTGAAAGCGTATTTTGACCACGGCATCAACCTGCACAAGTCGTTCTTGGTCAGGAAGACCGGCCTTGATTTCAGCATCAGCGCGCTTAACCTTTCGGGCAAGAATTACGAGATAATCCACGGCTATCCTATGCCGGGACGGAACTATAGAATAACAATCAAAATAAATATCTGAATGAAAAAGAGTTACGCATTGTATGCACTGCTACTGCTGGCTTCCTGCACAGCACCTGCAGGCGAGGAAGGGAACAAAACTTCCGGCAAGAAAGTCTATGTCATCAACAACGGCACCTGGGGCGACAGCAACTCAGACATCGCTGTCTATGACCTGAAAGGCAAAAGCGCACTGGCGGGACAATTCTCTTCCGTAAACGGACAGGTTCCTGGAGACCTGATCCAGGATGCGCTGAGGCTTGGGGAGTGCCTGTATCTAAGCGTGAACGGGTCCAAGCTGGTCTGGGTCACGGACGAGAGTCTGAAGATTATAGACAGCATCATTGTAAAAAAGGACGAAAACAAACTGTCGCCCCGTTATTTGTGCACCGATGGCGAGAATGTCTATGTATCTTACTATGAGGGTTTTCTGGGACGGCTGGGAGCAGACGGACAGACGAGCCTTTGCGGTGTGGGTCCAAATCCTGAAGGGGTCGCCTACCTGGACGGCAAGGTTTACGTTGCCAATTCGGGAGGCTACCTTTATCCCGAATACTGCAATACCGTGTCCGTCGTTGACGCTGCCAGCTTCAGCGAAATCAAAAGGATAGAAGTCAATACAAACCCCGCGGCGGTGAAGGTATGCGGAGGAAAGGTATTTGTATCAAGTTTCGGCAATTATTCCGATATCGGCCCTGCCGTGGACTGCATTGAACCCGGGAGCGGCAAGGTCAGCAGACTGCCATATCAGTCACCGTCGGCGATAGCCACTGACGGAGACGAGATTTACGTGCTCTGCGGGGGCTACGACGAGCAATACAACCCGCTTCCGGGACGGATTTACCATTATGATCCGGCAAAGGGCGACAGGGGCTTGTGGAACGGCGGCGTGGAGATCGATAAGGCATATTCCATTTCTTGCGCGGCAGATATGGTATGGGTTGGAAGTTCGGACTACAAGAACAACGGGGATATATACTGCTTTGACAAATACGGAGACCTGTATGACAAGTTCGACAGCCAGGGAATCAATCCAATTCTTGTAATCGAATGATACTAAGCATATTATATGTCATTCTCAGTGGCATCGCCCTCCCCGTGGGAGGCATTCAGATGCAGTATCTGTGGCGGAACCAGCTCGGCGACGTGTATTCGCTCGGGCTGGGCAGCGCCGCCTGTCTGGGGGCTGCGGCTGCGACGATGTCAGGATGGTGTTCGCTCACGGTGGGTTCATTCATCTGCACGCTGATATGCACGCTGGTATGCTTCCTGGTGACACTCAAGGTCAACACGCAGAGCCTGATTACCTTCGGCCTGCTGTTCGGAACCTTTATAGGCTCGTTAGGCACCATAGTGGTTACAAATGCTCCGAATGGTGACCTGTTGAGGCAATACTACCTTTGGGGTGCAGCCAATTTCAGGCTCGAGGGTGTCACAGGCTGGGACGTGGCTTTTTCGCTTGCGCTGTTTGTCGTCGGGCTTGCGGCCGCCCTGCTTGACCACAAGAATCTCAGCGCCCATTTCAGGGGCGAAATCGAGTTGAGCAATATGCACAAAGCGCTGAGTCTGCTTATGATAATGTTTCTGGTTACCGCTGCGGTATCAATCTGCGGACCCATAGGTTTCATTTCGCTCGGCGTGCCGAACCTCAGCCGGCTGATCTGCAAGAGCAGCGACATACGTAAACACTACCTCATCAGTTCCGCAATGGGCATAGGTCTGCTCCTCATTACCTTCCTGGTCGTGGAATATGTCAATTTCGGCATTTACCTGCCAATAAGCGCAACAATGGCCATCATATCGCTTCCGCTGATGGCCATTATATTCATAAAGAAATGATTGTCGGTGCGGGGGTCATTCGTCAACCGTATGGTCCCAGTCCCAGGAGTAGAGTATGGACTCGGTCTGCCTCAGGTACTGGCGCTTGTCATACTTTGGTGCATAGACAAATGCTTCCGCGACAATGATGTCAACGCCGTCCCTTGAAAAGAATGCGTGAGATACGAAAGGTCCGCCCATATAGTCGTTCTCGACTTCCCAGTATCCGCGCATCTCGGCGAAACTGCGGCCCTGGTACTTCAGGAAACTGACCGTAATCGGAAAGGCCTGGCTTGTCGTCATCCAGGTATTGTCAAACATTCCCGGAACGTTTGCCTTGAGGATTTCGTTGCGGTGGCTGACCAGGCTCTCTACACTGAAAGGCTCGTCATCCAGACAAGGATAGCTGTAAATCAGAATGTCCTGCATAACTGTCTGCTGGTCATAAGCTATCCACACAAAGTCCGAAGTCTTTTTGCGCAGTTTGTAACCCATAGGGAAACGCGGGCTGCCGCCGAATATCTCCATCACCTGAGGGGCAAGACTCCTTTCCTCGTATTTGATGGAGTTGCTTATTACTCTGTCCCTCTCTGCCTGTTCAATGGCATTGAGCACCTTGGATGCATCCTTGTCCAGCAGGGCAATGGCGCGGTCTGCATCCGGAGCGTCAATCTGAACCACACACTGAGGATGGGACCAAAGATCGTGACGCAGCACGAAACGTGCGCTGTCAATCTGGTCCTTGATGTTGAAATACACAATGTTGCGATGGATTTTGAACAGGTCTCCGAAACTGCCGTGAGGCACGTTCACCAGCGTGTAAAGAGGCTCCTTCTGTGCAAGATAAGGGCAATCGTCCGCGAGGAGTTCCCTTACCTTGTTTCCGAGTTTGCCCTCCCAGTCCTCCTTTTCAATGACTACAATCACTTCACCTGCCTTGCCGCTGACGTTGGGCAGCAGGGTTTTTGTGCTTTTGCAGGCGGTCAACATTGCAAGCGCTGCAAGAATAATCGCTATCTTTCGCATATTTCAGTGTTAATGATTATCAACCGTGTATCAGTCTGCTTATGTCGTTGCCGAAAGCAAGTATCATCAGCGCCATAAGAAGTATGAATCCCATAATCTGTGCGCCCGCCAGGAACTTCTCGCTAGGTTTGCGCCCGGTAATCATCTCATACAAGGTAAATACTATATGTCCTCCGTCAAGTCCCGGTATAGGAATGAGATTCATTACTCCGAGCATTATGGACAGGAGCGCGAGTATGTTGATGAAACTGTACCAGTTCCAGCGTGAAGGAAAAACCTGGCCTATGCTAATGAAACTGCCAACTGACTTGTATGCCCCGGAAGAAGGCTGGAAGACGAGTCTGAGGTCCTTCAGGTACCCGCTTATGTTCTCGCCGGTAAGTCTGATGCCCGCAGGTATGGCTGCAAGCAGGGAGTATTCCTTGTGGCATATATTGTCCGGCTGGGGCAGGTATATTCCCATCTTGCCGCTGGAGTCAATCCTTACCGGAACCGAAAGGGTATCCGAGCCTCGCAAGACCTTTGCATCAAGCGTTTTGCCTCCGGATTCGGAAAGAATGCGGTAAGCATCCTGCCTGTACTCGCAGGACAAAGAATCAAATGCGATTATCCTGTCTCCGCGTGCAAGTCCGGAAGCTCCGTTCGGGCCTTCCGCCATCACTGAATCGACAACGAAAGGCAGGGCCACGTCAAACATAAGGGGCGAGTTGAGTATCTTGCCCATATAAGAGTGGTCTATATAGATATCAAGCGTGTCCCCATCCCTCAACACCTTGGCATTCTGCACATTGCGTCTTGCAAGGTCTGCCTGCAGCATACTGAAGTCCTCAGGCACGTAGTCATCCAGGCTGAGTATCCTGTCTCCTGTCCGGAAGCCCATCTCCTGCGCAAGCTCGCTCGCATAAATCGCGCTGCCTTCGTTCTTAAGGTAAGTTTCTCCCCATATACAGACAATCGCGATATAGCACATTATCGCGAATATGAAGTTGTTGAGCACGCCGCCGACCATAACCAGCAGACGCTGCCAACTCGGGTGGGTGCGGAATTCCCAAGGCTTGGGGTCCTGCTTGAGCTGCTCGAGGTCCATCGACTCATCGACCATCCCGCTGATCTTGCAGTATCCGCCGAGCGGGAACCAGCCTATGCCGAATTCGGTTTCCCAATCCTTAGCAGCGGGGAACAGCTTGAGGAACCATTTCTGTCTGGTACTGAATAGCTTGACTCCGCCGAGGTCGAAGAAAAGGAAGAATTTGTCCACACGGATGCCGTTCACCCTCGCAAAGAAAAAGTGTCCGAACTCGTGTATGAGGATTAGTATGGAAAGGGCAAGTATTACTTGCAGAGTTTTGAACAATACCATAACGATCATTTGCCCGCGACAAGCTTACGTGCCATTTCAGCCGCTTCGTCATTTGTTTGGAAAATGTCGTCGAGCGTTGGCTTTGCTACAAAATTCAGACCACGCAGGCAGGCCTCGTTAATGGCACTGATATCGTAAAACGATATGCGATTATCCAGATAAGCGGCCACCGCCACTTCATTTGCGGCATTGAGGGCGCATCCGGCATTTCCGCCGGTCTCAATCGCTTCATAAGCGAGCCTGAGATTCGGGAAACGGTCAAAGTCAGGAGCCTCGAAATGCAGGGCTCCGAGCGATGCAAAATCGAGTTTGCGGTTGCCTATTGAGATACGGTCAGGGAAACTCATCGCAAAGGCAATCGGTTCGCGCATATCCGGGCAGCCAAG
This sequence comes from Bacteroidales bacterium, assembly GCA_004556005.1. Classification (GTDB taxonomy): domain Bacteria; phylum Bacteroidota; class Bacteroidia; order Bacteroidales; family UBA932; genus Cryptobacteroides. Next base: position 49,010 of record SFJA01000003.1, on the reverse strand, counting down.
CTGCGCAATCACCGCTCCGTCAACAAATTCCACCATCGAATGTATGATTGACTCGGGATGCACCACAACGTTGATACGGCTTGCCGGAACGTCGAAGAGCCATCGCGCCTCTATCATTTCAAAGCCCTTGTTCATCATCGTGGCCGAGTCTATGGTCACCTTCGATCCCATATTCCAGTTTGGGTGCTTGAGTGCCTCAGAGGCCACTGCAGAGGCAATTCTTTCCCTCGGCCAGGTCCTGAACGGTCCGCCTGAAGCGGTCAGATGTATCTTGCACAATTCGTTGCCCTGAGCTGCAAGCAGACACTGGAAAATCGCAGAATGTTCAGAGTCGACAGGAAGAATGACTGCCTCGTTGCGGCGCATGGTATCAATCACCAGACTGCCTGCTGCCACCAGGGTTTCCTTGTTGGCAAGGGCCACTATCTTTCCTGCCTCCAAAGCCGCAAGGGTGGGTTTCAGTCCGCTAAATCCGACCATCGCTCCGATGACTATATCGACGTCTGGACTCTGAACCAGACGGCAGAGGCTGTCCTCTCCCGTCCAGACCTTGCAGGAAGTGTCGGTTAGTTCAGAATTTAGCTGTGGATAAAGCGTCTCATCGGTTATCACCACGTTGTTGACATCGAAGCGCCTGGCCTGCTCTGCAAGCAGGGAAACGCTGCGGCGCGCCGATATCATCTCCACCTCGAACAGTTCGGGGTGCTGGCTCACGACATCCAGAGTCTGGGTTCCTATGGAGCCCGTCGAGCCCAGTATGGCTATTTTTCTTTTTCGCGTATTCACTGGATACTGAGATATTTGCAAGGATCTTCCGGAGTTCCCTTGTACCAAAGTTCAAAATGGAGGAAGTCACCAGGGGCAACGAGTCCCAGAGGCGTGCCGGCGCTGACCTTGTCACCCACATTTCGGAGCACCTTCTCACAACGCGAATACACGCTTGAAACCTCTCCCTTGTGCTGCAGGACAAGGGTATAGCCAGAATCCTCATTCCATACCACGCAGATGACAGTTCCTTCAAGAGCCGCGCAGACGGCAGAATTGTCCGAAGCCGAAATATCGAGGCCGGGATTGCTGACAGCATTGAATCCGTTGATTACCACACCGTTATACGGATTGAAGATGTGCATTCCCTCGAGCGTGGCACTCTTTTGCTTCTGGTCGCCTTCGCTCTTGTCCTTGCTGTCAATCTCATAGCGCATGATCGAATCCTGCCTTTCGAGTTCCTCCCTCGACTTGGCGGAAAGGTACTTTACAGCGCTGCCGGTGATGATACTGTCGATGGAAATGGTCTCCTCTCCCGAAAGCACACGGCTGAGATTCTCGGCATAGAGTTCCCATCGGGTGATGATGCTCTCGAGCGAGTCAACCTTGATGGCGCCGGCAAGGGCCTGCTTGCGGGAGTGGGCGTCAGGATATCCGGGAATCGTGGTTTTGATAGGGGTAAACGCTATCAGACAGTAGATCAGTACTACGGAAAGCACCACAGCAGAGACCGCCGTCCATATCATCCCTATGCGGGAAAAATGGAAGGTTTTGAGTATCTGGTGGGTCTGTCCGTCGGACAGGGTAAGCCGGAAAAGCTTGATTATATTGTTGTTTTTGGTTTGTTTCCGCATTGTTTTTTGACTAAATTTGCAGAATTATGGACAGAATCATCGGGATAGATTACGGTAGGGCACGGGTCGGAGTCGCAGTCAGCGACCCCCTCTGCATCTTTGCATCCCCTCTCGAAACTGTACCGTCTGCAAAGATAATAGAATATCTCCAAAAATATGCCGAATCCGAGAGGATAGTGCGTTTTGTGGTGGGATATCCCGTCAATCTCAACGGCAGGCCGTCCGAAGCCGCCGCTGACGTGGACAAGTTTCTCGATAAGTTGCAGAAGGCATTTCCCGACACTGACATAAGTTTGGAAGACGAGCGCTTCACTTCCGTCCTGGCGCACAGGGCGATGATTGACGGAGGGATGAAAAAGAGCGACCGCAGGGACAAGAACTCCGTTGACAAGATAAGTGCCGCCATCATACTGCAAAGCTACATTGACAAGAAAAAATGATACAAGCAATTTATCTTTATGGTTCTGACGTGCTCAGACGCGTTGCGGAACCGGTTGACATAAATGAAAAGGAAGCCACGGAGTCTCTGGTAAAGGACCTTTGGGACACGCTGGAAAGATCTGAGGGATGCGGACTTGCTGCTCCGCAGATAGGTGTGAGCAAAAGGGTTGTCGTAGTTGACGGAGACGTGATGAGTGACGTTTATGACTATCTCAAAGGTTTCCGCCGCACCCTGATCAACCCTGTAATCGTCGAGGAAAGCGGTAGTTTCTGCGAATACAACGAAGGCTGTCTCAGCGTGCCGGGCATTTATGCCGACGTGCGCAGGCCTGAAGCAATCACGGTAGAGTATTACGACGAGACTCTAACAAAAAGAACCGAGCATTTCGACAAGTTCGCCTGCCGGATGATACAGCACGAGCTCAGCCATCTTGACGGAGTGCTTTTCACCGACCTCGTCGCGCCGATCAGACGCAAGATGATAGCCAAGAAACTTACAAACATAGCCCACGGCAAGGTGGGAACCAGATATAACTCCAAAATCAAATAATCATGGGAGCATTTCACGCATACGACATACGCGGCATTTGGAACGTGGACTTTAACCGCGAAGACGCATACAAGATAGGTTATTTCCTTCCTGAACTTCTTGAAACAGGCAAGGTACTCGTCGGCAGGGACTGCAGGCTTTCCTCCCCGGAAATCCACGACGCTCTGGTCGAGGGCATACTCGATGCCGGCGCCGACGTTTATGACCTCGGGCTGACATCCACGCCTATGGTATATTTCGCAACTGCAAACTACGGCTTTGACGCATCCGTGCAGATTACCGCATCTCACAATCCAGGCAATTACAACGGTATGAAAGTCAGCCGCGCCAACGCCCTTCCTGTCGCCCTGGACAGCGGTCTGGGACAGATAAAGGAGTGGCTGGAAAGCGGCAGGCCGACTCCTGTAGCGGAAAAGAGAGGCAATGTGCACGAAATGGAGATTATGGACGACTATCTCGCCTTTATGGAGCAATTCAGAGGCGACTGGTCCAACCTCAAAATCGCCTTTGACCTTTCCAACGGAATGTCCTGCCTGTTCGCCAGGAAGGTATTCGGCGAAGGCCACGACTACCTCTTCGACACGATAGACGGCAGTTTCCCGAACCACGAGCCCAACCCGCTGATTCCTGCTAACGTGCAGCCGCTCAAGGACCTGGTCGCAAGACAGGGCTCCGATGTCGGAGTAATCTACGACGGCGACGCCGACAGGGTGATGTTCGTTGACGACAAGGCCCGCTTCGTCGCTCCCGACCTCGTAATCGCCCTGATGGCTCTTTACTTCTGCGACGAAAAGGGTGCAAAAAACCCGCGCGTACTGCAGGAGATTCGCAGTTCCAAGGCTGTGGGCGAATTCTTAAGCCGCTACGGGGCAGACCTGCACACCTGGAGGGTAGGACGCGCGTTCGCAGCGCCGAAGCTTCGGGAGATCGATGGTCTCTGGGGCGGAGAACTCGCCGGACACTACTATTTTAAACAATTCTTCTACTCCGACAGCGGTCTGCTGGCATCGATGATAGTCCTGCGCATCGTGGCGCAGCTCAAGCGCAAGGGCATAAGGCTCAGCGAGATGATAGACTCGATGTCAAACTACCGCAACTCGGGCGAAATCAACTTCAGGGTAGAGGACAAGAAGGGAGCCATGGATGCGATAAGGGACCATTTCCTTGCAGGCGACAAGGCGGAGGCATTTATGGACTTTGACGGCTACCGGGCAGAATTTGACGGCTGGTGGTTTAATGTAAGACCTTCAAATACAGAGCCTTACCTCAGATTCATATGCGAAGCGACCGACGAAAGGGTGCTCTCGGCAAAGATTGAGGAAGCGACACGGATAGTAGAGGAGCGTTTCGGCGGTCACAGAGTATAATGAAGAGATAGAGTGTACTGAACCTGATGAAGAAGATACTGACAGCATTACTTGCCTTTGCCACGCTGACCTTGAGCGCAAATGCACAGCGGGATACCACGCGGAAAGCAAGTTTACAGGATACTACGCGCACCGCAATCGAAGAAAAGGGCGGAGCAATAAACTTTACCAAGGGCAAGGGAGCCGCAATCGACACCCTGGACATTGGAGACGGACGCGTCCAGGTGGTCATTTGCGACGACAACACCTGGTACTACATACGCAATCTTTCGATTTTGGAAAAAGATGACGTGTTTACGGCCAAATGGGACAATGAAAAGATCAATCCTTATGATATGCCCATCTCGGAGTTGCCGTTGCGCAACACGATAGTGATCGAAGACTCTGTAAGCCATTGGGTATGTCCATACCAGGGCAAGGTTTTTTCCAAATTCGGCTACAGGCACCGCCGCAGACACCAGGGAGTTGACCTGCCTTACCCGACGGGGACTCCCGTAAAGGCAGCGCTTGACGGCAAGGTAAGGTGCGCAATGAAGACCAAAGGATACGGCAACCTTGTGATTATCAGGCATGCTAACGGGCTTGAGACATTTTACGGACACCTCTCGAGAGTGGATGTCACTCCCAACCAATGGGTACACGCGGGAGACGTCATAGGACTTGGCGGCTCGACGGGACGCTCTACGGGCCCGCACCTGCATTTCGAGACGCGATTCAACGGATTTGCATTTGATCCTGAATGGCTTGCAGACTATGAGGCAGGAAGCGTAAGAAAAAGTGTATTTGTCCTCAAAAGGACTTATCTCGACCCGAGTTCGCGTTATGTCCCTGAGTCCATAGAAGAGGAAGAGGACGTTTACGGAGGAGACGAAAAGATACTTGAAGAAGAGAAGCGCAGGGAAGCTGAAAGGGCAGCAATGCGCTGGCATACAGTGCGTTCCGGAGAGACCCTGTCACATATTGCGGTTAAGTACGGAAAGTCCATTAACACTCTTCGCAAGCTCAATCCGAAAATCAATCCTGACCGCCTGAGCATAGGCCAGAAGATCAGGGTGAACTGACACATTCAAACCAACAATACTCAAGATGCAGAAAATCATCATCCTCAACTTCGGATCCCAGACCACGCAGCTTATCGGCCGCAGGGTCAGGGAGTTGAACACATTTTGTGAGATTGTACCCTACAACAGGTTTCCGCAGGATGACCCTGATGTCATCGGTGTTATCCTCAGCGGCTCTCCGTTGAGCGTTTATGACCCGGACTCATTCCAGCCCGACCTTTCGGGCATAATCGGAAAATATCCGGTACTGGGCATCTGCTACGGTGCGCAGCTTATAAGTTACAGGTATGGAGGAAAGGTCGAATCGGCAGGAACAAGAGAATACGGCCGCGCACATCTGAGCAACATCGAAGAGGGCAACCCTCTGTTTGACGGCATCAGCGACGGTTCCGTTGTCTGGATGAGCCACGGCGACTCCATTACCGCCATCCCTGAAGGATACCGCACAATCGCCTCGACTTCTTCTGTACGCAACGCAGCATTTCAGTCCTGCAGCGAAAAGGTCTGGGGAGTGCAGTTCCATCCGGAGGTATTCCACACCGAATGCGGACTCAAGCTCCTCGAGAACTTCGTTGTCGGAATTTGCGGCAGTCGCTGCGAGTGGAGCGCGCAGTCATTCGTTGACAGCACCGTGGCAGAGCTCAAGCAGCAGCTCGGAAGCGACAGGGTCATCCTGGGACTGAGCGGAGGCGTTGACAGCACGGTTACCGCGGTTCTGCTAAACAAGGCTATAGGCTCCAATCTCACCTGCATTTTCGTAAACCATGGACTACTCAGGAAGAACGAATTTGAAGACGTGATGAAGGACTATGAGGTGCTGGGACTCAACGTCATAGGCGTTGACGCAAGCCCGCTGTTCTTCAAGGAACTGGAAGGTGTAACCGACCCGGAGCAGAAGCGCAAGATCATAGGAAGACTCTTCGTGGAAGTATTTAACAGCGAAGCTCAGAAGATCGAGGATGCCAAATGGCTTGCCCAGGGAACAATTTATCCTGACCGCATAGAGAGCCTGAACATCACGGGAAAAGTCATCAAGAGCCACCACAACGTGGGCGGACTGCCAGAAAAGATGCATCTGCAGCTCTGCGAGCCTCTCAAATGGCTGTTCAAGGACGAAGTAAGGCGCGTGGGCAGGCAGATGGGCATTCCGGAAAACCTGATCAGCAGGCATCCTTTCCCGGGTCCGGGACTTGCCGTGCGCATACTTGGAGAAGTCACACCGGAAAAGGTTCACATACTTCAGGAGGCTGACCATATCTTCATCCAGGCGCTCAGGGACTGGAAGCTCTATGACCAGGTATGGCAGGCAGGAGCCATTCTGCTGCCTACCAGGACTGTGGGCGTTATGGGAGACGAGCGCACCTACGAACATCCTGTGGTACTTCGCGCAGTTACCAGCACCGATGCGATGACGGCAGACTGGGCAGATCTTCCGAGGGCATTCCTGAGTGAGGTAAGCAACAATATAATCAACAAGGTCAAGGGGGTCAACAGAGTATGTTACGACATCTCCTCCAAACCGCCTGCAACAATAGAATGGGAATAATTTCCTAAAAAATTCAGAATATTGTTGTGAAACTCAAAATTAATGCATATCTTTGCAATCCCTAATGCCAGTCCTCTGGAATAGGGATGAGCTGGTGGGTTCGTATAACGGCTAGTACTCAAGATTTTCATTCTTGCAATAGGAGTTCGATTCTCCTACCCACTACCAAATATTAAAAAAGTAAAACAATGGCAAATACAGCTTCAGCTAAAAAAGCCGATCGCCAAAACGAGAGGCACAGATTGCATAACAGATATTATGCAAGAACCACAAGAAACGCCATTCGCGACATCCGTAACACTACGGACAAAGCAGAGGCAGAAAAGAATGCTCCAAAGGTGTTCGCAATGATTGACAAGCTCGCCAAGATTGGTCTTATCCACAAGAACAAGGCAGCCAACCTCAAGAGCGGCATTCAGGTTTACATCAATAAACTGTCATAGTTTAGCCAGAAAATAAAGGGACGCGATTGCCTCGCGTCTTTTTTATCGGGATGTAGCGCAGTTGGCTAGCGCACCACGTTCGGGACGTGGGGGTCGTCCGTTCGAGTCGGATCATCCCGACAATAAAGAATCAGGGATTTCCAATCATCGGGAGTCCCTGATTCTTTATTAAGTAATATGAAAATAATAAGTTGCCTCAGAGCAGTTTATTTTTGAGGATTACTAAAGCAGCAAGAACCAATGCAGATAAACAATTTGCGGATTAAAGCCTGTCATTCATTGAATGCAGCTTCACTTTCAGTATCATTAATGCTTGCCGTTGTCTGTTGTGCAAGCAATTCCTGTTCACATATCGGGGAAGGCAAGGCATCAGCGGTAAAACTGATTCTGGACACTGACCTTGGACCTGATTACGATGATGTCGGTGCCTTTGCGCTTATGTATGCCCTCGAGGAGCAGGGTAAGGTGGATGTGCTTGCCACCATTTCCTGCAACAGGGACGAGAGGGTTGTTCCTTGCATCAAGATACTCAACGCCTGGTACGGGCACGCAGATATGCCTACAGGGGCTCCCGAAGAGGGATACTCAAGCGTTTCCGAGGCGCCTTCTATGACTTGCTGGCAGGAGGACCTGCACTGGCCCGATTCGCTTTGCATCAACTACGGACATTTTCCCGGTTGCGCCGGAGCGAGGGCCGCGGGAGCAGAAACGGAAAACGCAGTAAAACTGTATAGAAAGATTCTCTCGAGGCAGGCAGACCGCAGCGTAACAATCTGCTCCATCGGCTTTTACAGTAACCTCGCCGCTTTGCTGACAAGCGGTCCGGATGGCAATTCTCCTCTGCCGGGGAGGGAACTGGTGGCAAGGAAGGTAGTCAGGCTGGTGTCGATGGCCGGAGCATTTCCGGGCGGGGAAGAATTTAACCTTAAACTTGACCTGCCTGCGGCGCGGCTGGTTTGCAGCGAGTGGCCGGGAAATGTGATTTTCAGCGGCTTCGAGATCGGCGAGCGGGTGTGGACCGGCAGGCGGCTGATTGAAGAGGCGGCAAGGTACGAAGGCGAGTGCAGCGGAAATCCAGTCGTGGATGCCTATGCAGGATCACTGAAGTACGGAGAGCTCGAATCGGGGCACAACAGCTGGGACGGAACGGCAGTGCTGATAGCAATTTGCGGGGCCGATCCGTATTTTGAGCTATGTCGGGGACGGATTACGTTTGCAGAGGACAGCACAGGCTCAAACGGCTGGCAGGAAGACCCTCAAGGGCCTCATTCTTATGTAAGATTTAAGCTGAGCCCAGACAGGGTAGCTGCCGCCATTGACAGCATTACCCTGTCACACAGCAAGTTCGCTTATCTGAAGCAGTAATGGTTCACGGCAGCGGCACTGAGCCCGCAACGGCGCCAGAAGCCTCGCTGACTATAGTTGCACATTGACTTCGCTTCCGTTGTACACTATATCTCCAGCCGAGATCACTCCATCCGGTGTTATCAAATAGACTGAGAAAGTTCTTTGATCAAGCATTCCAGGATATGAACCATGGCGTTCGGCTATGCGCAGGAGGCGGGCTCTGTCGTCATAGTCAAAGCGTATGGTGCTATACTCCCCTTTCTCGTACGCGTATGTGATGGAATCGTCTTCGTACAGGGTGAAACTTCCGTCCGCTCCGGCATAGACAAGCAACTTGATGTACTCGGCCGGCTTTTCGTCAGTGTAGTTCATCACTTCTCCCACGGGGATAACGGAACCGGCACGCACATACAGAGGCATCCTTTCGTAAGGTGCCGGCTGCTCGAGAGTGCAGCCGCCGGTGATGAAGGAGTTGCTGTAAAAGTCATACCAGCCTTCGCACTGCGGGAACACGACCTTTCTGGAGCGTGCGCCGTACTCATAGACAGGGCAGGCCATAAGTGATGGTCCAAAGAGGAACTGGTCAGAGACATCGAGCACGGAAGCATCTGATGCAAAGTCCATTACGAGAGGTCTCATAATGGTATAGTCCTCCAGCCAGGTCCTGCCTGCAAGCGAATAGACATAAGGCAGGAGGGCATAGCGCAGGCGTATGTAGTAGAGAATGGACTCGTAGGCCGGATGACCTTCGGGAGCAATCTCCCAAGGCTCGCGGTAAGGGAACTGCCCGTGCGCGCGGAAAAGTGGGCAAAACGCGCCGAACTGGAACCAGCGGGCATTGAGCTCACGCCACTCCTTGAGGTCAGAATTTTCCCCCGCACCGGAGTCAAAGAGCTGCTGGGCTTCGACATAGCGGGTTTCGACGCAGAATCCGCCTATGTCCATGGTCCAGTAAGGTATGCCGCTGATACAGAAGTTGAGTCCGGCGCTTATCTGGGCTTTCATGTCCTCCCATCGGGTTGCGATGTCGCCGCTCCAGGTGGCTGTGCTGTAGCGCTGGAGGCCGGCAAATCCGCTTCTGGTAAGCAGGAATACGCGGCGGTCAGGGTCCGCAGAACGCTGCCCATTGTAGATTGCGTCGGCGTTCATCAGTGCATAGGCGTTGAAATACTGGCTCGAAGGGCCGAGTGCAGTCGGCCCGCACAGAGCCTTGCGGTATTCCATATCGGTGCAGTCGCGGATATTTGGCTCGGATGCGTCCATCCACCAGGCATCTATGCCCAGCGGATAGTAGTGTTCGTAAATCTGCTGCCAGAAAAGACGGCGTGCATCTTTGCTGTAAGCGTCATAGAATCCATACAGGTAACCCGGTCCTATCCAGTCCCTTACGCTATCCTGGAGAGCGCGTGTGTACATCCAGCCCTTTCGGTCAAATTCTTTGTAATGATCGGTCGTGACGTAGAATTTCGGCCAGACGGAAATCATCATTCTCCCGCCCAGAGAGTGGATTGAGTCAACCATAGCCTTAGGGTCAGGGAAGCGGGCAAGGTCAAATTCGTGACTGCCCCAGGCATCTTCCTCCCAGTGGCTCCAGTCAAGCACAATGTTATCTATCGGTATGTTGCGCTCGCGGAATCCGCTGAGGGCATCGAGCATTTCCGTGGAAGTCTTGTAGCGCTCGCGGCTCTGCCAGTAGCCCATCGCCCATTTGGGCATAATCGGAGCCTTGCCCGTGAGTTTGCGGTAGCCGCTAATTATTCCGTCCATATCGTTTCCGGCGATGAAGTACCAGTCCATACGGTCCGACATCTCGCTCCACCAGGTCTGGCGGTTCTGCCGCTGCGGATCCACGACATCATAAGCCCTTAATCCACAATACGATACAAATCCGTCCGGTTCCCATTCAACGCAAATGTCAGTCGGCACTCCCGCCTCGAGTTCCACGCTGAACTTATAACTGTTGGGGTTCCAGGCCGTTCTCCAGCGTTCAGGCACTACGGTTTTGCCTCCTATGGAAACGCTGGTATAACCTGCGTAATAGAGGATGAACTGATAGGTTCCGCTCGCAGGGGCTTCCACTGACCCTTCGAAACGCACCTTCGCGCCGTTGCAGTCAAAGCCCTCGGGCATATTGACAACACGGTCAAGACCGGGAGCAACGAGGAATTCGAAATAAAGCTGGGGTTCGGTGCGCACCAGCGGCTCGCCCTGAGCAGGAGTCCAGGTTCCGGTCAGGCCGCCCTCGACGCCGTTTTTGTCGCGGAGGGTAAATACCTGCGGGAGCTGCCTATAGTCCTCGGGGTTGCCGAAGCGCATTTGCGAATACGAGTCCATCAGTATGCCGTAGCCCTTGTTCGAGAGCAGGAAAGGGACAGAAACCTTGGTGTTGTACTGGTAGAGCTGTTCGTTCTTGCCTTTATAATTAAATTCGTCCGACTGGTGCTGACCGAGTCCGTAAAACGCTTCATCCTCAGGAGATTCAAAGACCTGGGTAAATGACCAGGCACTCTTGCCGTCGGCCGATACCGGGGTGAAGGTCTTGCCGCCGCCTGAAGGTTCCCTAAGGAGCATCTGTCCGTCAGGGCTGCTGAAACTGAGTTCTCCGGTAGAGAGGAGCACGGATGCGCAAACGGCTGAAGTGCTGAGAGTCAGGGTGTCTCCGCTTCGGCTGACATCAAAAGGCACTGCGTCCTGAGGGAGCACTACCAGGCTTTTGGTCTGTGGCATACGCCTTTGTGCAGAGGCGCTGACGTGTATTATGCCCTCCCCTGCCGGCTCGAGCCTGACAATGCGGGGAGCATCCTGTCCAGGATTCTGGATTCTTATTGTAACTCCCTTGTCATCAAGCGAATAACTACCACAAGACACGACAGCACAGGCAAGCATGAGGCCTGCAGAAAACAGTGCAAAATTTTTCATGACGATTCTTCTTAACGGTTCTCCCAGACTTTGGTTGCAGTGCATTCCGCTGTCAGAGACTCAGTGCCGACAGAGAAGCGGAATCCGCCTTTCTCGACTCTCCACTTGAGGTCAGCGCCGACAAACGCCAGCCGAGAAGCAGGAATGCTGAGTCTGACTTCACGGCTCTCACCCGGTGCGAGGGTAATCTTGTCGAATTGTCTCAGTCTGCGCACCTCCGGCGAAATGCTGGCGACGAGGTCGCTTGAGAAGAGCAGTACCGCCTCAGAACCTTCGCGGTCGCCGGTATTCCTTACGGTAACGGTGAAATTCAGCTCGTCGTCCGGACCGAAGCTCTGCTTGTCGAGTTTAAGGTCCGAATATTCGAAGCTGGTATAGCTGAGGCCTTCGCCGAAGAACCACTGTACGTCAACGTTTGCGTCGTAATTATATACGCCTCCCTGACCCGGCAGCTGTTGCGAGCGGCGGAAGTCATAGTTAGCGAGCGCATTTGTGTGGCTTGGATAGGTGTATGGCAGGCGCGCGCTGAAGTTACGGTCTCCGCTGAGCAGAAGAGCAAGCGCATCTCCGCCGTAATTGCCCGGCAGAAGCACGTCAACGATGGCTGAGGCAAGAGCTTCGATGTCGCTGATGATGCGAGGGCGTCCTTCGTTGAGCACGAGCACCAGAGGCTTGCCCGTAGCAGCAAGTTCGCGAACAAGCATCTTCTGGTTTGCGGAAAGATTGAGGTCAGTGATATTGCCCGGAGTTTCGCAATAGCTGTTTTCGCCCACGCAGCAGACGATGACATCGCACTGACGGGCCTTTGCAACGGCTTTGGAGATGCCTGTGCAGGTCTCGGCCTGCCACTCGTTGCGATTGTCGGAATAGCTGATTGCTTCTTCAAACATTACGTTGGACTTGCCGAAACGGTTTACGAGAGCCTCGTAGATGGTGTTGTACTGCTCGTGGAAATACGGGTCTCCGCTTCCCTGCCAGGTATATGACCAACCGCCGTTGAGCGTGCGCATCGAGTTGGAATTAGGCCCTGTTACAAGAATCCTGCTTCCTTCCTTGAGCGGGAGTATTCCGTTGTTCTTGAGCAGGATTTCGGACTCCACGGCAGCTTCGAGGGCTGTGGCGGAGAACTGTTCACAGGCAAAGAGTTCGTATGATGCGGAGTCCCAGACAGGCTTTTCGAAGAGTCCGAGACGGGCCTTGAGACGCAGTATTCTGCGGCAGGCGTCCTCTACCCTTGAGCGTGGTACTGCACCTTCTTCGACAAGTTCCTTGAGGAGCGCGCCGAAACCGGGATCGTAAGGTTCCATAACCATATCTATTCCGGCATTGATTGCAAGGCGTATTGCGTCCTTCTTGTCTTCGGCGATATATTCCCTCTGCCAAAGGTTATCGACATCTCTAAAGTCGGTAATGATCATTCCGTCCCAGCCGAGATCTTCCTTTACCCACTGCGTAAGGTAGTGGCCGTCGGCGTGGAAAGGAATGCCGCAGTTGTTCGACGAGTTGACCATCAGCGAAAGGGCTCCGTCAAGCAGGCACTCGCGGAAAGGCTCGAAGTAGCGGCCTTTCATATCGATTTCGTTGACGGAAGAAGGAGTTCTGTCCTGTCCGGAAACGCTGGCTCCGTAGGCCATGAAGTGCTTGATGCAGGATGCAATGTGCAGACTGTCGATATGATTCGGGTCGTCTCCCTGATAGCCTCTGCCGAGTGCCTTGCCCATCTCAGCATTGACAAAGACATCTTCGCCAAAGCTTTCCCAGACTCTCGGCCAGGACTGGTTGACAGTGAGGTCCATAGTCGGGTTAAAAGTCCATGGGACCATAGATGCGCGAGTCTCGTAGGCGCAAATATTGCCCATTTTGACGGCATTTTCACGGTTAAAAGAGGCTGCAAGGCCTATTTCCTGAGGAAAAATTGTTGCACCTGCAGTGTAGGACGCTCCGTGATTCTGGTCCAGACCGTAGAGGCAAGGGACTCCGATTTCCCTCATTGAAACTTCCTGGATAAAGGAAATGAGTTCCGAATGCTTTTGCGGAGTCTGGGCGCGGCCGGCGGGAACATTGAGCACAGAACCTATGCGATATTCTTTGATAAACTGTTCAAGTTTCTGATAATCGACTTCTTCTCCATTCATAAAAACGGAGATGTCAAGCTGTATCATCTGTCCTATCATATCCTCAAGACTGAGTCTTGACATCACGGACTCCACCTGTTTCTCTATGGCGGAATTCCTTTCGATGGCTGGGGTTGAACTTGTGCCGCAGGATATTGCAAACGGCAGGAGCGCGGCGAGGGCGGCGCAGTTGAGCAGTTTATTCATTTCAGTGTCTTTACTTTTTGTTTTGTGAATTATGGGTTTCTCCTTCCGCTGCTCCGGCATCAGGATTTGAGCTCTTTTTGTAAAGGAAACGCCTTATCTTCATACTTGCAGTCTTCTGGAAAGGCTCCTTCATTATTTCCACTTCGGAAATGCGGGAAGACTTGTTGACGGCGTGATTGACGGTATCCTTGATGTTCCGGCTGATGGAATGTATCTTGTCTATCAGTTCATCGGCTTCCCTTACGTTCTTCCAGTCGATGATCGAGTCATCCAGCTTTACGAGGGCAACGAGCTTGCCGTCCCTGTCAACCACTATCGACTCGTTGACTATGTCCATCTGGTTGATGACGTCCTCTATCTCTTCCGGATATATGTTTTCGCCAGAAGGACCGAGTATCATATTGTTTAGCCTTCCCTTGATGTAATAGCGGCCCTTGCTGTCAACGGCTGCAAGGTCGTTGGTCCTGAGGAATCCGTCCGAAGTGAACATTGCCTTGGTGCGTGACGGATCCTTGTAGTACCCGAGCATAATGTTGTCACCACGCGCAACGAGTTCGCCGTCGCCCGTTTCCGGATTGACATCCACAAGCTTGACCTGAACGCCCCAGGTTGAGGTTCCGCAGGAACCCAGGCAGGTTTCCTTCGGCGCAGCTCCGCAAATAAGAGGCGCAGCCTCGGTCATTCCGTATCCTATGGCGTAAGGGAAATGCGTCTTTCGGAGCACGGCCTCGACCGTCTCGTTAAGCTTGGCTCCGCCAATTCCGAAGAAGCGCATCTTGCCTCCGAAGGTCTTTTTCAGCTTGCTTCCGATTATGGTGTAAAGCAGACACTGCATATGCCTGTCCATCCAACTGAGGGTCCGGCTGCGCCTGATTGTCGGCAGGACGCTGGAGTTGACCACTTTTTCGATGATGAGAGGCACGCTCAGCATAATCGAAGGCTTCACCACCTTGAGTGTCTTGAGCAGGGTTGTCGTGGCAAGCGTCTTTGACAGATAGTAAACGCTGGCTCCCACGAAGAACGGATAGAGGAATCCGATGCTCATTTCATAGGTATGGGCCATAGGCAGAATAGACAGCCACTTGTCCTTTTCGTTCGTCTTGAACGTATGGTACGACGCAAAAACGTTGTGTACCAGGTTGCGGTGGCTGAGCATGACTCCCTTTGCTTTGCCGGTAGTGCCCGAGGTATAGATCAGGGCGGCGAGGTCGTCGGCATTGGGTTCAGCCGTGCGGCCGTCACAGGTAAAGGCGTTGTCATCGCGGCGTATGACCGAAAGCGTGTCGAGGTCATACACGAGAGTCATCTTCTCAAGACAGTCCGCAGGCACCTTGGAGGCAAGTTTGCGGCTGACGAAGAGCACCTTTGCCTCGGAATGCTCCAGAATATTGCGCACTTCGTTTTCGGAACTGTCAGGCAGTATGGGAATGATAACACGGCCGAATGCCACCGCTGAGAAGAAGGCAATGCCCCAGTTGGGCATACTCTGTCCAAGCAGGGCAATTCCGGTTCCGCTGCCTATTCCGTAACACGACATACTTCTGGACAATCCGTCGCAGGTGCGGCGGAACTGTCCGTAAGTATATCTGACGTCTGTGTCGCAGAGCACCGACTGGGTATTCTTGGAATACACCGAAGTCGAGTAATGATACAGCTTTGCGAGCGTATCTATATAAGACTCTGAAAATCTGTTGAAAAAACGTTTTCCTTTTTTCATCCCACACTACTTGTAGAGGAATCGCTTGATACTCATCTTAGGAGTCTTTGCAAACGGTTCGCTTACGGTTTCGATGGAGACAAGCTGACTGTATGAAGGCAGAATGCGGTTTGCCTTGTGCCTGATATGCTCCGGAAGATCGTGCACCGCTTCCGCATCAAGTCCGGCCTTTGAAATACCGTCTGCATCGAAATATACGAGTCCGACAAGCTTGGAGTTGCGAGAAACGACAACTGACTCCGCAACATAGTCCTGGGCGTTGATAACAGCCTCTACCTCTTCAGGATAGATATTCTGTCCATTGGCTGACAGAATCATGTTCTTGCTGCGGCCCCTGATAGTGATGTTGCCTTCCTTGTCCATTGTTCCAAGGTCTCCGGTATGCAGGTAGCCATCCTCGGTAAAGGCATTTGCCGAAGCCTCCGGATTGTTGAAGTAACCGATGGTGATGTTGGATCCCCTGGCCTGAATTTCACCAGCAATGTGCTCAGGATCTTCGGAGTCGATGCGGACTTCGGCAGAATCGACTCTCTTGCCGCAGGAGCCAGGGACATAGTCCTTGGCGTGAGAATATGCAAGCAGCGGTGCGGCCTCGGTCATACCGTAACCCACCGTGTAAGGCAGGCCTATCTTCCTGAATACGCGTTCCACGTCAGGATTGAGCGCAGCGCCACCCATGATGAATTCCTGCACATTGCCTCCGAAGGCTGCCATCAGCTTGCTGACTATGGCGTTGTAAATCACCTTGTTGACTCCCGGGATAGCGGTAAGGACCTTCATATACCACTTGGAAAGCACAGGCTTGATGGAGCTCTTGTAAACCTTTTCCATTACGAGAGGCACGGTGATGATGAGATAAGGCTTGACCTCTCCCACCGCCTTGAGCAGCGTGGATGCGCTCGGAGCCTTGCCGAGGTAATATACGGTAACGCCGCAGGAGAGCGGGTAGAGGAATTCGAACACAAGACCGTAGATATGTCCCATTGGGAGCATAGAAACTATGCTGTCAGAGTCGGTTGCAGGTATGTGCCTGATAGCGAAGTCGATGGAGGTGCTGAACGCCTCATAGGTGAGCATAACTCCCTTGGGAGCGCTGGTGGTTCCGGAAGTGTAGTTGATAACGGCGAGGTCCTTCCAGTTGTCGGACGGATAGTTTATGTCCTCGCGACTGAGCCCGTTCGGATAAGCGGCGGCAAAGTCATCGTCCATCGCAGCAAAAGCCTCTGCTATGGCATCGTCGGCGCTCCACAGAAGCGAGTAGTCCTGGTTGCAGATTGCAGCCTTCAGAGCCGGGATTCCGGTCTTGTCCATCTTGGCCCAGGTCTCCTTGTTGACAAACAGCAGCTTGCTCTCGGAGTGATGCACGAGGGAACCTACGCTTTCCGGGGTAAATTCTGCCAGGAGAGGCACCACGACGGTCCCGTAACAGTTAATGGAAAGGAACGATATCGCCCAACGTGCAGAGTTGGTGGCGCAAAGAGCGACCTTGTCACCCTTCTTCAGACCGATCTTTTCAAAGAAAATTCCGAACTTGGCTATATTGGCTGCCAGGTCAGCAAAACTAAACTGCTCGCCGTGCCAGTTGCATACGGCGGGCTTGTCCCAGCATCTTCTGGTTGTTTCCTGTAATTGTGAAAGATAGTGTATCATATCCCGGTTAGGTTTTTAGAAAGTGAATTTTACAATTCCCTGCACCCTGTGGTTGGTCACCCAGTGCAGTCCTTTGTCGTAAAGCCCCTTGTCAAGGTTCATTCCCTGTGATTTGTCGCCGTACTGGACACTGGTGCATTCGTACTCCATACCGAGTGCAAGGCGTCCGAAATTGTAAACTGCCTCAGGTGTGATTCTCCACATCGAGTTCAGGTTGTCATAACTGTTCTTGCTAAAATAGAAGCCCATAGGCTCACCGTAGCCCCCTATGACGGTATTCTTTCCGAGCAGAGGGTCGATCGTGCCGAAATTCTTTACATAGCCTCCGAAAAGGATGAGGTCGAGGTTACCTGCCTTGTACTTGAAGCTGGCCCAGCTTGAAGAGTTGAGTGTAGGGGTATATACGTAACTGCGGGAGTCATTCTGCATGCCGCTGATGGCATAACCGCCGTTGAGATTGAGATGTTCTCCACCCTGTGCAAGCACGGTCTTGAAACGGAAAGCTACAGGGCCATCCTCATATTGTGCATAAAAGAAAGGAATGAAGGTCAGACTGCGTTCCACGACCTTGAGTTTCTTGTCGTTGACCGTCCTCGGAGTGATGGAGAGGGCATTGATACCGGCACGGGCAAGGAATGCACCTTTCTTGTAGTTGAGGCCGAGGTACAATTCGCCACCGCCGTTGCGTATATAGTTGGCAGAAGCGCCGTAAGGGCCTGCGGAGGTATACTGCTGCTGCCATATTGCAGCTGCGGTGATGCTGAGTCCCGGATAGATGACCGCCTCGGCGCTGACGAGAGGAGTTCGACTGAAAGGACCGAACGGCGCGCCGGTGTTAAGGGAGAAAATGTGCGGCATGTCGGCAGCCAGAGGATGCCATGCCTGACCGGCCTTGAATGTCCACCTGTAATTGGACATCGTTACATAAGCCTGACGCAGGCGGAGATTAGCCGTTCCGGTGAGGGATGACTTGGTCAGCTTGTCATCTTCAGTTTTTGAAAGTCCGTTGTAGAAGTCAGCCTCGATCTTGGCGGCAAAATCCCAACCCTTGTATTCGTACCCCTTCACATCGACTCCGAGCCTGGAAGTGAGGGCGGCGAACTTGAAATTCGGGTTGGCATTGATATCGACGTTTTCGTCGTTGAGACTTATGTCCTTCGGAACATAGTAGAACAAGTCTTCCGTACCTGCAAGGCTTTCACGGCTGTCGAATGCATAGTAATTCCTTATGAAACCGTAAACTTTAAGCTTAGGTGCTGAATCTTCCGCATATAGAGAGGCGGATAGAAGGCTTAGGGCAGCACACAATGAAACTAATGAAACTTTTTTCATAACGTCTAAAATAAAAAACAGTCGGACCTTGAGGCCCGACTGCAAATATAGGTAAAATTAGCTAAAAACCGATTAAAATAAGAACGGCATAGCCAAGTATCAGTCCCACGACACCCATTATGATGCCCACTTTGGCCATATCCTTGGTCTCTACAAGGCCGGTAGAACTTGCGATGGCGTTTGGCGGAGTACTGATAGGCAGGATCATGGCAACTGAAGTAGAAATTGCAAGACCGATCAGCAGGGCCTGTACTCCACCGAGGTTGTTGAGCTGCGCGCCCATTGCGGTTCCGGCAGCACCCACTGCGATTGCAGTAAGAATCGGGAGAAGCAGGTTGGCGGCGGAGGTGTGTGAAAGGAAGTTGGAGATGGCGTATCCCACGATTCCTGAAACGATGAGAACTGCGAGCGCAGGCATTGCACCGAAAGGAATGGCTCCAACGATGGTGTTGGCGAGACCTGTCTTCATAAGTGCGGTTCCGAGCGCGAGACCACCGGCAACCATCCAAAGCACGTCCCAGTTGATCTCTGCAAAGTCGGACTTCTTGAAAACGCCGGTTGCTACAAATACTGCAAACGGAATGAGAGCGACTTCGTAAGAGTTGAGATTGGTGATGGACTCAGGAATGAGCCAGAGAAGTATGGTTACGATGAAGGTAACTGCCACAACCCAGAACTTGGAGTCGCGCTTTGCGTTGCTCTCTATCTTGAGTTCGATGCTCTTTGCCTTGAAAGGGAAGAAGAGCAGCAGCACCGCCCAGGCGATGAGCAGGAGCACAATCACGAAAGGAACCATCCTGATACACCAGGTGCCGAATCCCACGTCGATACCGAGCTGTTCCTTGAGGTAGCCGAGGGCTATCACGTTTGGAGGGGTTCCGATAGGGGTTCCGATACCGCCGATATTTGCACCGATAGGAATGGCGAGAGCGAGGCCTATCTTGCCTTTTCCGTCAGCAGGCAGGGTCTTGAGCACCGGGGCGAGGAATGCGAGCATCATAGCCGCGGTAGCGGTGTTGGACATAAACATCGAGAAGAATGCCACAACGAAGAGAATGCCGAGCAGAACGGTCTTAGGATTGGTTCCGAAAGGCTTGAGAAGCACCTTTGCAAGGAAAACGTCCAGGCCGACCTTTGTAGCAGCGATGGCGAGCACGAATCCTCCCATAAAGAGCATGATTGTAGGGCTGGCGAATGATGCCATAAGGTCCTTGTAGCCGACTACGGCTCCCTCTGCAAAACCACCCTCAGGGAGTTTGGTAAGAAGCGGAGCAAGGGCTCCGTTAGATACGGTGAATATGAGCAATACCATCGTGATGATGGAAGTGGCCCAGGCAGGTACTGCCTCGATAATCCACATCATTGCTGCGAAGATGAAGATTGCGATGGTCCTCTTCTGAACCACGGTCAATCCTTCTATGCCGAACCATTCGGCAGGCATAAAGAATAGAAGTACGGTGAGCAGCAGCACTAGAGGCAGCAGCACGTGGTACTTTACGCTAAACTTTGTGTTGGACATATATCAATAGATTTAGATGCTATTTTGAAATATAGGTTCCAGGTGCTTTTTCGAGTCTGCAAATTTAGGAAATATATCCGACAATTCCGAAATCCCCCTCCCTAAAACTGCGGGTTTGACAGCAGGTTGACAAGATACCTGCATTTCTCAGGATTGCCAAGCGTCTTTCCTTCGGTGCAGGAAAGCTTGACGCAGTCGTGCCATTCACGACTCTCGGTAATGCGTCCGCGGGTAAGCTTGACAACTATGTTCATAGGATCGGCATTGTTTACGTCACAGGTAAGGAAGGTACCTACTCCATAAGAGTCCATAACCCTGCCACCGACATATTTGTGTATCTGTATCGCCCTGTCAATGTTGAGACCGTTGCTGTAGCATATCTGCTTGGTGGCAGGGTCTATGCCCAGTTGCCTGTACTTGGCGATTATCTTTTCAGTCTGCTCCTCCTCGTTTCCGCTGTCAACACGCAAACCCTTGTACATCATAGCCATACGCTTGCTCAGATTACTGAAGAACACCTTGTCGCCGAAGCAGTCGTAAAGATAGATACCGTTGTCGCCGTCATATACGTCGCTGAATTTTTTCATCACGTTGAAGTTGCACTCGAACACTCCGCTGACGTTTTCTTCGAAGGATATGAGCTGGTGTGACATGGTTCCTATGGGCTGACAGTTGTATTTCATTGCAAGCCAGACGTTTGATGTTCCGGTAAAGCGTCCCGGCCAGGACTGCGAGTCGTAAACTTCCTTCATCACCCTCACCACCATATCGTGATGATTGTAACTGAAACGGCGACGTGTTCCCATATCTCCGAGCACCAGTCCTGCAGAGAAGATCTGCTCGGCCTTGTTCCTCGCCTTGCGCTCTTCCAGGGCAGCATCATAAGTTTCAAAATCCCCTCTTATCTCGTGCATCATTTCAGATATGCAGCTGAGTATCGGCATTTCCCACATGATGGTAGAGAACCATTTGCCGCGCACGGTTATCTCGAGATGGCCTTCTGCGTCCTGTCTGATGTCCAGTTCCCCCGGATTGAAGCGGTAGCCCTTCAGGAAGGTGAAATACCAGAGCGGGAGGAAGATGCAGCGCTTCTTGAGGAATTCGATTTCCTCATCGGTAATCACCACGTTGCGCATCTCCTCGAGCTGGCTGCGCAGCATGTCAGCAAAGCCTTCCGGGTAAACCTGCGCGTTGCGGTCAAAGAAAGTGTACTCAACCTCCGCCCTCGGGTAGGTTTCAAGAATGTAATACTGACAGGTAAAGGTATAAAGGTCATTGTCAGTGAAATGTCTGATGATAGCTTTGTCCATGATTGCAAATTGAAAAAGAGTGGTAAAGTTAATCATTTCCTGAACAGATTGTGCTTCCAAATGTGTATATTTGCGTCATTATGAATAAAAACGCATTGTTGGCGGGCCTTGCGCTTGCACTTTTATTATCCTGTACAATGAACAATCCTCTTCTTGAAGAATCGACGCTGCCTTACGGAGCGCCCAGGTTCGATGAAATAACGAACGAACACTACCTTCCTGCATTCAAGGCGGCCATCAAGGAAGGCAAGCAGGAAATTGACCGCATCATCGCTGACAGCCGCACACCAGACTTTGCCAACACCATCGAGGCTATGGAAAGGTCAGGAAAGACCCTGGACAGGGTTTCAGGCATATTCTACAACCTGCTCGAGGCCAATACCGACGAGCAAATGCAGGAAATTGCCGAGGAGGTTGCACCGCTGCTGAACGAGTATTCGATGTACATTTCGCTCAACGACAAGCTTTTCGAGAGGGTAAAAGCCGTATATGAGCGCAAGGACTCTCTCGGCCTGGAAAAGGACCAGCTCAGGCTTCTGGAAAAGACCTACCGTTCCTTCGTCAGGCAGGGCGCGCTGCTCAATGACGAGGACAAGGAAAGATTCAGCAGCATTAATGAAGAACTTTCCATACTGTCCCTGCGTTTCGGCAAGAACGTACTCGCAGCCACAAATGCATTTACCCTGAATATCAGCGACAGCGCACAGCTCGCCGGCCTGCCGCAGTACATCATCGACCAGGCTGCTCAGAACGCGGGCGAACGCGGCGTGAGCGGCTGGACTTTCGACCTCACTGCCCCAAGCTACGGTCCGTTCATGAAATACTGCAACGACAGGGAACTGCGTAGGACCATGTCCGAGGCATACAACTCCAGAGCTTTCGGGGGAGAATTTGACAATAGCCAAATCTGCCGCCGCATCGCAGAACTGAGGCTGGAGATGGCCCGGCTGCTGGGATACGGCTGCTACGCGGACTATGCGGTCGAGGACAGGATGCTCAAAAGCACCGCCAGGGTGCAGCAGTTCCTGGGCGAGCTGATGGTGCCTTCGCTGCCGGTAGCCCGCAACGAAGTCTCTCAGGTTCTGCATTTTGCAAAGGAAAACGGATTCGAGGACGATAGGCTTGAGCCGTGGGACTTCAGCTATTGGGCGGAAAAGTACCGCAATGCCTGCTATAGCGTAAGCGATGATATGCTCAAGCCGTATTTCCCGCTGGACAGCTGCATCAACGCAGTGTTCGGGCTTGCAAGACGGCTGTACGGCATCAGCTTCGAGCAGCGCAATGACCTGCCGGTTTACCATCCTGACGTGAAGGTCTTTGACGTCAGGGACACCGACGGCCGCCATCTCGCCCTCTTCTACTGCGACTTCTTCCCGCGCGCCAGCAAGAGGGGCGGTGCCTGGATGACCGAATTCCGCGGTCAGAGCATCGAGGACGGCATCGAGAACAGGCCGCTGGTCAGCATAGTATGCAACTTCAGCAAGCCGACTGGCGACGAACCGGCGCTGCTCACGCACGGGGAGTTTACGACTTTCCTGCACGAATTTGGCCATGCCCTGCACGGAATGCTCGCGGAAGGCAGATATGGTTCGCTCTGCGGAACCAACGTGGACCACGACTTTGTGGAACTGCCTTCACAGATTATGGAGAACTGGGGATTCGAGACCGAGTACCTACGCTCATTTGCAAAGCATTACAAGACAGGAGAGCCAATTCCTGATGAACTGGTTCAAAAGCTTGTGGATGCCCAGAACTATCTCTCGGCATACTATCAGGTCCGTCAGCTGCATTTCGGCACTCTCGACATGGCCTGGCATACCATAACCTCTCCTGTAGAGATGGAGACAGGGACTTTTGAAAAGGAGTCACTGGCTCCTTATGAGGTCCTTCCGTTAAGGCCCGAGTCCTGCATTTCGACAGCATTCAGCCACATATTCTCAGGAGGATACAGTGCTGGCTACTATTCCTACAAATGGGCGGAGGTTCTTGAGGCCGACGCTTTTTCACTCTTCAAGGAAAAAGGCATATTCAACACTGAAGTGTCCGGTGCATTCCGCAGGGAGATATTAAGCAAGGGAAGCACCGAGGATGAGGCCGAAATGTTCCGCAGATTCCGCGGTCACGACCCTCAAACCTCAGCGCTTCTCAAGAAACTGGGTATTGTTCAGCAGGGAAACTAAATGGTTCCCTGCTCGAGCATTGCTGTAGCAACCTTCATAAAGCCGGCAATATTGGCGCCCTTGACATAGTCGATGGTGCCGTCCGGCTGAGTACCGTACTTGACACAGGCCTCATGGATGGAATCCATAATGAAATGGAGCTTTTCATCCACTTCCTTGCCGCTCCAGCTGATGTGTGAAGCATTCTGTGTCATTTCAAGACCAGATGTGGCTACACCGCCTGCATTGACAGCCTTGCCCGGTGCAAAGTAAACTCCGTTGTGCTGGAAGAAATGTATCGCATCAGGCTGGCAACCCATGTTGGAAACCTCGCAGCAGCACCAGCAGCCGTTTGCCTTGAGCTCCTTTGCATCCTCGAGAGAAAGTTCGTTCTGGAATGCGCAAGGGAGAGCGATATCGCACTTTACGCTCCAAGACTTCTTCCCTGCGATGAAGTGAGCCTTGTCAGGGAATGCTTCAGCCATATCCTCAACCATGTTGCGGTTGGATGCACGCATAACAAGCATATAGTCAATCATCTCCTTGGTTATGCCGTCAGGAATCTCGCAAACGCCATCAGGACCTGAAATGGCTACCACCTTGGCTCCGAGTTCAGTAGCCTTCTTGCAGGCTCCCCAGGCTACGTTGCCAAATCCGGAAACGACAACCTTGCAGCCCTTGATGTCCTTTCCAGCCTTATGGAGAAGGTTCTGGGTAAAGTACAGGGCACCGTAACCGGTAGCCTCAGGCCTCAGGATAGAGCCTCCCCAGGTTGCGCCCTTGCCGGTAAGGACTCCGGTATTGTACTCACGGGCAAGTTTCTTGTACATTCCATAAAGGTATCCGATCTCGCGGCCGCCTACGCCTACGTCACCGGCCGGAATGTCCTGGTCAGGACCTATGCACTGCCACAGTTCAAGCATAAATGCCTGGCAGAAACGCATAATCTCGTCATCAGACTTGCCTACCGGGTCAAAGTCCGAACCTCCCTTGGCGCCGCCCATAGGCAGGGTTGTAAGGGCATTTTTGAAGGTCTGCTCAAAACCGAGGAACTTGAGCATCGAAGGGGTAACTGCCCTGTGGAACCTCAAACCTCCCTTGTAAGGGCCGATGGCGCTATTGAACTGGACGCGGTAACCTGTGTTGGTCTGCACTTCGCCCTTGTCGTCAACCCAGGTCACACGGAAGGTGAAGATACGGTCAGGCTCGACCATTCTCTCCACGATCTTGGCCTTCTCGAACTCGGGATGCTGGTTGTAAACTTCCTCAACTGACTCAAGAACCTCCTGTACTGCCTGGAGATATTCCTTTTCGCCAGGATACTTGGCCTGAAGAGAGGCCATAATCTCAGATGTTTTCATTAAATGGTGTTATTAGTATTTGTGTTACTGTATCGCCTTGACCCGAAGAAGGCTCAGCGCCTGTATTACCAGACGTGGAAGCTTTTTTCCGGATCTGCGGTTTCTAAGGTTCAAATATAAGCCAAATTTTTTATATACCGGCACTCTAAACGTCTCAACAAGTTCGATAAGTGTACCGTCCGGGTCTTCGACATAAGTAAAGTGCCCGTCAGCGTCACCCATCTTGAAGTCCGTACCTCCGTCACAGACAAATTCATGTCCGAGTTCGGCTGCACGTGAACGCATTCCTTCCATATTGATGACGTCGAAACAAATCTGGATAAAGCCCGGGTCACCCCACCAACGGCCTTCAAAAACCTTGGCAGGAGTCCTGTCCAGGGCCTGGAGAAGTTCTATGCAAGCTGTTCCGTACATATCTGCAAAAGGGCCTTCTGCAGTGCCCGAAGGCGCGATCAGCACCCTGCGGAAGCGTCCGTCTCCGCCTGGCAGGCCCTTGAAGTCTTCAAATGTCCCGGTTCGGTCAAAAATGACCTTGTCATAGCCTATCAGCTTTCGGTAGAATGTGACCGAAGCATCCATATCGCTCACTCCTATTACAGCTCCGTGAGTGCCGCCGGTGCTGCAGTGCTTGAGATTCTTGAAGATATAGTCATCCTCGACCAGTTCGAAGACGTTTCCCCAAGGATCCTCCATATAGAAATGCCTCGGGCCGTAAGGACTCACGGTCAGACCTGTCAGGATTGTGGCTCCCTCAAGTATGCCGAGATGGGCATACGCTCCCTCGATGTCCTTTGCCTTGATCTTGCATACGGAAATTCCATAGTCGCCAAGAGCGGCAGGCGCCGAAGGCGGGGTAATGTGATTGTCAAGCGGCTGCCAGACCTCAAATCCGCCGCCACCCTGCATATTGAAAGCCAGCACCGCCCGTCTCGGACGAGGTTTGTTGCCCGTATATGGCAGCATCCTTTCTGCAACACCTTGGTCATCGGTTACAAGTATATCACAACCGAACGCCTTTATATACCAGTTGTAGGCCTCAACTACATCAAATACGCCCACACCGACCTGCTGCACTCCGCAGACAATAGTTCTCTGTTCCATAATATTCTACACTGAAGACACTTTCCCGGCAAGCTTGAAAAACAGTGCCGGACACCATTTCTTGATATAAACCATAAGGAGTTCAATACCTCCTATCAGCTTGCGCCTGCGACCGCGCCGTATGGCCCTGACAGCTATGCGGGCGCATTTGTCAACAGGCATTCCGTTCGCCTGGCCGGGGTCCATCCTGTCATAGGCGCTTCCGTCTGCAAGCACCGCGCTGCGGCTGATAGCTGTCTGTATGCGGCCAGGTATCAGGAAAGTCACCCTGAGCCTTGGATTTTCCAACTGCAATGACTCGAAAAATCCAAAGAGAGCGTGTTTCGAAGCGCAGTAAGCCGAGCGGAGAGGAAAGCCAAAAAGTCCTGAAATTGAGGTTGTTATAGCTATGCTTACCTTACGGTCCCTTATCACGGGAGCCAAAGCCTTGACAAGTGTAACAGGACCGAAGAAATTGGTTTCCATCAGTTTGCGGTCAACCGCGCAGTCCGTATCCAGACACAACGCCCTCTGCGAAATGCCGGCGTTAAGCACTATTATGTCAAAGGCGACACCCTCCACTTCAGAAACAAAGCGCTCAACCGACACAGAAGATTCCATATCCACCTGATAGCAGGAAACGGAAGAGGCTTCCCCGGCCGCCCGGTCGGCACGGCACAGCTCCGCCACCTGATCCAGTCTTTCCACATTGCGGCCCAGCAGATAAAGCCTGGCTCCAAGAGAAGCAAACTCCCTTGCCATCGCCGCACCTATTCCGGAACTCGCTCCGGTAATGAGTACATTCTTTCCTTTGACTTCCAACATAGTGAGTTATTTAACCTCCCAAGTCGTACCGCTGCGCAAAAGGTCATCCACGCAGTGAATCTTTGACTTGGCCATAACTTCCTTGACCTGGTCTCGCACGCCGTCATCGTATGTTATGTCTTTGACGTCGCGGATGACACCAAGAGCGACAGGATAGTCAGGTCCTTTCATATCAGCAAGAGCCATATGCAGACCGATATTGTCCGAATGGGAGTCGTGCACCAGAATGTCCTCCTCCGTAAAACCGCCCTCGCCTATCGTAACGACCCTTATCTTGCGACCGTCATAAATGAGGCCCTTGTTCCTGTCCTTTCCGAAAATCATCTTTTCGCCATCACGCAGAATAATCGTGTGGTCCGCCTTGACAGCGGGATCGGAAAGCGACTTGTGGGCACCGTCATTGAATATCACACAGTTGGTAAGCATTTCCATAACGGAACATCCGTCGTGGAGAGCCGCAGCGGTCATAATGTCCTCGTTGAGCTTGAGCTCTACGTCAAGGGAGCGCGCAAAGAAGGTTCCCTTTGCACCCAGCACCAGCGAACCCGGATTGAACGGATGCTCAACCGTACCGTAAGGCGAAGTCTTGGTTATGGCTCCAAGCTTGGATGTAGGACTGTACTGACCTTTGGTAAGACCGTATATCTGATTGTTGAACAGTATGATATTGATATCTATGTTGCGTCTGATGGCGTGGATGAAATGGTTGCCTCCAATAGCAAGAGCGTCTCCGTCTCCGCAGGCCTGCCATACGGTCAGAGTAGGATTGGCCACCTTGATACCCGTGCTTATCGCCGTAGCTCTGCCATGGATACTGTGGAATCCGTAGGTATCCATATAGTACGGAAGACGCGAAGAGCATCCAATTCCCGAAACCACGACATACCTTTCCTTGTCATAGTTGAGCGCCTGGCTGACCTTCGGGAGAGCTCTCTGAAGGGCGGCGAGCACCGCGTGGTCACCGCATCCCGGGCACCAGCGCACCTGCTGGTCGCTCTTGAAGTCTTTTGCAGTAAGATTTGCCATAACTCTACATATTGTTTCGGATAGCCTCGACAATCTCGTTCACGAGGAAAGGCTGTCCCTGTATCTTGTTGAACTTTTTAAACTTGAACTGCGGGAATCTGGCCCTCAGATAATCAGCGAACTGACCGCTGTTGAGCTCGCACACAAGTATGCTTTCGTATGCAGCAAATACTTCCTCGGTGTTTGACGGGAGCGGACAGATATAATCGAAATGAGCAAACGGAATTTCCCCGTGCCCGAAAGAGTCAACCGCGCTCTTGATATGGCCGTAGGTACCACCCCAGCCAACAACGAGCAGCTTTCCGGAAGCAGGACCGTCAACTGTCAGCAGCGGAAGGTCTTTTGCAACCCTCTCCACCTTCTCTGCCCTTTCACGAACCATGGTCTCGTGATTGACAGGGTCGGTAGAAAGCACTCCGGAATGATTCTTCTCAAGGCCTCCGATACGATGTTCGAATCCTCTCTGCCCCGGTACTGCCCAGCGGCGGACCAGCGTTTCAGGGTCGCGCTCGAAAGGCTTGAAGCGTTCGCCTTCTGCAGGAATTGCCCTGACAAACGGCGGCTTGATATCCGGATAGTCGGCCATCTTCGGTATGCGCCACGGTTCCGAACCGTTCCCAAGGAATCCTTCCGAAAGCAGCATTACAGGGGTCATATGCTCAACGGCAATCTTAGCGGCAGTAAAGGCTGCGTCGAAGCAGTGCGCAGGAGAATGTGCGGCCATAACGACCATAGGGCACTCTCCGTTCCTGCCGTACAGGGCCTGGTTAAGGTCGGACTGCTCGGTCTTGGTCGGAAGTCCGGTGGAAGGACCTCCGCGCTGCACATCAACTACAACCAGCGGCAGCTCTGCCATAACCGCAAGACCCATCGCCTCCGACTTGAGCGAAAGTCCCGGACCCGAAGTGGTCGTTACTGCAAGGTTGCCCGCAAACGAGGCGCCTATGGCAGTGCATATGCCCGCAATCTCGTCTTCCGCCTGCAAGGTCTTGCATCCCAAACTCTTATGTAGGGCGAGTTCTTCGAGAATTCCGGTAGCCGGCGTAATTGGATAAGATCCGCAGAAGAGCGGGAGCCCTGATTTTTCCGAAGCGGCAAGCAGTCCCCAGGCAGTCGCCTGGTTGCCTGTAATGTTGCGGTAGAGGCCCGGTCTGGCAGCACGCACAGGCTCGCAGACATAGGTATTGGCAATGGCCTGGATATTTGCGGCGTAATTAAATCCGTCGTTGAGCACCTTCTTGTTAGGCTCGATGAACTCAGGATGCTTCTTGGCAAACTTCTGCTCGATATAACTGCAGATGTAGTCCATAGGACGGCTGTAGATGAAACATGCCATACCCAGGGTGAACATATTCTTGCACTTGAGTATGGACTTGTTGTCCATCCCGCTGTCCTTCAGGCTCTCCTGGGTAAGCGTAGTGATAGGCGCCACAATAAGGGTGCGGTCTTCCACTCCGAGTTCAAGGAAAGGATTTTCTGTCGTAAAACCTGCCTTGGCAAGTCCGTCGGCATCAAAAGAATCGTCATCGACCAGAATCATTCCGGTCGGCTTGCACCATTTGGCATTGGCCTTAAGCGCGGCAGGATTCATCGCAACAAGAAGGTCGCACAAATCGCCCGGAGTCGTTACGTCCGAACTGCCGATATGCACCTGAAAACCGGAAACGCCCGACACGGTTCCGTGCGGGGCGCGGATTTCAGCCGGGTAATCAGGAAAAGTCGACAAACCGTTACCATAAACAGCGGAGGTACCTGCAAAGAGGGAACCGGTCAGCTGCATACCATCCCCGGAATCGCCAGCAAACCTGATGACGACATCGCGGGTATCGATTACCTTATGTTCCATAGATTAATTATAGACGAAAAGAGGCCGCATCCGCAAGGAAACGACCTCTCAGATCATGTGCAATTATTCCGCCTGTGCTGCTGCCTGCTTTGCCTGAATTTCCTGTGAGAGACTCTCGAGAGTCCTTCCTTCAGCGATTCCGAGCACTTTGCGCGCTTCCGGGGTAAGGTCAACACTCTGTTCAGGGTCAATGTAAAGAGCCGTATTCACATCAATTACATAGATGTATCCACCTGCCTTTGCAAGGCTCTTGACAGTCTCGTTTGCCTTCTGGTAAATCGGAGCCATAAGGTTGGTCTGCTGCTGCTGGAGCTCCTGGTCTATGCTCTGACGGAATTCCTGGATACGGCGCTCGATCTCAACGAGTTCCTTTTCCTTAGTCTCGCGTACTGCAGGAGTCCAGGCAGATGCCTTCTGCTCATAGGTCTTGTACTTTGCATTGTACTCCTCGAGCATGCTGTTGAAAGTCTCCTGGGCCTCCTTGCTTGAAGCCTCGATGGTAGCCCTTGCCTCGTCGGCCTCCGGCATAAGCTGGATGAGCTCGGTGAAGTTCACGTGAGCGAATTTCTGCTGTGCAAATGCGGTTACAGAGGCGATTGCCAATGCCGCAACCATAACGATTCTTTTCATATCTATCAATTATTTAAATTTGTTTACTTAGAACTGTTGTCCGATTACGAAATGGAAGTGACTGCCGCCGTTCTTGGTATCATCAAATCCGTATCCCCAGTCAACTCCGAGCAGGCCGACCATAGGAAGGAAGATTCTCACACCCACACCGGCGCTGCGCTTGATATGGAACGGATTGAACTGCTTGATGTCGGACCAGCAGTTACCGCCCTCAAGGAAGACAAGTGCGAAGATGGTGGAAGATGGCTGGAGAATGACAGGATACCTCAACTCGACGGTAAACTTGTCATAAACGTTTCCGGCATAGGCATAACCCGTGGAGTTGTACGCAGACAATTCGTAAGGTGTAAGTGAATAATTTTCGTATCCACGCATGGAAATCACCTCGGAGCCGTAAGTACTGTAGCCAGACATACCGTCACCTCCGACAAGGAAGCCCTCGAAAGGAGAGTAGCCCCAGTTCCTGTTGTAGTATCCGAGATAACCGAACTGGGCCCGTGTCATAAGCACAAGGTCGCCGATAAGCTTGGTGTAGGTGGCGAATGAGAATTTCCACTTGTTGTACTCAATCCACCTGTACCTGTCCGACGCGCTCCACCTGCTGTAGTCGACGTCCCTCCAGCTGTCCCTCTTGATTACGTTTCCTTCATCGTCAAAATCCTTCTTGCGCAGGAGAGAGAACGGAGGAGTAAGTGACAGTGACATAGAAAGTTCCGAGCCTGAACGCGGATAAATCTGCTGGTCGGTGGAGTTACGGCTCAGGTTGAGAGTGTAGCTTATGTTGTTGGCCGCACCGTCATCAAAGATGAAATATCCCGAATACCAGTTGGTAAGACGGTAGGTCTGCCAGTTGAGTCCGTTGTAGAGCACGAAGTAGTTGTCAGGCCACTTCAAGCGCTTTCCGAGTGATGCCGATACGCCGAACACCTCCATCTGCCTGTCGTGGCTGAGGATATTGAACATCACGTTGGAGTTTGTCTGCCTGGTATAGTATGCAGACAGATTGAGCGAGGTCGGTTTTTTGCCGAAAAGCCAAGGCTCCGTGAAACTTGCGGTGAGCGCAGTGTAATACGTTCCGTTGGTCTGGAACCTGAATGCAAGGTTCTGGGCATCGCCGAGAGGGACAGGCCTCCACGCGGACTTGTCAAAGAAACGGTGAGTCGAGAAGTTGTTGAAGCTTACACCGACCGTGGCGACAAAGGTATATCCGCCCCATCCACCTGAAAGTTCAAGCTGAGAAGACGGTTTCTCCGTAACGTTGTAAACGATGTCAACAGTGTTGTCATTAGGGTTAGGAATAAGCGACCATCCGGTTGCCGGATCGGCAATGGCTTCCGGGTCAAACTGTCCCAGAGACGCGATTTCCCTGATGGAACGTTCAAAGTCGGACTGTGTAAAAAGATAACCCGGCCTTGTAAACACCTGACGGCGGACCACCTTTTCGTTAGTGAGGTCATTACCGTTGATTATGATATTGTTGAAAGTGGCCTGCTTGCCTTCGGTCACCCTAAATTCCACATCTACGGAGTCGTTCTGGATATTGGTCTCCACCGGAGTTACCGAGAAGAAAAGATAACCGTTGTCCCTGTAGGCCTTTGTAACGTCCATATCTCCCTGCTTGCCGCCTCCATACAGTTTCTTTTCCATCGTGACGACATCGTAAACATCGCCCTTGTTGATGGAAAGCAGGCGATTGAGAGTCTCGGTAGGATAAACGGAATTGCCGGTCCAGGTCAGATCCCTGAAATAATACCTGTCACCCTCGTCAAAGTACAGGTCTATGTTGACGTGCTTTTCATCAACATAGTAAACCGAGTCCCTGATAAGTCTGGCGTCACGATAGCCCTCCTCGTTGAACGCACTGATGGCGCTCTTTTTGTCGTTGATAAACTCCTTACGATTGAATTTCTTGGAACTGAACAGGTTATAGAACTTGTTCGACTTGGTCTTCTTCATCGAACGAGCGATCTTGAAGTCAGACACGTTCTCGTTTCCTATAAAGTTGATGTCCTTGACCTTGATTTTTTCGCCCCTCTCGACCGAGAAATAGAGCTTGTTTGCGTGGGCGATGGTAGAATCGGGCACAAGCCTGGTGTCCACCTTGCAGTTGATGAAACCCTTCTCCGCATAGAAGCGCTTGATGATATCCCTTGAAACGACATCCTCGTAGTCAGTAAAGAAACTTCCCCTGCGCAGGTGGAGCCTTTCGAGAAGTTCCTTCTTCTCTCCGGACTTGACTCCGGTAAATTCTATGTAGCTGAGTCGTGGCTTTTCCCTCAGATTGAGACAGAGATAAACGGAATCGCCCTTTTCGCTGACGCGGTCAATGTCTATGGCAACATTGTCGAAATACTTCTGGGCCCACATCTTGCGCACGATGTTGGAAACATCTTCGCCCGGTATGGTAATCTTGTTGCCTACTGTAAGTCCGCAAACGGAAAGTATCACCTCGTCCGTATAATAGGAGTTGCCTTCTACCCTGACACCACCAATCACATACTCCTTGGGATTGTTGTAATCAACCTCAACATCCATAGTCTGACCATACAAGCCCAAGGTGGACAGCAGAAGCGCCGCCACCATCAGAGTAAACCGTCCGAATCGAGTTTCCATCTATGCAGTTTCAATTTGTCCCAAATGCCGCCGAGCGGCATATTAAGGTGCAAAGTTACAATTTTATTTTACTTTTCCGAATCGCCTGTCACGGGAAGCGTACTCCTCCAAGGCAAGGCGATACTCCACTTTTCTAAAATCGGGCCAAAGAGTATCTACAAAAACAAATTCAGTATAGGCCGTCTGCCAGAGCATGAAATTGCTGATACGTTTCTCACCGGAAGTCCTGACAAGCAGGTCGGGGTCCGGAATGCCCGAGGTCGAAAGATAAGGCTCGATGCTTTCCCCGCCTTCGGCGGCCATACGCCTCGAAGCCTGTTCTATGTCCCACTTCCCGCTATAGCTCACAAACACTATCATAGTCATGGCCTTGCCATCAGCCGTTTCTGCGTCAACCCTGTCAATCATCTCGTTCAGCGCCTCGTCAAGCCTGGAACGGTTGCCAAGTACAACAAAATGCACACCATAACGCTTGAGGGTATCGAGTTCATCAAGCATTGCCCTGAACATCAGTGACATAAGTGTATTGACTTCTGCCTCGGGACGCCCCCAGTTCTCTTCAGAGAAAGCAAAAAAGGACACATACTTTATCCCCCACTCCAGTGACGCCTCCAGAATGGCACGGACACTTTCCACACCCTCGACGTGGCCACGGCTGCGTTCCAGTCCGCGCTGCTGCGCCCAGCGTCCGTTTCCGTCCATTATAAATGTCACGTGTTGCGGTATCTTTGCAAGTGCTTCCATATCAATCAGTTTCCATTATTGTTCCTGACATCGGCCCCCCACAGAAGCCTGGTCCTGAGAGCATCGAAGAAGCTGCTGTTCCCAAGTTTGATGCGCTTGAGCGGGAACGGAGCCTCGCTCACTTCTATCCTCGTCCCCGAAGGCACCCTGAAACTGGAGTTGTCGATGGAAAGGTTTACCATCCCGTCTCTGGAATGAGGCACAACGGTCACCGGAGCCTCCTTCGGGACTATGAGCGGGCGCAAATTGAGATTGTGCGGCGAAACCGGTGCAATGATGTGCAGCGAAGTATCCGGCGTGCAAATCGGGCCACCCGCGCTCAGCGCATACGCCGTCGAACCCGTGCTCGTCGCAACCAGCAGTCCGTCAGCCCAATACGTCGGCAGGTCATTGTCCCCGACAGTCACGTCCACCCCAAGCATCGAAGCGGAGATTCGGGTAACGGAGAATTCGTTCAGCGCGAAAGGACTCATACCCCGGGGCAGTCCGCATTCGGGGCGGACCATCAGCAGACTGCGCAGTTCGACCTCGTAAGTGCCAGCGAGCAGGGCCTCGGCGACCTGTTCCGGACTGTTTTCCGACAGGAAGCCCAGCCTGCCGAGCTGTACGCCCAGCACCGGCACCCCGGCGGGAGCGGCAACCCTGGCAGCGGAAAGGAAAGTACCGTCGCCGCCAATGCTTAGAAGGGCTTCCGTGCCATCTTCGAGACCATCCCGGGAAAGCACGTCGTACAGCAGGCAGCCGCCGTCACGCAGGGTGTCCAGCAGCCTCGAAACCCGAATGTCGTCCTTGAGCGAGTTTTTCTTTATATAATAGGCCAGTTTCATAGAGGGTCTCAAATTTAGCATTTTATTTGCAATAATGAGGAATTAATCCGAGAAAAGATTACTTTTGCACTTATGACCAGATTAAGCGTTAATATCAACAAAATCGCCACCCTGCGGAACGCAAGGGGCGGGAATGTCCCTGACGTGACCAAGGCGGCCCTTGACTGCGAGCGTTTCGGGGCAGAAGGCATAACGGTGCACCCGCGGCCGGACGAGAGGCATATCAGGTACTCGGACGTAAGGACCATACGACCTCTGATTACTACAGAGTTTAACATAGAAGGCAATCCCATAGGCAGTTTCACGGCTCTCGTATGTGAAGTCGTTCCGGATCAGGTCACCCTTGTTCCGGATGCCCACGATGCGATTACATCAAATGCCGGCTGGGATACGATTCGTAACCGCGCATTTTTGACGAGGATGTGCAAGACATTCAAAGACAGAGGGATACGCACATCCATCTTTATTGACCCTAAGCCGGAGATGGCCGAAGGAGCAATGCTCTGCGGGGCTGACAGGGTGGAACTCTACACCGCCTCCTATGCCGAAGGCTACGAAAAAGACCGCGAGGCTGCGATAGAACCTTTCCTCCGCACCGCCGAGGCGGTAAGGGAACTCGGTCTGGGGCTCAATGCAGGCCACGACCTCAACCTCGACAACCTGGGTTATTTCATCGACACCATACCCTGGACCGACGAAGTCAGCATAGGTCACGCCCTTATCAGCGACGCCCTTTACCTGGGTCTAGAAAAAACTATAGAAGAATATCTTGTTCGGATTCGGAAATTTTAGTTAGATTTGTAAATTATTACCCGCAAATCATATAAATTAAGATAAAAGTAATGAAAAAAATTGCTCTCAACCTCAGCCTTGCCGCTTCAATTGTCGGTTTGGCTTCTCTGATTTTCACCTCTACAGGCTGCACCGGCAACGGTAACGGCCAGAACGGCAATGCTGACTCGACATCAGTCACCAGTTGCGAGATTGCGTATATCGATATGGACCGCATTCTCAAGGAATACGACTTCGCAAATGACAGGATGTCGGTAGTCCAGACCAAGGCAGCCAGCGTAGAGCAGGAAATCAACCGCCGCGGCAGCAAGTGCGAAAAGGACCAGAAGGCCTTCCAGGACAAGATGAACAAGGGAATTCTTACCCAGTCCATGGCCGAGGTTCAGCTCAAGAAACTTCAGGAGGACCAGGCAGCATTCGAGAAC
This sequence comes from Bacteroidales bacterium, assembly GCA_004556005.1. Classification (GTDB taxonomy): domain Bacteria; phylum Bacteroidota; class Bacteroidia; order Bacteroidales; family UBA932; genus Cryptobacteroides. The sequence goes on along the minus strand of SFJA01000003.1, from coordinate 13,540 downwards.
TATGCCGCCGGCAAGCAGAGGGAGATCAACGAAGAGCTCGTAGTAGCCCAGAATGAGATTCTTGATGCCATCAACACCTATCTCCAGGCTTTCAACGAAAAGGCCGGATATCAGATGATACTCGCTACCCAGAGCCAGGGAGGCGTACAGACCGGAATCATTTCTATCCCTGTAGTTGCCGCCAACCCTGCTCTCAATATTACCGACATTGTCCTCGAAGGACTCAATGCCGAGTATGTAAACAACAAAGCAAAGGCCGAGTAATAACGAAAATATCTGACAGTCTTGAGAATAGCGATACTCTCCTGTTTTTACCCGTTCCGCGGGGGCATTTCCCAGCTCAATGCAGCCATACTGCAGGAGCTGGGAAAAGAGCATACCGTAAAGGCATTCAACTTCAAAAGGCAGTACCCCGAGTTTCTGTTTCCGGGCAAGACCCAGTACGTCACTCCGGACGATGAGGCCGTGCCTGTCGAGTCGGAAGCGCTTCTGGACTCGATTGGTCCGGTTTCGTGGATAAAGTCTGCAAGGAAGATTAAAGAATGGAACCCGGACGTGCTGATTATCAGATACTGGGTAAGCTATCTTGCGCCCGCGCTCGGATTTGTTGCAAGGCATATGTCAAAGAAATGCAAGGTCATCGCAATATTTGACAATGTAATACCCCACGAGAGACATTTCTTTGACAAACCGCTGTCCAAATATTTCCTGAGCGGAATTGACGGCGGAGTCACGCTCAGCCCAGAAGTCGGCCAGGACCTTGAGGAACTGAGCCCGGGCAAGCCCAAGACTGTCATACCTCATCCGATATACTGCGACCACTTCGGCACGAAGATGGAGAGGAAGGAGGCCGAGAATCTGCTCGGTCTCGAACACGGGAAAAAGAACCTCCTGTTTTTCGGTCTGATACGCGAATACAAGGGGCTTGACATACTTCTTGAAGCGTTCAACCTGCTGGATGACAGCTATCAGTTGATTGTTGCCGGAGAACCTTACGGCAGTTTCGACCGATACAGGCAGATTATCGATGCCAGCAAAGCCAAGGATAGGATTTACCTGTTCCTTGACTACATAAAGGACTCCGAGGTCAGCCGATTTTTTTCAGCGGCGGACGTCGTGGTGCTTCCTTACCGCAGCGCCACCCAGAGCGGAGTCAGCGCTACCGGCTTCCATTTCGAGGTTCCGATCATAGTAACTGACGTCGGCGGGCTCAAGAGCGCCATCGAGGGTCCGGGTACGGGAATGGTTGCCGCCGAGGTGACTCCAGCCTGCATCGCCTACAATGTAAGAAGATTCTTTGCCGACACAAGGGCACGCGAGGGTTTCGTTGAATCCATACGCAAGGAAAACGAGCGCCTGAGCATAGGCAATTTCTGCAGGCAGCTGGTTCAATTCATAAACGGAATTTCCTTATGAAAAAGTTGATACTCTGTTTCATCACCGCATTGGTGGCACTGAGCGCCAGCGCCCAGCCTTGGTTGTTTCCGAACCGGAAAAAGGTCAAGCCGGATACGCTCAAGACTGTTGCAACGCCTTCTGATACCATTCCCGTACTGCCCAAAGACAGCATCGCCGTGGCTTTGAGCGACGAAGAGCTGGAGGACACTTTCCTTTCGGAAGTGCCGGAAATGGTCAAAGTATCGCTGCTGCTGCCGCTGAAGAGCAACTCGGCAAGTCCGAGCCGCAACTTTATGGAGTACTACTGCGGAGCGCTGATGGCGGTGCGTGAACTGGGCAACAATGGGTATGCAATTGAACTGAATGTCTATGACACCGAAGACAGGAGCCGTCCGGCCTCCTATTCCATGCTTGAAAAGAGCGACATCATCATAGGCCCGGTAAAATGCGAGGAAATCGCTGGTGTTCTGCTCAATTGTCCGGACAAATATGTCATATCCCCTATTGAGCCAAAGGCGGCAGCGCTGACCGACTCGCTCAATGTCATACAGGCACCTTCTTCGTGGAAGGAGCAGACCGAGGAAATGGTCGCCTGGCTCAAGGCCGAATGCGGACCTCTTGACAGGATAGTCGTGCTCAAGGACAATTCCGACTCCGACAAGGACGGCAAAGTCGGCTACCTTCTGCAGCTGCTGCAGGACTCAGGCTTGGATTACAGTCAGTTGAGTTCGGTCAGCGGAGACGCGCTCGGGCAGCTTCCCCAGGGAACGCTGAGGTTCGTGGTAGCATCGGAACGCGAGGTTTTTGTCTGCAGTGCAATCAACAGCATCAGCACCATCGCATCCAGGGGCGAATGCCCTACCGTGCTTTACACCACTTCATCAGTCAGGAGTCTGGAGGGCATCAACGCAGCAAGCCTCTTCAACGCCAACACAAGGATGACGACATCCTATTATGTTGATTATGAAGATGCTGATGTCAAGCAGTTTATTCTGGATTACAGAGCCTTGTTCGGTAACGAACCGAGTTCGTTCGCCTTTTCAGGTTACGACACTATGACGTTCCACATAGAAATGTGCCGTAAATACGGCTCTCGCTGGATAAAGAGGATGCACCGCGAAGAACAGTGGAAAGGATTGCAGACTGACTTCAAATATAACAAGTCAAACTCTGCAGGACGCATCAACAGGGCAATACGCAAAGTCGTCTATAGTCCTGACTTCAGCATCAAGCTTCTATAACAGTTCCGTGAAGACCCGGAGCCGGCACCTTTTCAATTACCGGCCTTGACGCTTTCCGAAAGGAGAGCCCTGGCATTTGCGATTGCGGCATCCGTTACGACAGATCCGCTAAGCATACGCGCTATCTCCGCAACTCTGGCATCGTTGTCTAGTTCGCTGATGCTTGATACGTTGCGGCCGTCAGACCTTGCCGACTTGCTGACAAGATAATGAGCGCGTCCCTTTGCAGCCACCTGAGGCAGGTGGGTAATGGCGAACACCTGCATATTGCGGCCCATATTGCATATCATCTGACCCATCTTGTCGGCAACGCTGCCGGATACTCCTGTATCAATTTCATCGAATATGAGCGTAGGCATCGAGGCAAATTCTGCCATCATTGCCTTGATACAGAGCATTATCCTGGACATTTCACCGCCCGAGGCGCATTTCTGTACCTCCTGAGGGGCAGTTCCGTTGGAAGAAAAGAGAAAGTCTATCACATCCCTTCCCGCAGCCGAATCGGGTCCCGGAGCAACCCTGACTTGAAAAACAGCACGGTCAAGTTCAAGGAAACTCAGCGACTCGCTGATTTGAGCGGCCATTCGACGTGCCGATTCGCGACGCGCAGCTGTAAGTTCCTCACATACTGAAATATACTGAGAATAAAAACTATCCCTTTCCTTTCGCAAAGCTTCAATCCGTTCTTCAAGCGTATCGCTGTCCGCAAGCTTATCCGAATACGAATCTCGCAGCGAAATGAGTTCAGCCACAGAACTGCACGAATGTTTGCGCATCAGAGTATAAATCAAAGACATACGTTCCTCGACAGTTTGCAATCTCTCCTCCGATACCACTATTGAGTCATTGAGAGACTGTATCTCGGAACTGATGTCATCGAGTTCGATTCTCACGGAGTCGAGGCGCGAGGAAAGCTCTTCGCAGGCAGGCACGAAGCGACTTGCGTGCTCAAGCTCACGGCGGCAGTCGCGCAGGCAGTCAGACACACTGCGGACGTCCCCGCCAGCCGGAAGGTCCTGCAAGGCCCCGAGTCCGGATAGAGCGGCGGTGAAAGAATTTTTTATTAACTCTGCGTTTGCAAGCTTTTTCTGCTCATCCTCGAGCATTTCGAGTTCGCCATCCTTCAGGCCAGCGGCATTGAGCTGCTCCCACTGGGAGCGGTTGTATTCGCTTTCGGCTTCCAGCGATGCTTTGCGGGACGAGAGTTCTTCTATCTCGGCATCGGCGGACTTAAGGCTCTGCCACAAAAATTTGCAGCGGGAGAGAGGGTCGGCGTTGCGGCAGAATTGGTCCAGAACCGAAAGCTGGAAGTTCCGGTCGGAGAGCAGGAGGCTGCAATGCTGGGAATGCACGTCGATAAGGCGCGAAGACAATGCCTGGAGCACCTGCACGGTCACGGGGCAGTCGTTGACAAAAGCGCGAGACCTGCCGGAAGATGACAGCTGGCGGCGAATTATGAGTTCACCCTCGCACCAGTCAAGGTCCTGCTCTTCAAGCAGCGAACGGACAGAAGGGTCCGAGGTGCGGAAACTCGCTTCTACCACGCAGCTGTCAGCTCCTTCGGAAATCATTGACGCATCTGCTTTTGCACCGGAAGCGAGGGCGAGAGCTCCAAGAAGGATTGACTTTCCCGCTCCGGTCTGTCCGGTAATAATAATCAGACCCTCCGGAAATTCTACATCCAGAGAGTCTATAAGAATGAAATTCCTTATGTGCAGATGCGTGAGCATAGCGAGTGACGGAAAACTACTTCTCGCCCTCCTGCTCTGCCGTACGGTAGTAAAGTTCGCCCGATTCGAACTCGGAGATGGCTACCAGGTCCGGCTTAGGCATACGTTCATAGATCTTTGAAAGCTCGATCTGGTCCTTGTTTTCAAAGACTTCGTCCATAGTATCGCGTTCGCCGCGAAACTCCTCGAGTTTCTTGGAAAGCTCCTTCTTTTCAGCTACCGCTATCTGGTTGGCCCTCTTGGAGAGGATTACCACCGTTTCGTAAATGTTGCCCGTAGGCTCGGCGAGGAACTTGGTGTCCCTTGTCACCGTGTTGTTAGGTATCTTTTTTGTGTCCATACTTATAATACGACAGCCCGTCTGTCAAAAGTTTCAATTTTTTCCTTTCACCTTTTTATACAGGGAATCAAGCTCCTTGCGGTATTTCGAGTCGGGATACTCCCCGATGAAGTTCAGGTAGTCGTCCTGAAATACGAGGAACCTCTCCTTCTGCTTGCTCTGCACGCTGAGTTCAGCAAACTTGTAGCTCGACATTGCGGAATAGTAAAGTATGTCCTCCCTGTAAATATTGTCAGCATCTTCCTTCAGCACGTTCTTGAACGCAACCCTGGCGGCCTTGTAGTCCTCCATCTTATAGTAAAGTTTAGCGTTTTCATACGCCTTGCGGTCCAGGCGGTTACCGAGCGACTCCAGCATACTGCGGCACAGGTCGGAATGCTCTCCTTCCGGGAACTGCGCAAGATACTCGCCCATCGCGGCCATTGCGGAATAAGTCGGTCTCTGGTCAAGTTCGTAGCGCAAGGTCTGCCTGTACATACAATCCAAGCGATAAAACATCGCCGGTTCAGTGAAAATCGAACGAGGAAACTTGCTGATAAAACTTTCGAAATTGGCTTCTGCGGTATAGTAGTCCTTGTTGAGATAATTGCTGAGCCCCCAGTAATACTGCACGGAGTCATCCCTTTCGGTGCCTGTCGTGAGCATTGTCATAGACTCGAAAAGCTGGGCCGACTTGCCATATTTGCCCGCATTGAAATACTCCATCGCAGTCTTGTACTTGAGATCCATATCGTTGCCGGACAGGATGGCCTCGTACTGGGTCTTGCAAGCCGGAAGAGCTATGGCGGCAAGCAAACAAAGAACTATAATGCCCGCTGAATGTTTCATAAACCTTTTATTATTAATTCTTTAAATATTTTTCTGCATCAAGGGCCGCCCTGCAACCCGATGCGGCAGCATTTACGGCCTGACGGTAGTGCGGGTCCTGAACGTCGCCGGCCGCAAAAACGCCCTCCACGTTTGTTCTGGAAGAGACTCCGTCCGTCTTGATATATCCATTGGCGTCCGTCTCCACATAGGCGGAGAAAAGCTCGGACTGAGGATGATGGCCTATTGCTATGAATAGGCCGGCAATCTCAATATCAAAAACCTCGCCATCCTTGCGAAGCAGACGCACGCCCGTCACTCCGGACTCGTCACCGAGAACTTCGGATGTATTGCAATTCCACAGAATCTCAATGTTAGGTGCATTCAGGACACGCTGCTGCATCGCTTCGGAAGCCCTGAGCACGTCGCGCCTGACTATCATATACACTTTTGAACACAGACCTGCAAGATAGCTGGCCTCCTCACAGGCAGTATCCCCGCCACCCACGACGGCCACCACCTTGCGGCGATAAAAGAATCCGTCACAGGTCGCGCAGGCAGATACGCCCATACCCATGAACCTCTGCTCAGAAGGCAGCCCGAGATATCGCGCCGTAGCACCGGTGGCGATAATAACTGCCTCAGATTCAATCTGATGACTCTCGTCAACCGTCACCCGCAGCGGTCTGGAAGAAAAATCCACAGCGCTCACCTCTCCCCTGCGGACATCGGCTCCCAACCGTACCGCCTGCCCGCGCATACGGGACATCAGTTCGTTGGCATCGATTCCTTCGGCAAATCCGGGGAAATTCTCTATTACGGTTGTCGTCGTAAGCTGGCCTCCCGGCACTCGTCCTTCGTACAAAACAGGCTCAAGAGATGCCCTGGAAGCATAAATGGCGGCAGTATAGCCTGCAGGGCCACCGCCTATGATAAGACATTTTACCTTTTCTATTTCCATAATTGTCAACTAAAGAGTACAAATATAGCAATTTCCAAAAAAAGGTCATATATTAGTGTTCCAAACTTGGAGCAAAAGATGACAGACTCTATTGATGCATTCAAAAAGATCCTCAAGGACAAGGGGCTCAAGGCGACACCCCAGAGGGTTGCCGTACACGAGGCTATGATCAGTCTCGGGCACGCGAGTGCAGACCAGGTAGGACAGCACATCGCGCAAAACAGTCCGGTTAAGATTACCGTTTCTTCAGTTTACAACATCCTGACACAGATGTCAGGACTGGGGATTTATGCCCAGAGGATGAGCGCCAACAACAAGATGTATTTTGACGTGACAGTCAAACCTCACATTCACCTCTACGACAAGACCAGCAACAATTATCTTGACATCGAGGACAAGAGTCTGATGGAATATGTCACCAAAGAATTGGGCAAGAAGAAATTTACCGGCTACAAGGTTGACTCGATAGAAATCCATATAGTCTGCCACCCGACGCGCAAGTCACGCTGCAGCAAGGCTTAATCGCGGTGCAGCGAGGCATAGGAGCGCTAAAGCAAGGCCCGGTCGCGGCGGAAGCAAGGCATAATCGCACGGCGGCTGTTCCTTGATTCCCGGCTGCCTCAGACCTGACGACGCATCCTTGCCAGAGGGATTCCCAACTGATCACGGTATTTTGCTATCGTCCTCCGCGCGACCTTGTATCCTCTATTCGACAACTCTTCGACAAGCTGCTCATCGGTGAGCGGCTTTTTCTTGTCTTCGGCATCGACAACTTCCTGAAGCACCTTCTTCAGTTCGCGCGTGGAAACCTCCTCTCCGTTCTTGTTTTCCATTCCCTCGGAGAAGAAATACTTTAGAGGAAAGATACCGAAATGAGTCTCTATGTATTTGCTGTTGACGACCCTCGAGATTGTAGAAATGTCAAAGCCGGTCTTATCAGCTATATCCTTGAGCACCATAGGTTTAAGGCTCGACTCGTCCCCATCCAGAAAATAGTCATGCTGATACTCCAGTATGGCCTGCATAGTCTTTTCAAGCGTATTTTTACGCTGCTTGAGCGCTTCCACAAACCATTTTGCGGAGTCTATCTTCTGCTTGACAAATGCCAGAGTCTCCTTCTGGGCCTTTCCCGAAGCCCCCTTCGAGTTGTTCAGCATCTCAGAATAGCGGCTGCTCACCCTTATTTCAGGCACTGAAAAGCGCGGCATACGGAAACCGATCTCCCCGTCATTTTCCGTCAGGATAAAGTCAGGAACAATCTGCTGCGCCTCATCGCTGTACGAGTCGTCGATCTGTCCACCCGGTTTCGGATTGAGACGGGAGATACGCTTGATTGCATCCTTGAGCTGCACATCGCTAATCTGCATCTTCTGCTGAATCTTCTGGAAATGCTTGCTGGAGAATTCTTTATAATAATCCTGCAGTATCGTTATGGCATTGTCCACCGCCTCGGAACGACTCATCCCCCGGAGCTGGATCAGCAGGCACTCACGCAGGTCCCTGGCACCCACGCCTGCCGGCTCGAAGTCCTGGATGATGGCTATCATCCTCTCGACCTCGTCGATGTCGGTAGTAATGTTGGCGTGGAATGCAAGGTCATCGACAAGGGTCAAGGAATCTCGCCTGAGATAGCCGTCCTCGTCAAGCATACCGATAATGAATGCGGCGATTTTCTGTTCCTGCTCGCTGAGGTGACGGAATCCGAGCTGCTTCAGCAGGCTCTGGGTAAAACTCTGGCGAACGGAAAAAGTATTGTATTCGGGACGGGCATCCTTGCCCCAGTTGTTGACTTTGAGCTTGTAGCTGGGAATGTATTCGTCCTCGGCAAGCTGGTCTATCGAAATATCTCCGGGATTGTCCTCATCGCGTTCCCTGTCGGGATCCGGACCGTCGTCAAGCACTGGGTTCTCCTCAATCTCGGCACGGACCCTCTGCTCGAGCTCCTGGATTGGGAGTTCAATCAGCTTGATGGTCTGGATCTGCAGGGGAGAAAGTTTCTGTTGCTGCTTGAGTTCAAGGTCCTGTCTCATACGGTCGCAATGTTATAGGGTAAGGTCTAGTTCCCCTCCCTCGGGATATACGCCATAAGAGTCCAGCATAGGATATTTGAATTTTTCCTTTACGATGCTTGCCTGAGGGAATTGGGATGCGAGGATGCGGAGGAGTTTCTCCGCCTCTGAACGGGTACGGAAAGCCCCGACCGTCACGTTGAAGAATTGGTTGGAATAACTGCGTTCGACCGCGAGCAGCGGATATGCCCGCATGAAAGCTGTCTCTATCTGGGATGACCGCTCTCGCGCAGACTGTGAATTATCGTGGAAAACCCTGACCCTGAATCCGTTGAACATACGGGACCGGTTGGACTCCACCTGCCTGTCGAGCGCACTGCGTATGGCGGAAGACTGTCTGACAGCCACGCAAGGAGGCATAGCTACGAGTATATCGACTCCGTCAAGCGCAGGATTGACCTGAGGCACGCTTATTACAACGACGGTATCAGCCCGGGAGTATCCTTCCGGGAGTACGGTTTGTGCAAATGATGTAGCCGACAGAAAGGTGGCAAACAGCAGTAACAAGGTCCTGCGAACAGTCATTCTCATTCTTTCTTGAGCAATTTTTCCAGTTTGATGTCCTTTATATCAATATCCTTGCCAAGACCGCCACGCAGTCCCACCCTGGCCTTTGCATCCATAGTGAACTTGCTGAGATCCATATCCTTGACAAGCTTGAGAAGTTCCAGCGGATTGAAGGAAGGTGACAGACTTCCGTGCAGGGGGATCCTGTAAACCTTTTCGGAATGTCCTTCGACCACAAGCTGGTCGGCCACGATGGACATACATTCCTCGCCCGAAAGCTTTATGCTTGCTACGGCATTGAACACTTCAAATCCGACAATGGGATTGTCCAGTCCCACGTCCACGACGGCATCCACGGCATCCAGTCCCTTAGGAGAGATGGAGATGATGTCAAACGACGTTACCTTTATATCCTTATAGGTCTTGGCGCAGCCGCCGAGAAGCAGCATGCAGAGCGCCAGGAGTACGGGTATGCACTTTTTTACATTAAGTTTCATAACTGCAAAATTAATAAATTTGGAAATAGGAAGAAAATATTATCTATCTTTGCCCTGCATTATGAAGAAAGTTTATATCGAGACATACGGCTGTCAGATGAACGTAGCTGACACCGAAGTGGTTTTTTCCATACTGGGGAAAGCCGGTTATGAGCGCAGCGCCTCAATGGACGAGGCGGACGTCATACTTGCCAACACCTGTTCCATCAGAGACAATGCAGAGCAGCGCATCTGGGGCCGCATTGACCAGTTCAACCTGCAGCGCAGGCGCAATCCGGACGTCGTCATTGGCATACTCGGATGTATGGCAGAGAGACTGAAGGACAAGCTCCTCGAGTCCGGCAAGGTTGACCTTGTAGCGGGCCCGGATGCGTACAGAGGACTTCCGCAGCTGCTTGCCGCCGCCGCACCGGGACACCCCCAGATCGACGTGCTGCTGTCCCGCGAGGAAACATACGGCGACATCTCACCTGTCCGCATAGACAAGAACGGCGTTTCCGCATTCATCTCCATAATGAGGGGCTGCAACAACGTCTGCTCCTACTGCGTCGTCCCGTACACCAGGGGCGCCGAAAGGAGCAGGGACTGCGGCACCATCATACGCGAAGCCTGCAACTGCCAGTCCAAGGGCTACCGCGAGGTCACGCTGCTCGGACAAAACGTTGACTCCTACCATTTCGGCGAATTCGATTTTGCCGACCTGCTCTCGATGGTGGCCGAGGCCTGCCCGCAAATGCGAATTCGTTTTTCCACATCGAACCCTCAGGACATCTCGGACAAGGTGCTCGAGACTATGGCAGCGCATCCGAACATCTGTCATCACATCCACCTGCCGGTGCAGTCCGGGTCGGACAGGATACTGGAGAAGATGCGCAGGCGCTACACACGGGAGGGCTATCTTGAAAGGGTTGCCGCGATTCGCCGGATAATGCCCGACTGTGCGATATCGACGGACGTGATAGCAGGATTCTGCTCCGAGACGGAAGAGGAGCACAGGGAGACGCTTTCTCTGTTCGAGCAGGTCGGATTTGACTCGGCATTCATGTTCTACTATTCAGAAAGGCCGGGCACGCTTGCAGCGCGCAAATACCCTGATGACGTGGACATTGAGACCAAGACTCGCCGGCTCGAGGAAATCATCGCCCTGCAGAACAGACTGTCTCTCGAGAGCAACAGGAGGGATATTGGAAAGTGCTTTGAAGTGCTTGTCGAGGGAAAGTCGAAGAAGAGCGAGGAGGAACTTTGCGGAAGGAACAGCCAGAACAAGATGTGCGTCTGGCCGGACAAGATACACAAGACAGGAGATTTTGTCAAGGTTAAGGTCGAGGACTGCACTCAGGGTACACTGCTATGCAGTCTGTGCGAACAATAACCGAGGACAGACCGGTAAATACTTAAACTCAACTTAAACTATGAAAATCATTGAATTGTGCGAGGCGGAAAGGCCTCGCGAGAAGATGTTGTCCAAAGGGGCCGAGGCCCTCGGGACAAGTGAACTCCTTGCCATCATCATCAGGAACGGGACAAGAACGGAGAGCGCTCTCGAACTTGCCCAGAGACTGTTGTCATCTGCCAAAGGAAGCCTGACCGCACTTAGCGGAATGTCTCCTGCTGCGCTCAGCCGCTTCAAGGGAATAGGGAGCTGCAAGGCGGCTCAAATTGCTGCGGCCCTTGAGCTGGGGCGACGATTCATGCATGAAAAACCTGAGGGGACTCGCAGACAATTGTGTTCAGCCAGAAGCGTTTACGATGAAATAATTCCATTTCTCAAAGGTCTTGACCACGAGGAGACCTGGATAATCCTGGTCAACTCGCAAAATGTTACTATTGACATAAAGCGAATCAATACCGGAGGACAGGATTCCACGATTATCGACATCAGGCAGATTCTTGCAGAAACTCTTGAGCAAAAGGCCTCCGGAGTATTTCTCGTGCACAATCATCCGTCAGGGAGCCCAGTTCCGAGCTCCGCTGACATGATAGAAACCGAGAAACTGCAAAACGGACTCACCGCAATAGGAATCAGACTGGTCGATCATGTCATCATAACAGACAACTCATTCTACTCATTTGCAGATGAATGCGAAAGTTGCATATAACAAGGAGGACAGGCTCCAGGAAAAGATATGCCCAGAAACAAGAACAGCCCCCGGAAAAGATATGCCCAGAAACAAGAACAGCCCCCGGAAAAATCCGAGGGCTGCAAGAAGGGGTGCGATGTGGGGCTCGAACCCACGACACCCAGAACCACAATCTGGTGCTCTACCAACTGAACTAATCGCACCATTTCAGTTAGGACTGCAAAGATAGGCAAAATATTTGATTTTGCAAAACGAATTCATAAATGCCTACAGAAAAAATGAAGAATTTCGTCAGGAGAGGGGCAATTTCGTTTGGGGAAGGAGGATAACGGGGCAAAAAGACAATCAACCGAGCGAGGCAAATCCATTCCTCTCGGTTCAGAGACATAGTCCGAAGCTCGATGAAATAAGTATTTGATATCCCATTCCGAATTAGCGTAACGCATGGTGCCAGAACTATGCACAGAAACTTGACGGAGAAGAACGTGAGGCACAGGGCTCTGAAGGATTGCAAGAAAGCCGGTGTCGGTCCTTTGGCAGCCATGTATGTCAGGTCGGGATTCTTCATACCGCGAGCTTCTTGCAAACCATCGCGCGAGCGAATGTGCCTTGGAGCGATGCCTGGAGGGGTTCGCCGTGCTCGATGGACACAAATCGATGCCATCGCGCGAGCCGATATGCCCTGCAGTCCCCTAGAAAGGCGATTGCCGTGCCAGATGATTTACGGGAAAAGGGGACGCAGGGCCTGCACAGCCGTGTATGGCAAGTTGGGATTCTTCCTGCAAATCACCGCGCGAGCGAATGTGCCTTGGAGCGATGCCTGGAGGGGTTCGGGTCGCTCGATGGACACAAATCGATGCCATCGCGCGAGCCTATGTGCCCTGCAGTCCCCTAGAAAGGCGATTGCCTTGTCAGATGAATTGCAGGAAAGCGTTGAATAGGGCACTGACGGCTGTGCGTGGCAGGTTGGGGTTCTTCCTGCGAATCATCGCGCGAGATGATGTGCCCTGGAGCGATGCCTGGAGGGGTTCGCGGCGCTCGATGGACACAAATCGATGCCATCGCGCGAGCCAATGTGCCCTGCAGGCACGTAGAATGGCGATTGCCGTGCCAGATGATTTGCGGGAAAGCGCCGACACTGGGGGCCCGGTGGCCTAGCCCCAATAATAGAAGTCCGCATCAACGGACCGCCCGGGTCCGGGAGTTGGTGAAGGGATGGAGTCGGAACTTGCTCCGACGGAACCGAGCCAAACTTACACCTACCACCGCAGCAACTTTGTCCACAAAAACGTGGGTTTTCATGGACAAAATTGAGTCAACAGGAGTCAGTGATTTAGTCCCTGCAAAGTCATAGAGGACCTTGAGGGCGCAGGGGCTTTGCGGGGCGTGGATACTGTTATTTGGAGGAAGGATGTTCGAACGGTCACTAGTCCGATGTAGTGGAAGCGCAATGGTGCCCTGCAAAGTCATAGGGGACCTTGAGGGCGCAGGGGTTTTGGGGCGGAGAGACCCTCGGGTCTTGACGACTCGAGGGTCTCGAAAAGCGGCAGCTTCCTACTCTCACACTTGGTATAGCACTACCATCGGCTCCCGTGTGTTTAACTTCTCTGTTCGGGATGGGAAGAGGTGGGTCCACACTGATATAACCACCGCAGTATATTTCTTGAGAGAGATCCCTAGGCTTGAAGTCCGGCTTTCCGGAAAGATTTCGGGCTATTAGTACAGGTCGACTGAACACATTGCTGTGCTTACATCTCCTGCCTATCAACGTGGTAGTCTCCCACGACCCTATTTGGAAGTCTCATCTTGAAGACGGCTTCGCGCTTAGATGCTTTCAGCGCTTATCCTGACCGAACGTGGATACCCGGCGGTGCAGCTGGCGCCACAACCGGTATACCAGAGGTTCGTC